>NZ_AP021879.1:7297500-7630248 GCF_009689005.1 Desulfosarcina ovata subsp. ovata | reverse complement strand
GGATTTTCGGAAAGGGCGTCGCAAGAAAGGGCGACTGCTGAGATAGATACAGAACCGGCGGTTTGGAGTCAATACGAAAGACAGGAGGTTAAACATTTTATTAACACGGTACTAACAAAGAATATTTTTTGTTTTGATTTTGGATAGTTACCGTCTAACTGCCAAGCAACTGCTTCGAAATACAAGGTTTTTTGATGCCAGGATTTTTCCATAAGCATTTTAAGCAGATCGGGAGTTATCAACAAAGTGTGGACAAACCGGTAAACTCAATTTTTCTATGATTTCTTCTGTTTTTCTATGATTTTCGATTTTATCCCCCCAATATTTTTCCTAAGTTCCGGCAGGAAAGAAAAATACCGCTATCGGTATCAAAAAAAGATCTGCCCGCTTACCAGCGTACCGCCATGGGCCGGTGACGGTAAAATAAATTTACAAAACAGAACGTCCCCGGTATGATGGGCGTTGCTTATCGGCCCTTTGATTGCCGTCACACCGACACATTAATGACGCTTACATCAGGCATCCATCCAAATCCGTGACAGCCCTGAACACCATAACCATTGAGGGCGCCAGGCAACACAACCTGAAAGATATCAGTCTTTGCCTGCCGCGCAACCAACTGGTGGTCATCACCGGGCTTTCCGGCTCCGGAAAGTCGACCCTTGCCTTTGACACCCTTTACGCCGAAGGCCAGCGCCGCTATGTGGAGTCCCTCTCCACCTACGCCAGGCAGTTCCTGGAACGGCTGGAAAAACCCGATGTGGACCTGATCGAAGGCCTCTCCCCGGCCATTGCCATCGAACAGAAAACAGCCAGCCACAACCCGCGTTCAACAGTGGGCACGGTTACCGAAATATACGATTTCATCCGTTTGCTTTACGCCCGCACCGGCGTTGCCCACTGCTACCGGTGCGGCCGGCCGATTCTCTCCCAGAGTATCGATGAAATGGTCACCGCCGTCATGCAGCGACCGGAAGGTGCCCGCCTGCTGGTGCTTGCCCCCCTGCATCACGATCCATCTTCCGGCCACAAGGGATTGTTCAAGCGGCTGCGCAAGGAGGGCTTCGCCCGCATCCGCATGGACGGCAAAATTTATGATCTCGAGAGCCTGGGCGACGCTGCCGGCATCCATCCCAAGCAGATCGATGTGGTCGTTGACCGCCTGATCCTGAAATCCACGATTCGCAACCGGCTGGCGGACTCCATGGAACTGGCCATCGGCAGATCCGAAGGGCAGGTGGCAGTGGCGTTCGTGGGAGAACGCATGGACAGCGTGGAGGAGACCCTGCGGTTCAGCGAAACGGCGGCCTGTCTCCGCTGCGGCATCAGCTATCCGGAGTTATCGCCGTCCAGCTTTTCCTTCAACTCACCCCACGGAGCCTGCCCTCACTGCGACGGTTTGGGAATCGTCAGGGCGTTTTCCCCCGCTCGAATCGTTCCCAATCCGGAGCTTTCCCTGAGGGAGGGCGCGGTGGCCGTCTGGGCCCAGCGCCATTCCGTCGCCTTCGCCGAATTTCTGGAGGATCTGACCACCTTTTACGGGGTGGACATCTATACCCCCTACCAGGATCTTCCCGACCACTTCAGATCGGTGCTTATGCACGGTTCCGGAGACCAAAAGATCCCATTTGGTTCCGCCGGCCACGCTACAAAAACGCCCAAACCGTTTGAAGGCATTCTCGCCCAACTGAGCCGGCAATATGCCGAGGCCGGCTCAACCGCAGAAAAAAACACCCTGGCTGAATATATGGCCGAGGATGCCTGCCCGCATTGCCACGGTTCACGCCTGCGCCGGGAAAGCCGGCAGATAAAAATCGACGGCATCCCCATCTTTAAGTTGACCGCACGGTCGATCAGCGACCTGCTGCGTTTCTTCAAAGCCCACCATCCGGATGGCAAACGCCGGTTGATCGCCGAGAAAATCGTCAAGGAGATTGTCGCCCGTCTGGCGTTTCTGGAAGATGTGGGGCTGGGCTACCTGACCCTCGACCGGCCGGCCCATACGCTCTCCGGCGGAGAGAGCCAGCGCATCCGCCTGGCCACCCAGATCGGCGCCAAACTGACCGGCGTTCTCTATGTGCTGGACGAGCCCAGCATCGGTCTGCATCAACGCGACAACAGCCGACTGCTGGGCACGTTGACCCGCATGCGCGACATGGGCAACTCGGTATTGGTGGTGGAGCATGACGAGGAGACCATTCTTGCCGCCGATCATGTGGTGGACATGGGCCCCGGCGCCGGAATGAAGGGCGGCCATGTGGTCTTCCAGGGCACCCCCGCCCAGTTGCTGGGCGATGCCCATTCACTGACCGGCAGGTATCTTTCCGGACGGCTGCGCATTGATCTGCCGGAACGCCGCCGGCCCGCCGACCAGGGATCAATCCGCATCACCGGTGCCTGCCAGAACAACCTGAAAAACATCGACGTGACCTTCCCCCTGGGGGTGCTGACCTGCGTCACCGGGGTTTCCGGGTCGGGCAAGTCCACCCTGGTCATCGAGACCCTTTACCGGGCCGCCCGACGGCGTCTGCAGCAACTCAACCTGTCGGCCGGTCACTTCGGGGCCATTGCCGGGCTTGAACGGGTCGATAAGATCATCGACATCGACCAGTCTCCCATCGGTAAAACCCCACGCTCCAACCCGGGAACCTATACGGGTCTGCTGTCACCGATCCGCGATCTGTTCAGCCGTACCCCGGAGGCCCGCATGCGCGGGTATAAACCGGGCCGCTTCAGCTTCAACATGCGTGGGGGGCGTTGTGAAGCCTGCGGTGGCGACGGTATTATCCGCATCGAGATGCATTTTCTGCCCGACGTCTATGTCCCCTGCGATGTGTGCCGGGGCAAACGCTATAACCGGGAGACACTGGAAATCCGCTACAAGGGCAGAAACATCGCCGAAGTGCTGGCCATGACGGTCAATCAGGGGCTGGCCATGTTCCAGAATGTCGAGGCCATCCGCACCAAGCTCCAAACCCTGGCCGATGTGGGGTTGGGCTATGTTCCCATCGGCCAGTCGGCCACCACGCTGTCCGGCGGGGAGGCCCAACGCATTAAACTGGCCCGTGAACTCAGTCGGCGCAGCACCGGTAATACACTGTATATTCTCGACGAACCCACCACCGGCCTGCACCCCGACGATATCCGCAAATTGCTGGGTGTGCTCGGCCGCCTGGTGGATGCCGGTAATACGGTGGTGATTATCGAACACAACCTGGACGTCATCAAAACGGCCGATCACGTCATCGACCTTGGACCGGAGGGAGGAGACGGTGGCGGATTCATCGTGGCGGCGGGCACCCCTGAGGATATCTGCCAGGTCGAAGATTCCCACACGGGCCGCTACCTTAAAAAGGTTCTGGGAAACCGCATGCCGTCATGATTCGCTGGCGGCGCATAAAAAAAGCCCCCTGCCACAGCAGGGGGCTTTTTTTAGGTGCTGGGTACTGAAAAATCAGTGTTAGCCAAGCAGTCCGGCGATGGCGGCAGCCTGGGGATGCGCGTAGATCAGGATCAGGGAAACAACGAGTGCGTAAATACACAGAGATTCGATCATGGCCAGACCGATCAGCATGGTCACGGTGACTTTACCGGAAGATTCGGGATTGCGGGCGATGCCTTCAACGGCGGCCTTGAGGCCCATGCCCTGTCCGAGGCCACAACCGAAAGCGGCGATTGCAATACCAAACCCAGCGGCGGTCACACATGCGATAAAAAACTGTAATGCTTCCATATTCTCCACGTCCTCCTTAAAAAGATTGATAGTTGTTAGGGCTTCTTCCAGTTACCCCAATTCGATTGAACCTGAGCCAATCCACCCGGCGGGTCTGATCCGCTGACCGGCGGATCGGCATTCATCCAAAGTATGCCGGCTACCGCATCAGTGGGCGTGTTCCATGGCTCCTGAGAAGTAGATGATGGAGAGCAGGAAAAAGACAAATCCCTGCACGAAGGCCACAAAAATACCCAGAGCCATGATCGGCAGCGGCGCAAAGAAAGCACCGGCCAGACCGAAGAGGATCGCCAGAACGATCTCGTGTCCCATCATGTTTCCAAAAAGACGGAAAGAGAGGGAGAGAATTCGAGCCAAGTGACCGATGATCTCAATGATGAAGATCAGCGGCGACATCCACCAGACCGGTCCCATGAAGTGTTTGATGTATTTCGCACCATGATATTTGATACCAATGACGTGGGTGAAGACCACGACAACGATAGCAACGGATGCAGTGGTGTTGAGATTGGCGGTGGGCGGAAAGAATCCGGGGATGATTCCGATCAGGTTACCGATAAAAACATAAAGGAAAACCGTACCCGCCAAAGGGAACAGCCAGCGGGCCTCTTCACCGGCCGTCTCCACCATGAACTCCTCAATTCCGGAAACGATCACTTCGAACAGGTTCTGGGTCTTTCCCGGAATCATGGAAATGGTTTTGGTGGCCAGGGCGCCGCCGATGATCAGAATCGCCATGAGCACCCAGGAGTAAACCACATGGGTATAAGTGTGGGCGAAATGTCCCAGGCCGATCGCTTCAAAAATCTTGACGAAAAATAGATAGGGATGCTCCATCCTTAGACCGCCTCCTTGAAAATTAGTTTTTTAAGCTCAACCATGGTGGCCAGGGTGATGCTGACCACCACAACGGAAAGACCGAGAAACAGACCGATGGGATTCACCACCTGCTGGCGGATGAGAAAAAAGATGATCACGCCGCTGATGATGAAGCGGATGTAATATTTAACGAGAACCACATTGGGAGATGCCAGCCGCGACGGGCGGAGCGCGTTTTTCAGCGTTCTGGCCAGAAGATGAAAGTTGATCGTAACGATCAGGCCGCCGAAGATCAGCCCCCGGGCAAACGAGGGAGAAGTGGCCACGAACCCCAGCAGACTGACAGAGGCCAGAAGCACCCAGTTGGACCGTGTGACGAATGTGAGTAAGCGCTGCTGAATGTTCACTGTAGGCGTCGTTTCTTCGCGGCTTCAGGTCACAGTTTACGGCTCTTCTTAATCGCCAGGCCGATGTTGCGGTATCCGGCGGCGATACCGAGCCCCAGGAAAACAAGCATCAACCATGGTGCGGTGTCAAAGCGCCTGTCCAGATACACCCCGATCCCCAACCCGATAAAGATGGAGAGTGACACGGAGAAGCCCAGGCTCGAATAAAAAGCCAGGTCCCGTATCCAGGTTCTTGTTTCTTTTTTCATGGGAGTCGACCTTTCTCCGAAGATAGCATGGCATCGGATAAGGTCTTGATCGGAATACGTGCCTCTACCATAGCTGATTTTTCAAGTCAATCTTAAAGTGTTACGTCTGACGGGCACGGTCACCAGACCAGTTCGCGGGCATCGAAAACCGGGCCGTCCATGCAGACGTGGCGATACCGCGCCGCATCGCCGCGCGTCTGAACGGCACACCCCAGGCAGGCGCCCATGCCGCAGGCCATCATGGCTTCGATGGAGACCTGGCAGGGAATGTTGCGCGCCAGGGCGATGTCCGCCACGGCCTTGAGCATGGCCGGGGGCCCGCAGGCACAGATCAGGTCGGCCGCACCGGCATCCAGGGTTTTCATCAAACTTTTCGTGACCACCCCCATACTTCCCTGGCTGCCGTCATCGGTGGAAATGTCCAGCAAAAATCCGGGCAGGTCGAACTCACCGATACAGACCAGGTCATCTTTGGTTCTCCCGCCGATGAACACCACGCAGCGATCCAGCGCCCCCTCTCGTTCCAGTAGCGACTGCGCCAGAAAACGGATCGGCGGCACGCCGACCCCGCCGGCCACCAGAATCAGCTGGCGGCAGTCGTCCGGCACCAGAAACGCGTTTCCCAGCGGCCCGATTACCGACAACCAGTCTCCGGCGCGGCAGCGGGCCAGGGCTTCGGTGCCCTTGCCCACCACCTTGAAGAGGATTTCGATCCCGGTCACCTGTTCCCCGTCTTTAATCAGCCCCAGCAGGGAAAAGGGCCGGCGCAGCAGGGGACGGTTCTGGCGGCCCACGCGAACCATGACGAACTGCCCGGGCCGGGCGGATTCGAATCCGGCGCTACAGGCCAGCCCCAGGCGCCAGTATCCTTTGGCCGCCGCCTGATTCCACAGCACGATGGCATCCTGAATGATCATGCGTTCAATTCCTCACGTCCCTATCGTAAAATTTCCTTTTCAAGCAGCCCTGCCTCCGTCAATCAACGATTTCCACCAACCGGTTCGTCCAGACCGATCAGTGCGGCCAGCCGGCCGGTTTGCCGCGACACCCGGTAGGAGAAAAAAAGATGCGGGTTGCAACGGGTACAGATATCCGCACCAAACAGGTTATCCGCCGACAGACCGGCAGCGACCAGTTGATGCCGGCTGATGCGCCAGAAATCGAAATGGCACGTCCCCACCCGAAACCGCCACAGCGGCTCGGGGATCTCCGTCCGATAGTTGACAAACTCGGCACAGCACGGCCCCAGGGAAGGCCCGATGGCAGCCGTCATGCCGCCGGGGTCACAACCGAACCCAGTGATCATCCGGGCCACCGTATGGCCGATGATGTTGGCCACACTGCCCCGCCAGCCACTGTGAACGTTGGCCACCACCCGCTTGACCGGATCGACCAGCATCACCGCCTGGCAGTCGGCGGTCTGGATCAGCAGACGAATGCCGGGCACATCGGTGATCAGGGCATCGGCGGCCACCGGTGCCGTCTGGATGGCCGCGTCACGGTCACCCAGAGTTTGCCGTGTAATCACCCCGACGGTGGTCCCGTGATTCTGGCGGCTGTACACATGAATGCCACCGGTAAGCCGGTGCAGCCACCGGCGATTGGACGTGACCGCCACCGGATCGTCGCCAACACCGAAACTCAGGTTCATCCCCTCGAAAGGCGGCCAGCTGGCCCCGCCCGCCCGAGTGGTGATCGCGTGGATCACTCCCGGCAAACGATTCAAGGCCGGGAATTGAAACAGCTGGTTTTGCTCTCTTTTCAGCAGCAGCAAGGGACACCGACTCTCAACCGTTTTTTTCAACAGCATCGTCTTTGGAGCCGCCGAGGGTCACAGGGCCCTGGCCAGGGTGAGCAGATCAACCCGTTCGGCGCCGGCCTGCAAAAGCGTCCGGGCGCAGGCATCGGCAGTGGCGCCTGTGGTCAGCACATCGTCCACCAGCAGCACCCGTTTCCCGGCGGCCTGGCCGGGCTGCCTAACCCCAAAGGCATTTTTGATGTTCCTCCGGCGCTGCCGCCGGTCCATGCCGGTCTGGGGGGGCGTGGCCCGCCGGCGCACCAACAGATCGCGGACGATGGTGCCTCCGGTGGGGAGGTTCCAGTGCCGGATCAGCAGGTAAGCCTGGTTGAAACCGCGCTGGCGGAAACGCCGGCGGTGAAGGGGCACCGGTGCGACCAAATCGATCTCGCCTGGCTCCCAATGACGCCGGAAGACGTCCAGCAGCAAGTCACCCAGTGGGACGGCCAAGGCGACGATCCCCCTGAATTTCAGCGCATGAATGGCGGATCTCAGGGTTTCGTCGTAAATGCCCAGCGCACGGGCCCGGGTAAAGGCCCCCGGTCGCTCCAGGCAACGGCCGCACAGATGATTGTCGCCTTCCCGGCTTTTAAAAACCAGACCGCAGCGACTGCAAAAAGGCGAGGATACCGCCGTCCAGCGCTGACGACAGACCGGACAGAACTGATCGGCCAGGGCCTGGGACAGATCCGGGTCTGCCACGGCCCCGTCGGTTGCGGGCCGCTGTGAACCGCCGCGCAGGAACAGGTGACCGCAACGCCGGCAACAAAACGGGAAAAGGGCATCAATCGCGCTAAACAACCAGCGCCGAACCACCGGCCCGCCCATCGCCCGGCCCCTACCGCCAGTGTCTATTTCATCAGGCTGACAATCGCTTCGGCAAACTGGGAGTATTTGATTTTCTCTGCATTGGCCATCGGCCCCACCTCCTTCCTGAGAGGAAATGTTTGGTTCATCGTTCACCATTGGACGGTCAGTGCTGTTCATGCCGCTGACGATAGGTTTCAAAGAGCACCACCGCGGCGGCAGCCGAAGCGTTCAGCGAATCCACGCGGCCGCACAGAGGGATGGAGACCAGGAAATCGCACGCCTGCCGCACCAGCGGTCGCAGTCCCTTCTCCTCCCCGCCCACCACCAAAGCCAGGGGGCCTTGCAGATCGGCCTGGAAAACGGTTTGCTGCGCTTCCATGGCCAATCCGGCCACCCAAACGCCTTTTTTTTTCAGCCATTCGATGGCCTGGGTCAGGTTGGTCACCTGACAAAGCCGGGTGTGTTCCAGGGCACCGGCCGAGGCCTTGGACACCGCCGGGGTGGCCCCGGCGGCACGGTCCTTGGGAATCACCAGGGCATCGACCCCCGCGCAGTGCGCAGATCGCACGATCGCCCCCAGGTTGTGGGGATCTTTGATGCTGTCCAGAAGAACCAACAGGCAGCTGCCATCGCCACCGGTTTCGGGCAACGAGAGCGATTCCAGTGTCGCCATGGGCAACGGCGAGGCCGTCATGGCCACCCCCTGATGGTGGTCGCTGCCGCAGGCCGCGCGCAGCGCCTCTACCGTCACCGTCTGAACAGGGATACCGCGCGGTTGGGCCAGTTCGATGACGCGGCCCTGGCGCTCGGAGGGCACCTGGCGATCCATCATCACGGCATTGATGCGCCGCCGGCCGGCCATCAGCGCCTCCATCACCGGGTGGAAGCCGTATAATACCTCCCTGGCATTCGGTCCGGGCCGCCGCTGGCGGTTCTTGGGAACCATCTCAGTCGGCCTCACCTTTCAGGATGCGCACAAACCGGTCGATGGCCGCCGGCAAGTCATCGTTGACCACCACGTACCGGTAGCGTTCCTTCTGGGCGATTTCCGCCTTGGCATTGCGCAGTCGTTTTTCGATCACGTCCATGTCGTCCTGGCCGCGGGCGGTAAGCCGCTGGCGCAAAGCCGCCATGGAGGGGACCATGATAAAAATCGTGATGGTCTGCGGATACCGCTCGAGGATCTGCCGGGCGCCTTGGACGTCAATGTCCATGAGCACATCCCGCCCGGCGGCCAGATGGCCGTCGATAAAACGGGCCGAGGTACCGTAGTAGTTGTCGTGCACCTGGGCCCACTCCACCCACAGGCCTTTGTCAATGCCTTTTTGGAAATCCTCGCGGCTGACAAAGAAGTAATCGCGCCCGTCCTGCTCCCCGGAACGCGGTGGGCGGGTGGTCGAACTGACCGAGTAGACCAGGTCCGGCAATTGCTTACGGGCGGCCTGGCACAAGGTGCTCTTACCGGCACCCGACGGGGCCGAAACCACAAAAAGACGACCACTGCCAGCAGATTTATCCGGTGCGACCGGATCATTGGGGGCCATCGGGTCCATTCACACTCACCTTTTCCTTTTTCAAATCCTCGAACCGCTGGGCCACGGTTTCGAACTGGATCGCGGACAACACGATATGATTGCTGTCCATGACAATGATGGCCCGGGTCCGCCGTCCCTGGGTCGCATCCACCAGATGCCGCTGTTCGCGGGCCTCGTCCTTGAGCCGCTTCATGGGCGAGGAACTGGGGGAGACAATGGCCACCACCCGTTCGGCCACCACCGTGTTGCCGAAACCGATATTGAGCAGTTTTTTTTCCATGATCAGCGCTCCCCGATCCGCTCAGTGGGTCTACTCGACATTCTGAACCTGTTCGCGCAATTTCTCCAGCTCCGATTTCACCGCCACGATCGTGTGGGACATGCTCGCCTTGCCCGATTTGGAGCCCATGGTGTTGAACTCGCGGTTGAACTCCTGCAGCAGAAAATTGAGCGGCCGGCCGGCCGGTGCGTCGTCGGCCATGAGCGAGCGGAACTGCTGGATGTGGCTTCTGGCCCGCACGATCTCCTCGGAAATATCGCTGCGGTCGGCCAACAAGGCTGCTTCCTGGGCAATGCGGGTCTGATCGATCTCGACGATGCCATGGGTCAGCGCCTCGATGCGCTCGACAAGCCGCTGGCGGTACATTTCAGGCACCTGACCGGCCTGCGCGTCGATCTCTGCCAGCATGGTTTCGATGGCAGCCAGGCGCTGTTTGAAGTCCTCGGCCAGATTGGCCCCCTCCACCCGGCGCATGGCGTCCAGATCGGCAAGCGCCTTGGCTAGACACGGCTGTAACTGCCGCCAGACCGCATCCACATCCTTTTCCACCTCTACCGTCTGGATCAGCCCACCTGTGGCCAGGACCGTCTCCATGGCGACGGGGTCGCTTTTTCCCAGGGCCTGGTTCAGATCGCACAGCGCCCGATGATAGGCTTTCGCCCGCGGCAGGTTGACCTCGAACACCGTGCTCGCCTCGGACTCGTCCTGGATGATCACACGGATCTCCACCCGTCCCCGGGCCACGGTCCCGGCAATGCGGGTCTTGATGCGCTCCTCCAGCGGTTCGAAACCGTGGGTCAGTTTCAGGGCCACGTCCAGGTGGCGGCTGTTGTACGTTCGCACCTCGATACGGAAGGTGAACGGCGCGACCTGCTGTTCCACCCGGGCGTAGGCGGTCATGCTCTTGATCATGAAAACTCCCCGCCGGCGTCGGGCGATGCACTGCCGGGCAGCGCATCCGGCTTCCGGGCCAGCTCTTTTTTAAGGTCGATCATATACTTATTTCGAACCAGGGTTAAAAAGTCAATCAGACGCCGGTCGGCATAGTCCGGGTAGGTCCATGGCAGCGTGCGAAAAACGCCTTTCCGGTAAATCAGGGTCAGGTCGGCATAAATCCCCTCGCCGATGTAGATGCGGTGAGTAAAATTCTTCCCGGTGGCCAGGACAAAGCGTTCGGGAAGCAGGTAACCGGGATCGATGTTCACCCGGCGCCGGCCCCCGCGTTGAAGCGTGTTTTCCAGTTCGTTGGTCATCCGTTTGATCGCGGCCAGCCGGGTTTGTTCGATCAGCGGTTTGAAAACCATCAGCCGACGGAAAAGGGGCGCCCCCATCTCCTTTTCGTAGTAGCTGGTAAAATCAAAGTCGAGCCAGGGGCTGATCATGTCCACAGGGCCCAGTCGGGCCTGCAGCATCCCGGCGATGTCCGCGGCCAGGGATCGCTCCTTTAAAAAAAATCCCACGATCGGCTTGGCCGGTTTGGGGGGCTGGGGGCGGCTCATGGATAACCGGATCGCTTACGCAGTGGCCAGGGGTTTGGCTTCTTCGATGAGCATGATCGGAATATCATCGCGGATTTCGTAAACCAGTTTGCAGGCATCGCAGACCAGGCCGTCCTCGGCCTCGTTGAGATGAATGTCGCCTTTGCATTTGGGGCAGGCAAGAATGTCGAGCAGTTCCGGGTTAATGGCCATGGGTTTCTCCTCTATCGGGTTGATTGCCGTTGGATGACAGTTTGCGGGCGATGGCGGTGGTGCTGTGCCCGGGCAGGATATCCACCAGGCGGACCTGGCCGCCGTAGGCTTCGACAACGTTTCTGCCGACCACATCCTCGATGCGGTAATCCGCCCCCTTGACCAGGATGTCCGGCTTGAGCTGGCCGATCAGGGTCAATGGGGTGTCTTCGTCGAAGAAAACCACCATATCCACATCCTCCAGGGCGCTCAGGATGGCGGCCCGGTCCTCGCCGGGCAGGATGGGCCGGCTCTCGCCCTTGAGCCGGCGAATGGAGGCATCCGTGTTCAGGCCCACGATCAACCGGTCGCCCAGATGGCGGGCCTGGTGCAGCAGGCTGACATGACCGGGATGCAACAGATCGAAGCAACCGTTGGTGAAAACGATGCGCTGGTCGGCCTGCCGCCAGCGGGAAAGCCGCGCCGCGGCCTCCTGGGGGTCGGCAACCTTCCACAGCGTTGAAGACGGCCGCGACTGCCCGGTGTCGGCCAGTTCACGGACCAGTTCGTCCATGCGCACCGGCTGCGTGCCGACTTTCGCAACCACGATACCAGCCGCCACATTGGCCACCCCGGCGGCAGCGGCAACATCCAGCCCCGCGCCCACACAGGCGGCCAGGGTGGCGATGACCGTGTCGCCGGCACCGGAGACATCAAACACCTCCCGGGTGCGGGCAGCAATCATCACCGGACCGTTGGCATCACCGAAAAGGGCCATCCCCCTGCCCCCCCGGGTAACCAGCAGCCAGTCGAGGGAAAGCCGCCGGCGCAACGTCCCGGCAACATCCACCAGGGACTTCTCATCGCCAATCCGGGCACCATGCACCTGCTCCAGTTCCGCGGTGTTGGGGGTTACCGCAGTGGCGCCGGCATAACGCTGCCAGTCACTGTCTTTGGGATCGACGAAAACCGGCACCCCCGCCTTTTGGCAGGCCTGGATGATCCGCTGAACGTCGTCGATGCGCCGGAACATGCCCTTGCCGTAATCAGAAAGGACCACCGCGCCCACCGATGAAAGCATCGGTTTGATCGACTCGAGGATACTCGCCGCCATGGCCGCATCGATGTCGTTGCCGCTCTCCTCGTCAAGCCGCACCACCTGCTGCTTGCCGGCCATGATACGCGTCTTGGTAATGGTGGGCCGCCGGGTGTCCACCAGGCAGTGATCGGTGATATGGGCGTCTGCCAGCATGGCGCTGATCTTTTGCGCCGTCGCATCGGCACCGACCACCCCCATCAGAAAAACGCGGCAGCCCAGCCCGGCGAGGTTGGCGGCCACGTTGCCGGCACCGCCGAGAGAGAAGGTCTTCTCGTTGACCTTGACCACCGGCACCGGAGCCTCGGGGGAAATGCGGCGCACCTCGCCCCAGTAGTAGCGGTCCAGCATCAGATCGCCGACCACGAGCATCGTTGTCCGCTCCAGGCGGCCGGGAAGATCCTTGTAAAGGGAAGATACAGGTGCCGTCATACCGAATCGCCCCTGCCCGCCGGCAATCCGCTCTCGATCTGCCAGGCCCAGTAGTGCAGGATAAAAATGTGCGCCTCCTGGATGCGCGCCGTGGTGTCGCTGGACACCACGATGGCCCGGTCGACCCGCGATTTCAGAGCACCGCCGTCCTTGCCCAGCAGGCCGATGGTGGCGATCCCCATGGACCGGGCGGATTCCACGGCCCGGATCACGTTGTCGGAGTGCCCCGATGTGGAAATGCCAATGAGCACGTCGCCGGAACGGCCGAGTCCTTCCACCTGCCGGGCGAAAACTTCCCGGTACCCGTAGTCGTTACCCACGGCAGTGAGAATCGAGGTATCGGTGGTCAGCGCCACGGCCGGGTAAGCCCTCCGCTCCCGTTCGAAACGGCCGACGATCTCGGCGGCAAAGTGCTGGGCATCACCGGCACTGCCCCCGTTGCCACAGGCCATGATTTTGGCGCCGGCCAGAAGGCAGGCCAACATAGTCTCTCCGGCAGCCTGGATCGCCGGCGCGATGGTTTTCAGATTTTGCAGACACCGCACATGCTGATCGATCATCGTGTCAAGCATGGTTGCTCCTCTTGCTTCATTCAAATTGGCGAAGGGCTAACCATCCCGCCAATCCATGCGTCAAAAAGTGGGCTTACATAGCATACACCAGCGTCTTTTGCAGCACTTTTAACGATCATGCCGCCTCGTAGATCGCCACGGCCAGCAAGGGAATCATGATCTCATGATGACCGGTAATGGCGTATCCGCTGCCACCGCCCAGGACCGGCCGCCGGACCACATTCATCCCCGGGCGGTAGTGCTGGATCATATCGAAATTGGCCGTGGTGAAGTCCACGACCGGATGGCCCAAGTTGCGCGCCACGGAAATGGCCTTCAGGAACACCTCCGGCATGATCACCGCACTGCCCAGGTTGAGCACCACCCCGCCGCCGCCCAATTCGGCCACGCTGGCCGCGAAAATGCGGAAATCCCGCAGGGAAGCCTCACCGATGGCGGCACCGGAGGCCGTGGGATGCTGATGAACAATATCGGTGCCCATGGCCACATGCAGGGTGTAGGGAATTTTCAGACGGTAGGCCCGGGCGATCAAGGCCCGATCGACATGGGGCGCGTTTTCCTCGAGCAGCAGTGCCCCCACCGCCTCGCCGAAGCCTTCTTTGCCGGCAGCTGCCCGCCGGGCCGCGTCATTGACCAAAAGGGCGGTATCGGCGGCCATGCCGAAGGAGCCGTCGGCCAGTTGGGCGGCCACATCCTCGGAAGTGCTGCCGAAGCGGGCCAGTTCGGTGTCGTGAATGGCGGCGGCGCCGTTGGAGGCCAAATGGGTAATGAAGCCGTCGGCAGCCAGTCCGGCCAGCACCGGTGCACACCCGGTCTTGATCACATGCCCGCCGAACATCACGATCACCGGCTTTTTCAGGCGCCGGGCCGCCGCCACTGCCCGGGCCACGGCCTTGAGTTCGTCGGTCTTGAGCACTGACGGCAGGCGTTCCAGGAATTCGGCCATCCGCATACCGGCTCGCAGTGGCTTTCCCTCGATATTGGTGGAAACCTTCGATGCCCGCCCGGCAGCCGAATAGGTGGTTATTTTTGACAGATCGATTTCATCATAGGGCATTATTACCGTCCATTCGCCAGTGTGGGTCCGCCTTGGGATTCAGCGGACAAAAACCAGCTGTATTGCCAGGCCAGCAGGTTCTTTTTTGGTCGTTTTTATATAATGCCGGCTACGCCTTGGCAATGCCTATCCCACAAAGCGGCCCTTCCTGAATGGAGCCACCTTCCGTTCATTTCAATCCTGATCATTTACAAAAAACGGTCCTTGGGTTAATAGCCTGAACCATTGAGTTCGCAATAAACAGGGCAGTGACCCGCAGCAAAGGGAATGAATGTGAACCATTTCTTTGGCATGAAAATAAAAAATCGCCATCGAGACCTGTTGTCCCTGATCAAAAAAAATAGCGGACGATTGATTTTGGCGGCCGGGTGCAGCCTGCTGGTATCGGCATCCACGACGGCAATGGGCTACCTGATCAAACCGGTGATCGACGACATTTTCGTCAACCGCGATACCAGCGGGCTGTTGCTGCTGCCGCTGGTGGTGATTGCCGTTTTTTTGATCAAGGGGGTGGGCAGCTACGGACAGGAATATTTCATGAACTACGTTGGCGAAGATATTATTCGTCGGCTGCGCAACCAGCTTTATGATCGCATTCAGGATCTGTCCCTGGCCTTTTTTCAGAAAGAACGCACCGGTACCCTCATGTCGCGAATCACCAACGATGTCAATATCCTTAAATCGATGGTGTCAACCGCCGTCACCTCGTCCTTGCGCGACATCTCCACCATCATCGGGCTGGCGGCGGTGATCCTTTACCAGAACTGGCGCATGGCGATTCTTGCCTTCATCGTTCTTCCTGCCGCGTTCTGGCCGGTGTTTATCCTGGGCCGCAAGGTTCGCCGGGTCAGCACCGGCTGCCAGCAGGCCATGGCCGACCTCAACGCGTTCCTGCACGAAACGTTCGCCGGCAACAAAATCGTCAAGGCCTTCGGCATGGAACAGCATGAAAAGCAGCGTTTCTTTGATCGGACCAGTCGACTCTTCGATCTGGAAATCAAAGGCGTCATTGTACAGGCCATCTCCTCCCCGGTCATGGAATTTTTCGGCGGGCTGGGCATCGCTTTTGTTATCTGGTACGGCGGATCTGAGGTCATCGCCGGCAAGACCACGCCGGGGACATTCATGAGCTTCCTGGCCTGTGTTCTGCTTCTGTATGATCCGGTAAAAAAAATCAGCCGCTTGAACAATTCGATTCAACGCGGAATGGCCGCCGCCGATCGCGTGTTCGATATTATCGAAACCCCACCGGACATCATTGATCCGCCCACCCCCCATGAGATCGCTTCATGCACCCATAATTTGTACTTCGAAAACGTCTCTTTCAGTTATGGGGACCAGGACGTTCTCAGCGGCGTCAATATCAGCGTCAACCCGGGGGAGGTGCTGGCTCTGGTGGGCATGAGCGGTGGCGGGAAAAGCACCCTGGCCAATCTGATTCCCCGCTTTTACGACGTCACGGAGGGGAAAATTCTGATTGACGGTATTGACATCCGCCAATTTGCCGTTGCCGATCTCAGGCGGCAAATCGCCATTGTCACCCAGGAACCGATCCTCTTCAACGAAACCGTCCGCGATAATATCGCCTATGGCCGGTCGGAGGCCACGGAGGAACAGATCGTCGCCGCCGCCAGGGCGGCGTTTGCCCACGATTTCATCATGCGCTTTCCAAGCGGGTACGATACCATGATCGGTGAATTGGGCGGCCGCCTGTCCGGCGGTGAAAAACAGCGGCTGTGCATTGCCCGGGCGCTGATCAAGGATGCGCCGATCCTGATCCTGGACGAGGCCACCTCCTCGCTGGATTCCGAAGCCGAAGCCGTGGTTCAGAAGGCCCTTGAAAACCTCATGCACGGACGCACGACCATCGTCATCGCCCACCGGCTCTCAACCATTGCCGGCGCCGATCACATCGCCGTCATCGTTGGTGGCCATGTCGTGGAAACGGGGTCCCACGAGACCCTGCTCGTCCAAAAGGGAGAGTACTTCAAGCTTTACACGATGCAGTATGCCACCTCCGGCAAGCACGCATGAACGGGAAAGCCACATCCTCAAAAAGCTGAATTGCAGCCAGGACCGGATCCGTTCATCTTTGAAGATCGCTTTTAAATATTTCTTATTGAACGACATGAACGGTCCGCAAGGCCGGCGATGACACAATCAACCGCTGAAGTAGGCCACGGCATTCTCGAACACCCGGATCCCCTCGCCCACCGTGGTTGGGGGCACCGTCCCGCGCCGCTTGTCCATTTCCAGGCGACGGGTCCACGCCGGATGGTTGGTGACGTGGTTGTAGGCTTCGGGGTGGGGCATCAGGCCGAAGACCCGTCCGCTGGGATCGCAGATGCCGGCGATGTCCATCAGGGATCCGTTGGGGTTGTGGGGAAAGGTACCGTCGGCAACCCGCCCGTCGGGCAGGGCGTAGCGCAGGGCGATCTGGTTTCCCGCTGACAGGGTTTGGATCGTTTTGTCGTCCGCATAGAACTTGCCTTCACCGTGGCGCACCGGCAGATCCAGGGTCTCGATGCCCCGGGTGAAAATGCAGGGCGAATCGGGGTTGACCGCCAGATGCACCCACTGATCCCGGAAATTGCCGCAGTCGTTGTTGGTCAGGGCCACGGAGCGGCAGGTGTAGTCGCCGTCGATACCGGGCAGCAGGCCCAGGTTCACCAGGGTCTGGAAGCCGTTGCAGATGCCCATGACCAGTTTGTCGGCGGCCACGAAGGCCAGCAGCCGGTCGCCCAGGTTGGTTTTCAGGCGCAGGGCCTGGATCACCCCGGCACCGTGGTCGTCACCCCAACTGAAGCCGCCACCGAAGACCAGGATCTGAAAATCGTCCAGACGGACATCTCCGCCAATCAGGGTGTTGATGTGCACCCGGTTGGCCACGGCACCGGCCAGCTCAAAGGCGTACGCCGTCTCATGATCACAGTTCAGGCCAAAGCCCGTCAGCACCAGTACGTTCGGTTTCACACTCATATCAGATCCCCAAAAGGCCGTTTCCAGGCCGCCTTCATTGCGTCTACGCTCAGTGTTGCCAGGTTCTTGCCATCCGTTCCGGTAATCGCCAGTTCCGGCGCCTGGGTCACCTCGCCCACGCAGGCGGCCGGCCGGCCGGCAAACAGGGCGGCAAAGGCATCCTGGTTGTCGGGTGCCACGGTAACGATAAACCGGCCGGCACTTTCCGAGAACAGCAGGGTGTCGCTGCGCAAGGCGTCCCCGGCCGGCACCTTGGCCAGATCCACGGTCATCCCCAGTTCACCGGCCATGGCCACCAGCCCCAAGTGCACGGCCAGGCCGCCGCGGTAAACGCCGTGGCAGGAGGCCAGCAGCCCCTGGCGGATGGCATCGGCCATCCGCCGGTACACCTCGGCAAAAGCCTCGGGGTCCACGGTGGGCACATTGACCCCGATCTTGCCCAGATGGTCGTAATATTCGGACCCGCCCAACTCGTCGCGGGTCATGCCGACGATCCAGACCCGGTCGCCGGCCACCTTGCTGTCCAGGGTAATGCACTGGCGAACATCGTCGATCACGCCGGTCACCGAAAACTGCAATGTCTCCAGGGCGGAGACCTTGTGGGTTTCGCCGTAACGGCCCGGCAGGTGGCCGTCCACATACATGGAGTCCTTGCCCGACAAAAGCGGGATCCCGTAGGCCAGGCACATGCGCTCCAAAGCCTTGCAGGCGCGCACCAGTTGGGCGGCCTTGTGGCGGCCGTCGGGATTTGTCTTTGGGTCATACTGGATGTTGGGCCAGCAGAAGTTGTCCACCCCGCCCAGGTGACCGGGGTCGCCGCCCACGGCAATGGCCCGCCGCACGGCCTCGTCTATGGTGCAGGTGGTCATGTGATAGGCGTCGATGGCCGAGTACATGGGAATCAGGGCCTGGGAGAAAACCAGTCCGCACTGGGAGGCAAGCACCGGACGGATCACGGCGGCGTCTGTGGGAATGTCCTGACCAGCGCCCACCAGGGGCTTGATCACGCTGCTGCCCTGCACCTCGTGGTCGTACTGGCGGGTGACCCACGCCTTGGAGCAAATGTTCGGCCGGGCCAGAAGATCCAGGATCAGGCCGGCCATATCAATGGGGGTGCCCAAGACCGGCTCGCTGAGTCCGCGCCGCTCCGGCGGCTGCCAGACCGCCTCGAATTCCCACTTGGGAAAAGCCGAGGTGAGCAGATCCAGATCGACGTACGCGCAGGTGACGCCGTTGTAAGTGATGTGAATCTTGCCGCTGTCGGTATAGGTACCGATCACCGTGCTCTCCACGGCATGCAACCGCGACAGGGCCATGAAACGATCCAGGTGCCTGGGATCGATGGCCACGGTCATGCGCTCCTGGGATTCGGAAACCCAGATTTCCCACTGGTCCAGGCCGTCGTATTTCAGCGGCACCTTCTCCAGTTGAATCTCGCAGCCGCCCGAAAAACGGGCGCTCTCCCCCACCGACGAGGAGAGTCCGCCCCCGCCGTTGTCGGTAATGAAGCGAATCAGCCCTTCGTCACGGGCCTCCAGCAGAAAATCGTGCATCTTCTTCTGGGTGTAGGGGTCGCCGATCTGCACATGGCCGGCCGGGGTGTTCGCGGAAAAGGTGGCCGACGAGGCGGTCACCCCGTGGATACCGTCCTTGCCCACCCGGCCGCCGCACATGATCGCCAGATCGCCGGGGTAGATGGTCTTCCGGTCCGACGGCGCGCCGTCGACCGTTGCCGGCATGATCCCCAGGGCGGTGACGAACACCAGGCACTTGCCAAGATATCCGGGATGAAACATCACCTGTCCGAAGGGGGTCGGGATGCCGCTCTTGTTGCCACCGTCGCGCACGCCTTCGATCACGCCATCCAAGAGTCGTTTGGGATGCAGTTTGGGTTTGAGATCGCCGGCGTAATCCCGGGGCCCCACGCAGTACCCATAACTGCCCATGATCAGCCGGGACCCCTTGCCGGTACCCATGGGATCGCGGTAGATGCCGACGATACCGGTAATCGCGCCGCCGTAGGCCTCCATGTTGGAGGGCGAGTTATGGGTCTCGCCGGTGATGGTGTAGCAATTGTCGTCATCAAAGCGCCCCACGCCGGCGTTGTCCCACAGCACCGACACCACCCACGGTTTTTTCTTCTGCAGGGCCAGGGTGGGCGCCTCGATATAGGTCTTGAAGAGGCTCTCGATGGTCTCGCTCTCACCGGTCGACAGGTCGCGGTAGTAAAAGCGTCCGCCAAAGGTGTTGTGGTTGCAGTGATCGCTGCGCCCCTGGGAAATGTACTCCAGCTCCACATCGGTGGGGTCGCCGAGGGAGACCGCTTGGCGCTGGCGCTGAACCACCGGGTCGAGGAAATAGGCCCGGATGGTGGGAATGTCGCTGGGATTGAGGGAGAGGCTGCGCTCGTCGCTGAGCCGCGCCAGGGTCGCATCGCTGTCGATGGCCAGCGTGGTCACCTCGGGGGTGTGATCGAGAATCACCTTGGGGATGACAAAACCGATGCCGGTCCCAGGATCCCACTGGCTGCGGTCGTACACGGCCCATTGCTGGATGATGTCATTGGCCAGGATCTCACCGGCGATCTTCTCGGCATCCTGGCGGGTGATGGTGGCGCCCTTGAGACAATAGCGCCGGGAGGTATAGATTGCCTGGCCGGGAGCCAGTTTCACGCGCAGGAGATCCTCCACCGCCTCCACGGCCGTGGCCCCGGGGTTGTCGCGCACGCCGGGCCGGAAACCGATCCAGATGATCCAGTCGAAATCCACGGCCAGCGGCGTCAGGTCCGAGACCTGGGTCACCGGATTGGTAAAGATTTCGCTACGTGCCGTCTCGACCTGGGCATCGGCCAGATCCGCATCGATGGTCACGATCTGGATCGTGCGTACCGTGTCGATGTCGATATCGAAGTAGTTCTTGGCTTTATGGCGAAGGGCTTCCCCTTCGGCATCCACAAGGTTTTCCGTGAGCGTAATTTCTATTCGTTGCGGCATAACGTCCACATCCGTTAAGGATAGCAAAAGGTTGAAAAATTGTTCGTCTAACTCGCAAAAAGACGGGTTATATCGTTATAAAAAACAAAAATCATCAACAGGATCAAAATAAATATCCCGGCCTGCTGGGCAATCTCGCGCATGCGCATGTTGACCGGCCGCCGGATGATCGCCTCGATGAAAAAAAACATCAGATGGCCACCGTCGAGCACCGGGATGGGCAGGAAGTTGAGTACGGCCAGGTTGATGCTCAAAACGGCAATGAAGAAGATCAGATTGGTCAGCCCGGCTTCGGCCTGCTGGCCGGCCATCTCGGCGATCATGATCGGACCGCCCAGGGTCTTGGTGGAGACGGTGCCTTTGATCAGTTTGCCGATGCTCAGAATGGTCAGTCGTGAAATCTGGTAGGTCTGGCCGACGCTCTCCTGCAGGGCTCCCCAAAGTCCCCGTTTGACAATGATCCGGTCGGCATCGGGAATCGTGATTCCCGGCGTGGAGATGCCGATGCGGTAGCTGTCGACCTTCTCACCACGAACGTTTTCCTCACTGAACAATACCGGTATGATCTCCACGGTCAGGGTTTCCGCACCGCGCCGCACCCGCACGGACAGGGCCTCGCCCTTGCTCTGGGAGATGATCGTCTTCATGGTGTTCCAGCTGTCCACCGGCGTCCCGTTGATGCCGATGATCAGATCGCCCTTTTTGAGGCCGGCCTTTTTGGCCGGGTAGCCCTCGGCCACCTCGCCCACGATGGCTTTAAGCGGCGGAAGCCCCGAGAATCCGGCATCGTAGTAAGGCGTGTCATCCCCCAGAATATCCTTGGCCACCTTGGTCTGGGGCGTCAGGGTGACATCGAACAGCTCTCCCCCCCGCCGGGCGGTGATGTGTGCCGGAGTTCCGCCTCCGTCGGCGATCAACCGTTCAATATCCCCCCAGGCGGCCACGGTTTTGCCGTCAATGGCCACGATCTCGTCGCCATTGCGAAACCCGGCCCGGGCCGCCGGACTCTCGGCTACCACATGCTTGACCACCGGCCGGATATCCTCGGTGCCGATGAAATAAAAAAAGCCGAAGTAGATGATCACGGCCAGCAGCAGATTGAAAAAGGGGCCGGCGGCAACGATCAGGATTTTCTTGAAAACATGCTTGTGGGTGAACGAGTAGGGGATCATCTCCGGATCGATTTCGGCATCCGGCTCGTCGCCCACCATTTTGACATAGCCGCCCAGGGGGATGGCCGAAAGGCGATAATCGGTAATCCCGACGGTCCGGCCCAGCAGGCGCGGACCGAAACCGAGCGAGAACTTCTCGACCCCCACCCCGAAAAGCCGGGCCACCAGAAAATGGCCCAGCTCGTGGAAAAAAATGAGCACACCAAGAACGACGACAAAGGCAAAAATACTGGTTGTCATAGGCGAAACCTTAACATTCCTGTTGGCGGATCAGGTCAACGGCCGTTTTCCGGGCCCAGCGGTCCGCCGCGATAATCTGCTCAAGATCCGGTTGGCCCTCTGCCCGGTGGCGGTTCAGCGTCTGATCGATAATCGCGTAAATTCCCGTGTAGGGCAGCCGCCCTTCCAGAAACGCGGCCACGGCAATCTCATTGGCCGCGTTGAGCACGGCGGGATGGGTGCCCCCCGCCTCTCCGGCCCGAAAAGCCAGGGCCAGGCAGGGAAACCGCTCCAGGTCCGGATCCTCAAAGGTGAGCTGTCCCAGGGCGGCAAAATCCGGTGCGGGCATATCCAGCGGCAGCCGGTCGGGATGGGAGAGGCCGTAGGCGATGGCCCCCTTCATGTCCGGGATACCCAGTTGGGCGATCACCGCCCCATCCTGATAAGTCACCATGGAATGAATGATGCTCTGGGGGTGGACCACCACCTTAATCCGGTCAAAATCGACGTCAAACAGCCAGCGCGCCTCGATCACCTCCAGCCCCTTGTTCATCAGGGTGGCCGAATCGATGGTGATCTTGCTGCCCATGGACCAGTTGGGGTGGCGCAGGGCGGCCGCCGGCGTAATGGCGGCAAATTCGGCAGCCGGCGTCTGCCGGAACGGCCCGCCGGAGGCGGTCAGCAGAATCTCGCGAACCTCGCTGTGGCGGTGACCGGCCAGACTTTGGAAGATGGCGCTGTGCTCGCTGTCCACGGGCATCAGTTTCACCCCTCGCTCAGCCACCCGGGCCATTACGATCTCCCCGCCCATGACCAGGGTTTCCTTGTTGGCCAGGGCGATATCCTTGCCGGCGTCGATGGCGGCAAGGGTGGGTGCCAGCCCGGCCGCGCCCACCATGGCGCCCAAAACCATATCACTCTCGGGCAGGGTAGCCGCCATCACGTAACCGGCATCGCCGGTGACGATGCGCACGTCAACATCCGCTGGCAACAGCGACCGGAGCTGTCCGGCATGGGCATCATCGATCACGGCAACCAGGCGCGGCGAGAATTCGACAATCTGCCCGGCCAATGCGGCGATGCTGGTCTTGGCGGCCAGGGCCACGACACGGAATTGGCCGGGGAACTGCCGCACGATCTCGAGGGCGTTGGTGCCAATCGATCCGGTCGACCCCAGGATGGAAAGTGATTTCATGATGGTTTCATTTCTAACGGATTAAAGGCAATTTAGATCAAAATATACTGATTTTCAGCAGATAGGCAAGCGGCGAGGCAAACAAAAGGGCATCCAGCCGGTCCAGGAAACCGCCGTGGCCGGGAAGCAGGCGGCCGGAATCTTTGATACCGGCCGAGCGTTTGAACTCCGATGCAAACAGATCGCCCACCTGCCCGGCAATGCCGATAACCAGGGCGAACGCGACGACCGGCAAGGTGGCCAAACCGGGAAGCAGGATCATCTTGAACACCAGGCCGGTGATGACGTTGGCGGTCAACCCGCCCAAACTGCCTTCAATGGTCTTTTTGGGACTGACCCAGGGACAAAGCTTGTGGCGCCCCAGATAGGTACCGGTGTAGAACGCGCCGGTATCGCCGGCAGCAACGACCAAGAGCAGCAGGAAAATCCACTGGGCGCCACTTTCGCCAGCGCGTATCAAAACCAAAAATGAGAGCAGCATGGGAATATAGACCAGCCCCAGCACCTGTTTGGCCACCAGGAAAGGGGCCTGCGAGTCATTTTTGAAAATGGGCAAGGTCAATCCGGCCACCACGACCAGATCCACCGCCAGGATCAGGGGCAGCGGAGTCAGGCCCCAGCGCTGTACGGCCACGACGATGACCGGTGCCAGACAGAGCCCGAGAACAACCATGACCTGACGCAGCCCTTTGTTCGGAGGCGGAAAAACGGCCTGGTAGTACTCCCAGAGGGTCAGCGCCGACACGGCGGCGATCAGCAGGAGAAAAACAGGTCCACCGGCAGCGACCAGCAGGTAGACAATGGGAACGGCAACGATTCCGGTGATCCAGCGTTTCAGGTGCATGGGCGTTCCTGGAGCCTCTGAACTCCGGTTTAGGGTGAGAGGACCCCGCCGAAACGGCGTTCCCGGTTCTGGTAATCGCTTAAAATCCGGATAAACTCCGCCTCGCCGAAATCGGGCCACAGCGTGGGGGTGAAAACCAGCTCCGCGTAGGCGATCTGCCAAAGCAGAAAATTGCTCAGTCGCTGTTCACCGCTGGTACGAATCAACAGGTCCGGATCGGGCAGTCCACGGGTATAGAGGTGGTCGGCAACGATCTGCTCCGTCACCGCATCCGGATCGATGGTACCAAATTTTGCGGCGGCGGCGATCTGCCTGGCCATGTGGACGATTTCCGTGCGCGCCCCGTAACTAAGCGCCAGGGTCAGGGTCATTTTGGTGTTTTCCGCGGTCTCGTCGATCACGGCAAGCAATTTGTCGCGAACCGCGTCCGGCAGCCGGTCGGTCTCGCCAATGGTGTTCAGCCGGATCTGTTTGTCGATCAGCGTTTGCCGTTCAGACTCCAGAAAACGGCGCAGGAGCAGCATCAGGCCTGAAATTTCGGACTGGGGACGCTGCCAGTTTTCGGTGGAAAAGGCGTAAAGGGTGAGTGCGTCGATATTGAGGCGGCGGGCGGTGCGCACGACGGTCCGTACGGCTTCCGCCCCCTTTTCATGCCCGTTGATGCGGTTAAGCAGGCGTTTTTTGGCCCAGCGGCCATTGCCATCCATAATGATGGCAACGTGTCTGGGCATCCGATCAGGGTCGAGTTCATTCCGCATCGAAGAGGATGAACTAAAATTCAAGGATTTCCTTCTCTTTGCTTTTGTATATCTCGTCGATCTTGGCGATATACTCGTCGGTGATTTTCTGAACTTGATCCTGGGCCTTGAAGGCATCGTCTTCGGCGATGTCGCCGTCTTTCTTGAAACCTTTGAGCAGGTCATTGGCGTCGCGTCGAATATTGCGGGTGGCGACCTTGTGTTCTTCACACATCTTGCTGACCACCTTGACCAGCTCCTTGCGGCGCTCTTCGGTCAGGGGCGGAATCGAAATGCGAATCAGTTTCCCATCGCTGGAAGGCGTCAGGCCGAGGTCGGACTTTAAAATCGCCTTCTCGATCTCCTTGATGGCGGAGACATCCCAAGGCTGGATAACGATCAGCCGGCTCTCCGGCACGGAGAGGGAGGCCATCTGGTTCAGTTGGGTCTGGGCACCGTAATAATCGACCCGGATACCGTCCAAAAGCGCAAGAGAGGCCCTTCCGGTCCTCACCCGTTTGAGTTCGTTTTCCAGTGCGCCGATGGTCTTGCCCATCCGCGATTTGGTTTCCTGAAGGGTTTCATCGATCATGGTAGTTACCTCGGTAGGGCGGGGTTAGCGCAGTATCGGTCGGGGCGTCCCAACGGCCGGATCAGCCGCCGATCGTGGTTCCCACGTTTTCGCCGCAGACCACTTTTTGGATGTTTCCCTTTTCCTTGAGATT
This sequence comes from Desulfosarcina ovata subsp. ovata, assembly GCF_009689005.1. Classification (NCBI taxonomy): domain Bacteria; kingdom Pseudomonadati; phylum Thermodesulfobacteriota; class Desulfobacteria; order Desulfobacterales; family Desulfosarcinaceae; genus Desulfosarcina; species Desulfosarcina ovata. Next base: position 7,604,927 of record NZ_AP021879.1, on the reverse strand, counting down.
GAACACCATCAGGGGCAGCTGGTTGTCCATGGCCAGGGAGATGGCGGTCATGTCCATCACCTTCAGCTGCCGTTCGAGCACTTCCATATAACTGATGGTCTTGATAAAACGGGCGTCGGCGTTGCGCTCGGGATCGCTGTCGTACAGGCCGTTGACCTTGGTGGCCTTGAGCAGAATCTCGGCGTGGATCTCCTTGGCGCGCAGCACGGCCGCCGTATCGGTGGTAAAATAGGGGTTGCCGGAACCGGCGGCGAAAATCACCACCCGCCCCTTCTCCAGATGCCGCAACGCCCGCCGCAGGATATACGGCTCGGCCACCTCGTGCATGGAGATGGCCGTTTGGACGCGGGTCTGAATGCCCTTTTTTTCCAGGGCATCCTGGAGCGCCAGGCTGTTGAGCACCGTGGCCAGCATCCCCATGTGGTCGGCCGACGTCCGCTCCATGCCGAACGAGCCGGCCGCCACACCGCGAAAAATGTTTCCGCCGCCAACCACAATGGCCAACTGTACATCCAGCTCGATGATGGAACGGACCTCTTCGGCAACATAGGAGAGCATATTGGGACAAATGCCGAAGCCCTGATCGCCCATCAGGGCTTCTCCGCTCAGTTTGAGCAATATACGCTTGAATCGCGTGGCCACGTTAGTCTGCCCCAATCTGGAATCTGGCGAATCGTTTAATGCTGATCTTCTCACCGGTCCGGGCAATGACTTCGTTGAGGTAGTCCGCAATGGTCTTGTCCGGCTCCTTGACATACTGCTGATTCATCAGGCAGTTTTCCTTGTAGAACTTGTTCATCTTGCCCTCGGCGATCTTTTCGACCATCTGCTCCGGTTTACCCATCTCGATTACCTGGGCGCGGTAGATTTCGCGTTCGCGGTCGATCACCTCCTGGGGAACATCCTCCTGGGTGATCCCCACCGGGTTGGTGGCCGCGATGTGCATGGCAATATTTTTGGCGAAGTCGCCGAAATCGTCGGTCTTGGCCACGAAATCGGTTTCGCAGTTCACTTCCACCATCACACCGATCTTGCCGCCCATATGGATATAAGATTGGACAGTCCCTTCGGAAGTGGCCCGGCCGGCCCGTTTGGCGGCGGTGGCGATGCCCTTTTTTCTCAGAAAGTCGATTGCCTTTTCAAGGTCGCCGCCGCACTCGACCAGGGCGGCCTTGCAATCCATCATCCCGGCCCCGGATTTTTCACGGAGCTCTTTTACCATTGCTGCAGTGATATCTGCCATTTTAAATTATTCTCCCGTCGGTTCTGCTTCAGAGGCCGCTGCCTCTTCAGAGGATTCACTGGTTTCGGAAACACCGGCGCCCTTACGGATAATTTCGACCACCGGTCCATCGGTGCCGTCGGAAATCACTTTGCGCTCGCCGGGTTTGAGGTCGGCCGCAGCACTATCGAGTTCAGAGGGCTCTTCCTCGCCCTTGTCGGCTTCGGCCTGCTGGCGTTCGTTGTAACGGTCGCGCCCCTCGATGCAGGCATCGGCCATTTTGGATGCGACCAGGCGAATGGCGCGAATGGCGTCATCGTTGCCGGGAATGGCGTGATCGATTTCATCGGGATCACAGTTGGTGTCCACAATCGCCACGATGGGAATGCCCAGGCGGCGGCCTTCGCGTACGGCAATGGCTTCGTTTTTCGGATCGACGATAAAAATAACACCGGGCAGCTTGGTCATGCTGCGGATACCGCCCAGGGTGCTGTCTAGTTTCTCACGCTCCTTGCCCAGTTTCAGACGTTCTTTTTTGGGAAAGAGGTTGATCGACCCGTCGTTTTCGATGGTGTTGAGATAATTGAGCCGGTCGATGCTTTTCTTGATGGTCTGGAAGTTGGTCAGCATACCGCCCAGCCAGCGGTTGTGCACGTAGAACATTTCGGCCCGGTTGGCTTCTTCGTAAATCGACTCGCGGGCCTGTTTCTTGGTGCCCACAAAAAGGACCGATTTGCCACCGGCAACCGTGTTGACGATAAAATCATAAGCGTCACGAAACATTCTCACGGTTTTCTGCAGATCGATAATATAGATGCCGTTTCTGGCTCCGAAAATATAGGGTTTCATTTTCGGATTCCAGCGTTTGGTCTGGTGGCCAAAGTGCACACCGGCTTCCAGCAGTTCTTTCATTGTCACGTAAGCCATTGTTTTCTCCTTGTTGTTGGTTTTGCCTGCGCCCGCTTCGACCCTGAATCCGACTTTCCTGTGGAAAGCACCGGGATCCGGTCCACGGACGTGCGGTTTTAAAAACGAGTTTAGTTACCAAAAATCGGTATCGGCCGCAAGCCTAAAATAATGGCGCGTCCAAAAGGCTGGCCATCCGAACGTCACTGCTTTCACGGATCGCGAATCACCGCTCATGCGTTCCTGGTCATCACCGCCACCCGGTCAAGACCGCTGTAATCCTTAATGATGCGTGGTGGGGTGTATTGACCGACCGCATCGGCAATCGTCTGCAATGCCGTTGCCTGATCATAGCCCATCTCCAGGGCCAGCACACCGCCGTCGTTGAGATGGCAATGGGCCATTTCGATGATGTGGCGCAAACCGGCCAGCCCGTCAGGGCTGCCATCCAGTGCCGGACGGGGCTCGTGATCCCGGACTTCCGGCTGCAGCTCGTCGATTTCGGCGCTGCGGATGTAAGGCGGATTGGAAACGATGAGATCAAAACGCGCCCGCTGCGGTGCCAGGGCCGCGTCCCAGTTGCCGCAAAACCAGTCGATGCGCGCCTCGAGGCCATGGGTTCGGGCATTGCGGCGGGCCGTGACCAATGCATCCATGGAGCGATCCATGGCAAAGTAACGGTGCCCGGGACACTCGTGAGCCAGGGCGATGATAATGGCACCGCTGCCGGTGCCCATGTCCAGCACCCGCTTGGCGACGCCGGTTTCCGTTTCAAGGAAAGGCAAAACGGCTTCCACCAGGCACTCGGTCTCCGGCCGCGGAATCAGCACGGCCGGATTCACGGCCAGTTCCAGGGACCAGAACTCCTTGGTGCCGGTCAGGTAGGCCACCGGTTCGCCGCTGAGCCGCCTTCGGATCAGGTTTTTAAAAACGGCGCGTTCGTCGGGCCCCAGCGGTTTGTCATGGTTCAGGTAAAGATCGATCCGCCGCACGCCCAGGGCATGGGCAAGCAGGATCTCCGCCTCGCTGCGGGCGCTGTCCAGTCCGTTATCCCGGAAATAATCCGTGGTCCAGCGCACCAGTTCCAGAATGGTCCAGGTAACGCGATTATCCGTCGAGGCGTTCGGCATGCTGAAGCGCCTGGCTCTGGTAATAGGTCACCAGGGAGTCGATCACCTCGTCCACATCTCCCTGAAGAATCGATTCCAGTCGGTACAGGGTCAACCCGATGCGATGGTCGGTCACCCGCCCCTGGGGAAAATTGTAAGTCCGGATACGTTCGCTGCGATCGCCGCTGCCTACCTGGCTGCGCCGGTCCTGGGAGCGCTGCTCATTCTGTTCGCGAACCATCTGGTCGAGTAGGCGGGATCGCAACACCTTCATGGCCTTGGCCTTGTTCTTGTGCTGGGATTTCTCGTCCTGACAGGTCACCACCAGACCAGTGGGCAGGTGGGTGATGCGCACGGCCGAGTCGGTGGTGTTGACGCTCTGCCCGCCGGGTCCCGACGAGCGGTAGACGTCCACCTTGAGTTCATTGGCGTCGATATTGACCTCGATATCCTCGGCTTCAGGCAAAACCGCCACGGTGACGGCGGACGTATGAATGCGTCCCTGGGTCTCCGTGGTGGGCACCCGCTGTACCCGATGGGTGCCGCTTTCAAACTTGAGGCGGCTGTAGGCACCTTTGCCATTGATGCTGGCGATGATCTCCTTGAGGCCGCCCACGCCGGTGGTGTGGTGGTCCATCACATCCACTTTCCAGCCACGACCATCGGCATAACGCTGATACATCTTGAACAGATCGCCGGCAAAGAGGCCGGCTTCGTCGCCACCGGTACCGGCCCGGATTTCCAGGATCACGTTCTTGTCGTCCAGCGGATCCTTGGGGATCAGAAGGACCTTGAGTTCCTCCTTGAGCCGGTCCTTTTCCTTTTCCAGGCGATCGACCTCTTCCGCGGCCATTTTTTTCATCTCGGGATCGTCGTCATGGAGCAATTCGAGGCTGTCATCCAATTCCCGATCCACCCGCTTGTATTCCCGGAAAGCGGTGACGATCGGCGCGATCTCGGCGTGCTCGCGGATGTACGTCTGGTATGCCTCCCTGTCCTGAACCACCTTCGGATCGGACAACAGGCGCTCCAACTCCTGAAAACGGTCTTCAACACCCTTCAGTTTGTCAAACATGTTCCACCACCAACGGTTGACGGATTCGTAAAAAAAGCCGATATCGGCGCCTGCACGTTTCCCTCGTCACTGCGGAGGTTATCAATCATCAACAGCCCCGTTTTCAGCCATCCGGTTGGATGGGTGGAAGGGGCGAGCCGCTCGCTGTTCGAAAATGAGGTCGGGACTTGAAAGTTCAGGGCGGGCAGGCTCCGGTGCCGTCCAGCGGCGGAGGCACCGGATGCAGCCTGAAAAAAGACAGGACGGAGACGCTACTGGTTCTTCTGGAATTTCTCGTATTTTTTTCTGAACCGCTCGATACGGCCGGCCGTATCCACCAGCTTCTGTTTGCCGGTAAAAAACGGGTGGCACTTGGAACAAATTTCCACGCGAATGTCCTTTTTCGTTGACCCGACTTCAATGATATTGCCACAGGCACATTGAATGGTGGTGGTCTGATAATCCGGATGGATGTCGGCTTTCATTGTTATTTCAACCCCCTGTATATAATTTATGAGCTCATTGAATCTAAGAACTCAGCATTATCCTTGGTTCCGTTCATTTTTTCAAGTAAAAATTCAAGGCTGTCCGAAGGATTCAAGGAGGAAAAAAGTTTCCGCAAGATCCAGACTCGGTTCAAGGTGGCCTCGTCGAGGAGCAGTTCCTCCTTACGGGTGCCGGACTTCTTGATGTCGATAGCGGGGAAGATGCGCTTGTCGGCCAGGCGACGATCCAGCTGAATCTCCATGTTGCCGGTGCCCTTGAACTCCTCAAAAATCACTTCATCCATCCGCGATCCGGTATCGACCAGGGCCGTTGCGATAATGGTCAGGCTACCGCCCTCTTCGATGTTCCGCGCGGCGCCAAAAAATCGTTTGGGCCGCTGCAGGGCGTTGGAGTCGACACCACCGGAGAGGATTTTGCCACTGGGCGGCATGACCGAGTTGTAGGCACGGGCCAGGCGGGTGATGCTGTCCAGCAAAATGACCACATTCTTTTTGTGCTCCACCAGGCGTTTGGCTTTTTCGATGACCATTTCGGCAACCTGGACATGGCGTTCGGCCGGTTCATCAAAGGTGGAGCTGATCACCTCCCCTTTCACCGAGCGCTGCATATCGGTCACCTCTTCGGGGCGTTCATCGATCAGCAGCACAAAAAGGACAATATCCTTGTGATTTTTAACGATACAGTTGGCAATGCACTGGAGCAGCATGGTTTTACCGGAACGGGGGGGCGAAACGATCAGACCACGCTGGCCGAAGCCGATGGGAGTCAACAGATCCATAATGCGGGCAGAGTAATTTTCCGGTTCGGTCTCCAGGTTCACTTTGTTATCCGGATACAGGGGAATCAGGTTGTCAAAGAGAATTTTCTCACGGGCCACTTCCGGATCTTCGTAATTGACCGCTTCCACTTTGAGCAGGGCGAAATAGCGTTCGGACTCCTTGGGCTGACGAATCTGACCCGACACGGTGTCGCCGGTTCTCAGGTTGAAACGCCGGATCTGCGAGGGAGAGACATAAATATCATCCGGGCCGGGCAGGTAGTTATAGGTCGGTGCCCTTAGAAAACCAAAGCCGTCGGGCAGGATCTCGAGGGTCCCTTCACCGAAAATCAGCCCGTTTTTTTCGATCTGCGCCTGAAGCAGGGAAAATATCAGTTCCTGCTTGCGCATACCGGCAGCCCCGTCAATATTGAGCTGCTTGGCCAGTTTGGTCAATTCATTGATTTTTTTGTTTTTCAGTTCCACGATGTTCATCAAAACACCCCATTTTAAGTTGTCTTTCGCCCGCTGCCATCACGGTGAGAGCAAACATGGAACGGCTGCCCGTCCGCATCCCATATCCGCCTCCATGCTCTTTTTTGTACTGCTTATGTTTCGGCTGTTAAAGATAGGACCTAAGAAAATTTAGTGAAATTATGCAAACCCAACAATTCACTGCTTGTGTTGAACACGTCCCCCTGACCCCGCCGTTATCTTCTGAATTCCGCTAACCTCGACAGCACCTCTGGCAATCTTCCTGTATACAAAAAACAACAGCGCTCCCCTTCCCGTCACCGGCGACGGTAACACGGTTTTGCCCTATCCCGGCATATCCAATTTCATGTTGCAACGATGCCTTTCGGGTGGTCTGGACCGGACTGTCGGTTTTTTGGAGGAATAAGCGTGTTTATGTGATAGAAGTTATCTGAATTACCCCGTCAAAGGGGGCTGATCGTGATTTTTTGCAAATTTGTTATACTATGCGCTGGCCGGTGTCAAGCAAATTTGGAGTAGTCGAAAAATGGTCTCCCCCGACCGCCATGAACAGTGGATAGGTTAAATTTTAGAAGAATTGAATTCGATACAATATGGATCAGTTAACAGACATTCGGTTCGATTTCCTGCCCGACCCGCCCGACGGCATCTATCTGGTCGGCGGTGCCCTGCGCGACATGCTCACCGGCCGCACGCCCCTGGACATCGATCTTGTGGTGCGCGGTGAGATCACAGCGATGGCCACGCAACTCGCCGAACGCACCGGCGGCCGACTGGTCGATCTGGGCAAAAAGGGATTTCCCCTATTCAGGATCGTCTCTCCCGCCGCCACCATTGACATCACACCAATGACCGGTCAATCCATCGAGGCCGACCTGCAGGCGCGGGATTTTACGCTCAATGCCATGGCCTACGATTTAAAGGCCAAACGCCTGATCGACTGTACCGGCGGTCTCGCCGATATCCGCCGGAAGGTCATTCGGATTGTCTCGCCGGATGCGTTTGTCCATGATCCGGCCCGGCTGGTGCGTGCTTACCGGTTTGCGGCAGAGCTCGATTTTGTCCTCGCCGACGCCACCGGTGAAGCCATCGCCGACCACCGGCATCGGATCGAAACGGTGGCCGGGGAACGGATCTGGGCCGAACTGATCAAGATTCTCAATACATCCCGATGTGCCGCCACCTTTCGCCTTATGGCGGCCAGCGGTCTGCTGACGGCAATTTTCCCGGAGCTTGAACCGTCCATCGGTTGCACCCAAAACCGGCACCATCGTTTCGATGTCTTTGAGCACAGCTTGCGTGCCGTCGACTGCCTTGAAACGCTTCTGGCCGACTTTGACCGGCGTTTTCCCGATCTTGCGACCGTTGCCCGCAGAGCCGGATTGCCCGGCCAAGCTCCGCTGTTGAAATACAGTGCCCTGCTCCACGATGTGGGCAAACCGGCCACCCGGCAGATCGAAGCCGACGGACGTGTCCGTTTTCCCGGTCACGCCGCAAAAAGTGCCCTGATCGCACAAACCATCAACCGGCGGCTGAGGCTTTCCCGCCAGCAGGATCAAATTACCGAGACCGTTATCCGCCACCACATCCGGCCGTTGTTTCTGTTTATCGCCTGGCAGAACGGCACCCTCGGTCCCAACGGCAAGACCCGTTTTTTCAACCGTTGCGGCCCCCTGGCCCTGCCCATCGTCGTCCATGCCATGGCCGACATCATGGCCAAGGGCAAAACCCTGGAAAACCGCGACAGCGATTTCATCCGGTTCTGCCATCGCCTGGCTGTGGCCCATGGCATCTTCCAGGACCGACAGGCAACCACCAAGCCGCTGATCAACGGTTATGATCTGATAAATGAGCTAGGCCTTGCCCCCTCCCCGCGTTTCAAGCAGCTCCTTAGTAAGGTAGACGAGCAGCGCCTTTGCGGTACGCTGTCCAGCCGGGAGCAGGCTCTTGGGTGGGTGCGGGCCTACCTGAAGCGATCCCGGCCCCACGCCGATGCTTGACAAGCATCCAGCATTTCTGTACTAACGCGGGGTAGCTGGAGATTTTATACTTCGGTACCAGCCCACCTGAACGCAATCATAACAAAGAAGGCGGCCGACCGCCGCAACAATAGAAAAGAACGGCACTCGACGATTGCACGGAAATTCTACTTTCTGGACTGAATAGGTGACACCCGGCATCGCGGTGCGATTGGTATTTTCAATGATCCTGTCCATGTGAGCAGGAAACAGAAAGGAGAAGGTGAATGAACATCTTGTTTTTTGGTCCCAACGGCAGCGGAAAAGGTACCCAGGGCTCAATTCTGAAAGACAAATACAACACGCCCCACATCGAGTCCGGTGCCATCTTCCGTGACAACATCGGCAAGGGAACGGAACTGGGTGCTCAGGCCAAAGCCTACATCGACAAAGGCGACCTGGTTCCCGATGAGATCACCATCCCCATGATTCTTGACCGCCTGCAGCAGGACGACTGCAAGAACGGCTGGCTGCTGGACGGATTCCCCCGTAACAAAAACCAGGCCATCAAACTGGATGAAGCCCTGAAAGAGGCCGGCATGGCGCTGGATATCGTTGTGGAGATCCTGCTTGACCGCGAAATTGCCAAAAATCGGATCATGGGCCGCCGTCTGTGCGTAAACGACAACAACCATCCCAATAACATCTACATTGACGCGATCAAGCCCGACGGCGACAAATGCCGGGTGTGCGGCGGCGAACTGAAGACCCGAAGCGATGACCAGGACGAAACGGCCATCAACAAGCGTCACGACATCTATTACAACACCACCGACGGGACCCTGGCCTCGGCGTATTACTTCAAAGATCTGGCCGAGAAAGGCGCCGCCATGAAGTACATCACCCTGGACGGCACCCCCAGCGTGAAAGATGTGACCAACGAGTTGGTTTCCAAACTGGATTAAGCCCTTTTTTGGGAAACAAAACGGTGAAGTCCGCCCGTGGGACTTCACCGTTTTGCGTTCGAATGCCTGGACCGCCGCACGCCGGTTTTTCCGCCTGGAGAAATGCAAGACGCGCCCATCCTCAAGGCAACAGCAATTGTAATTTTGAAATGGCTCTCTTTGCTACCCAAACAGAAGTTTTTTTCAATCAAAGTTCGATGCATTTATTTTCTTTATTATTTCAAAATGTTCTGGACACAGAAGCTTGTAATGGATATAAGAGGGTGAATACTCATCCACTTTTACCAAAAGCGAGCCAGGGCCATGCGATTGCCAGAACAAGAAGAAAACCGCATCCTACTTGAAAGGAAACATGCAGAATTCACATTTGACAAAGTGATCCAATTTTTTCGCCAAACTATTTCTGCATTTCCTGACCGGCGCATCGGCACTAATACCAGCTACAGCATAGAAGACGCAGCCCTGGGAGCTTTTTCTGTTTTTTTTACCCAAAGCCCATCCTTTTTAGCCTTTCAATCCGCTATGCAGCAAACAAAAGGCAAAAACAATGCGCAATCACTTTTCGGCCTCACTCAAATTCCCTGTACCAACCACATCAAAAGTTTAATGGACGAGGTCCATCCCTCTTATGTCACGCCCGTGTTCAAATATCTTTTCGACGGATTGGAAAAATCCGGTCATCTGGACGGGTTTCGCTCATACGACAACAATTTATTGGTTGCCTTTGACGGAACGCAGTATTTTGCTTCAAATACAATTCATTGTGATAATTGTAGTCGCAAGCACCATAAAAATGGAACCGTAACCTATTCGCATTCAGTCGTGACCCCGGTGATTGTGGCACCGGAAAACAATAAGGTGATTGCTTTGCAACCGGAATTTATTACCCCCCAGGATGGCCATGATAAACAAGATTGCGAAAACGCGGCAGCAAAACGCTGGATCGATCAATATGCGGCGGAGTATCAACCTTTTGGCATCACTGTATTGGGCGATGATCTATACTGTAAACAACCGATTTGCAAAAAACTATTAGATCAAGAACTTGATTTCATTTTGGTCTGTAAACCCGATTCTCATAAAACCCTTTACCAGTGGCTGGATGAATTGGACGCCATGCAGACCATCGAAACCGTGGTGGAGAAGCGCTGGACCGGCAAAACCCATGAAATCGATACGTATCGCTTTGCCAACAAACTGCCGCTACGTGATAGTGAAAACGCCATTGATGTTAATTGGTGCGAACTGACAACAACCCTGCCCGATGGAAAAATCGTGTACAAAAACGCATTTGCAACCAATTTTGAAGTTTCAAAGAGCAACGTCAAGCAAATTGTCAAAGATGGCCGAGCACGCTGGAAAGTCGAGAACGAAAATAATAATGTTTTGAAAAACAGAGGCTATAATATTGAACACAACTTCGGTCACGGGAACAAGCACCTTTCATCATTATTGCTGACCTTCAACTTGTTAGCCTTTCTGTTCCATACCGTTCTTGAACTGATGGATGAGAAGTACAGCTTGGTTCGTGCTGAGTTACCAACGCGCAAAACCTTTTTTGACGATGTGCGCGCTTTGACGCGATATATGTATTTTCCCAGTTGGGAGGCGATGTTAACTTTTATGATGCGAGGCCTGGAGATCGAATACGTAGACACCAGTTAAAATCCTTGGCAGATTTTCACATCAAACCGTACGAGTTCCTTTATTAACCAATGGATAGGTTTGATCAAAATTTCTGATACAGAGAGCCAAAAATGAAAAAATTCATCGGCTGGCTAATTGCGTACAGTTTTGTTTCACTTTTTGATCATAACCTGAACTAAATTTTTCGAAGAACTGATCGAATTGCCATGCTGGTACAAACCTGAACCGCATAATTACAATTGCTGTCAAGGCAATCTTTTTGTTGAAATCGACCCTGTTATTTGGTATAAGTCAAGTTTTAAAAAAATAAATAACCATCATGGTTGAAACGGTTTACATAAAAGTCGACCCGATGGGAAAAAAGGGGGTTGATCCAGCTTGAAAGCAATTGAAGTCAAAGTCTTCGATAATGATCTCGAAAAGGCCATGCGCATTCTGAAGAAAAAAATTCAAAATGATGGTCTGTTCAAACGGTTGAAACTGAAAAAAAGCTACGAAAAGCCAAGCGAGTACCGTCGTCGCAAGGAACGGGAAGCCCTTCGCAGACAGCGCATCGCTGCCGCGCGAAGCAGGAGATACCGTTAGCGACACCCTGTTCGACCCAACGACCCGGCAGGAAATGCTTTTCCCGCCGGGTTTTTGTTTTCGTTCCGATGGGCTGAATCGCACCCTGAAAGAGTGGCCATCATGCCGACCCCCGAATACACTGAATGCCTCGACGCCATGTACAGCATGCGCCGATTCGGTATTATCCTCGGTCTTTCAACCACCGCCAACATCCTGGCGGGACTTGGCAATCCCCAACAAACCTTTTCCGCCATCCACATCGCCGGTACCAATGGAAAGGGGTCGGTGGCGTCGGCACTGGCGACGATTCTTCAAAAAGCCGGCTATCGCGTGGGGCTTTACACCTCCCCCCATCTGATCCGATTTAACGAACGCATCTGCATTAACGGCGAGCCCATTTCCGATGACGCGGTGGTGAACTCCTGGGAGGCGGTCAAATCAGTCCATTGTGGTGACCGGGAACCGACCTTTTTCGAATTTACCACGGCCATGGCCTTTTACGAATTCGGCCGGCACGCGGTGGATTGGGCGGTCATCGAAACCGGCATGGGCGGACGGATGGATTCCACCAATGTCATCGATCCGGCAATCAGCATCATCACCAACATTTCTCTGGAGCACAAAACCTATCTGGGAAATACCATCAAGCAAATTACCGGAGAGAAAGCCGGCATCATCAAACCCGGTGTTCCCGTGATCACCGGCACCACCCAGAAAGTTGCAAGAACCGTCATCGAAGCGGTGGCCAACCGTCAGTCGGCCCCGCTTTACATCAAAGGTCGCGATTTCCGGGTTCGTCGCTCGGGCAACGGCCGATTCTCATACGCCGGTATCGACCACTGGTGGCCCGGAATGAAATCCGGCCTCATGGGCAACCACCAGGTGGACAACGCCGCCCTGGTCCTGGCGGCCAGTGAACTTCTCATGCGCCGGGAACCGAACCTTCTGAAGGATCAGATCCAGTTCGGACTGGCTCAGAACCGTTGGCCGGGTCGCCTGGAAGTGGTTTCCGAAAAGCCCTTCGTCATCCTGGATGGCGCCCACAACCTCATGGCAGCCAGGCGCCTGGGCCGATACCTGCAGGACAATCTGGCTGGCCGGCGGATCACCATGGTGGCCGGCATTCTTGAAGACAAGCCCTATGAGGCGATCTTGAAGGACCTGGTCGCCCCCTGCGCCAGGCTGATCGTCACCCGGGCCAAGATTGACCGCTCACTGCCACCGGAAACACTGGAATCCGTGGCCCGCCCCCTGGTTCCGGACATCCAGATCGTTAATGACGTCGCCGAAGCCGTACGCTACGCCATCGCCACCTCCGCTCCCGAAGACGCCGTCTGCATTGCCGGATCGCTTTATGTGGTCGGCGAAGCCAAAGCCGAGTTGGACAAATCCGGGGAAGCCCTGTACCCGATCTGACGGTTTACCGAAAACAGCCTTGACTTAACGCCGCCAATACTCTATTTTCCCCCGACATATTGCGCCCGTAGCTCAGTGGATAGAGCACCAGCCTCCGGAGCTGGGTGCCGCAGGTTCGATCCCTGCCGGGCGCGCCAAATAGTTAAAACAGGGAGTTACAAGAGATTGTGAATCCCTTTTTTTATGCCACAACGTCACGACCGCCGGCAAAGCTAAAGGCCTGACACGTTAACCACCTCAAGGTGGCGTTGCCCTAATCAAACGTTGAAGTTGATCGAGCCGTTTGCCTTATTTTTCTTGTTCCTTGATATATTTCCGGGAGGGTCATTGTCACCGCGGGGGAATTGGAGGGCGCCCAGCGACTCTGAGGCAACCGTGTGGCTCCATGAACGGCGTCGACGCATACCCGATTCATGACGAGTAAAAAACCATCCTCGTTCTCGGTTCAGGCAAAACGGTGGGGGATCATTTCGTCCCTCCACAAGAGGGACAAACACCAAATAAAAAAATTTCGTGGTTTTCCACAATAAATCCGTCTGGCGCCAATTCTCCTTCCTTCAAGGCACAGCCGGGGAGATCAAAGGCCCGGTTGCACTCCCGGCAATGAAAGTGGTGGTGGTGCCCTTTCCCGGTTCGCTCATACAAGGTGCCGAGAGATGGATGGAAAACCCGTTTCAACCAGCCGTCATCGACCAGAATTTTCAGGTTCCGATAGACCGTCGCCTGGTTGAGTGACGGCACGCGGTCACGGCCGTATGCAAGAATCTCATCCACCGCCAACGGGCGCTCGTGCTGCCTGAAGACATGCTCTATGGCCATTCTCTGTGTTGTGTTGCGTTTCATCAGCTAAATCTGCCTTTTCTGTTAATATAGCGTCTTCCATTCTTATTTCAAGTCGTTTCGCAATAAACTTGACAAAACATGAGGTTCTCGCTTATTAATGCAAATGATTTCGCAATAGCATTAAAGAGAACAAGCTGAAAAGGGAAGGGAAAATGAACAGCGGGGGCTTAAATAAAAAATCTCTATTTGTGGCGGTGATTCTTCTATTGGTTTATGGTTTTTCGTACGCTCAGGGAGAAAAGAGTGAGGACACCCTTTTATTGACTGACTCTTCCGAGGAAATATTTCAGCTTGACACCATCGTCGTGACCGGGACCGCAAGCGATAATAAAACCCAGGAAATCGAAAGCCGCAAACTTAAATCGCACAAAGAGGTCGACCTGGCAGAAATCCTCTCCAATGAATTGGTAGAAGTGCAGATGATACGCAAAAGCGGGTACGGAAACGAGGTTTCCATGCGCGGGTTCGGTCAGGAAAATATGAAAGTCCTGCTGGATGGCGGCATGCTTGAAGGTGCATGCGGTAGCCGCAAGGATCCGTCGCTATCCCACATTAACATGCTGACCGTGCAAAAATTGGTGATACAACAAGGACCTTTCGACGTCACCAAGCCGGGATATTTGGGCGGGTACATTGACGTGATCACGAAAAAGCCGAAACCCGGTTTTGAGGGAGAAATACTGACAAAAATCGGAAGTTACGGTTTTCACAGCGGCGGCATGACGACCAGCGGAGGCAACGACAAAGTCCAGGGACTTATCGGATACAACTTCTCCGAGTCAGACCAATACGAAGATGGCTCCGGTAACAGGCTATGGACGGTGAGAGAAGGGCAGGCCGCTTCATATAACGACGAGGGGCGTGACGAAAAGGCCTTTCAAAAACATGATGTCTGGGGCAAGCTACAATTCACGCCAAGCGAGAACCACACAATCCTTTTGGAGCATACGTACGGAAATGCTCAAAACATTCTTACGCCTCGGGTCTCCTTCGATACAGAAGAGGAAATCAGCAATTTGACCAAGGCGAGTTGGGAAATGCGTGACCTTGGCGATCTATCGGAGAAACTCTCCCTGTCTTTCTTCCGCAACGAAGTAGACCATTCCCCTTCGCAGGAATTCCGCAACGTAGCCGTACCCAAAAACAACGACGTTGAATCGGTGATTACCGGCGGCACCATTCAAAACCGAACCGAGACGGGCTTTGCAACGCTGACCTATGGAATCGACTTAACCCACCGGGATTGGTGGGGCGATGTTTACAACAGCCTGACAGGCACAAAAATCAACGATAACCTCATTCCATCTGTTGAAACGATAAACCTTGGCGCCTATCTGCAAGTGGACAAAACATTCGAAAAATGGTCCTTGGGTCTGGGAGGACGGTATGACCGTTTCCAGCAGGAAGCCGATGAAGAACTCCTTTTCTCGGGCACCATCACCGACGAAAATCGCCAAGTCGATGATCTTCTCGGCGGACATATCTCAGCAAAATACTTTCTGAACGAGCATGGAATGGTTTTTGGCGGCGTCGGACGCAATTATCGAACACCAACCTCGACGGAACGATATATCCAGGGCAGCGCCACTTATTTCGGTAATCCGGAGCTCAAACCAACGGCCAATACGGAATTTGACCTTGGATTTGCCTACGAACGGGGGAGATGGATGTTCCGAACCAAGGTTTTTTATTCCGATCTTGAAGACTACATCTACCAGGAGGAAACTGTTGCCGGCTATCGAAGTTACACCAACATTGATGCCCACATCTGGGGAGGAGACATCAAAGCCGGAGTGGATCTCATGTACGGATTTTCCCTGGAAGGCGGACTCGCATACCAGCGTGGACGCAAAGATAGTTTTCCCGACAACAACGACGACAAAGATCTCGGTCAAATTGCGCCCTTTAAAGGAAAACTGGCGCTGCATTACAACAGCGATAAACCGTTTGGGAAAGAGAACACCGGTCTGTTTGGCACCGTCGAATGGGTCCATTCCGAGGCCGCCAGGGACATCGACGCCGATGTCGGTGAGCAGCGGCTTGCGGCGTGGGACATCATGAACCTGCGCATGGGCTACCAGTTCAAATCGTACACGTTGAACATCGGCGTGGACAATGTTTTTGACCGGGATTACACCGTCGCGAATTCATATGAGTGGGACGTGGTCGGTGGAACGGGGGCAAATCCCGCTATAGTCAGCGAGCCAGGCAGGTTCCTTTATGCGACGATAGGGATGAATTGGTAATTTCTCAAAGGGGCGGTGGCCGCCCATGCCCAGCGCAAGCAGCACAAATCGGGCGTGGATCAATATATCCGGGGAAGAGTGTCTGCCAATCTCATTGCGAAAATACTTGCACGAAGAAGGGGAAAACTTGTATGAAAGAACCGGAAAAGGGCATCACCACCGCTTCCATTGCAGTGATTGTAACCGCGCGTTTTAAGATCCCTGGCGGTATCCTAAAGGAAATGAAGAAAAAAAGCATGTAAGTTAGTGGCCCAAGATACTCGCGGTACAACGAAGGCGTGTTTGGCTTTCCTTTGCATGGCATCGGTGATGCCCTTGCCCCAACCGCCCCCTCCCCCACCAGATTCTGGCCCCAGAAAAACGGTAGTTTGGCGTGTACGGCTTGTCGCCTGGATTTTTCCCGACGCCGAAGGCGTAATTTGCATCAACGGGGTATCCACTTCGATCTCATCGGCTTTTATGAGGCCACCGGCCTCGCTCCTGCTTCCCGGCAGTAATTAATCAAAACAGGCGCTACTTCCAGTATCGATTTTTTGGTATACATCCCTCTGATGGAACCAGACAGCCAGGCACATTTTCCTCCCTGGCAATTTGTGCTTGCCGTCACAAGTCCTTATAGTTGTCTAACGGCATGTGTTTTTTGCGATGAGCGTCAACTCAACTTTGCATGGTGAACGCTGATGCCCCCGGTTATCAAGCGACTATTTAACCACGTCCCCAAGGCCCGGTTGAGCCTGCGTTTGGTGTTGTGGGTGTTTCTGTGTGTCATCGTGATCGAGGGAATCATTCTCATTCTGTCGGCCAACAACCGGCGCAACGAATTGTTGGCGCAACTCAGGGCAGTGAGCATTGCACGGGTGAAAGTTGTCACCCATATGGCTGGCAAGGAGGCATCCGGCCAGGACCTTCTGAACCTGTATCGCACCTATTTGGTACGTTCTTCGGTACTGGGCGGCCGGCTTTACACGAGTGATGGTGATGAACAAATCGGCACCTTTGGCGAAAAACCGGTGCTGGAGGTCTCTCCAAAGACACCTGAAATGCATCGAGAATTGTTGAACCGCCGGACGTATCGGTATGACGCACTTTGTTTCATTGCCGGTCCCGGCAATGATTACATCCTGATACTGCGGCATGACGCCATGGGTGCGCGCCATGAACTGCATGCATTCATCCTGCGGATTATCGGCCTGGTGATCATCATTTCGGTTTTCGTCACCGCCGGCACATGGCTGGCTATCAATCCGCTTGTCATCAAGCCGATTCTCAGGCTGCGCCAGGATCTCATCAATGCCGGTGAGGCCGTACAGGCCGATCGCCATGCGCCGTCATTCACAGCCGACGTCAAAAACCGGCCCGATGAATTGGGCGATGTGATAATTGCATTCAGAAATATGTTCGATCAGATTCTGGAAGCCATTGACAGGCGAAAACGTGCCGAGCATTCATTGCAACAAAGTCTGGCACAGGTAGAGAACTATACGAAAGCCCTGAACAATGAACTCGAAAAAGGTCGTCAGATTCAACGTGAATTTCTTCCCAAACGGTTTCCACCGCTGACAAATTGGGAGGTTGCGGCAGCGTTCTTCCCGGCCCGGCAAGTGTCAGGCGACTTTTACGATGTATTCGAACTGCCTTACGGCCGGGTTGGGTTCGTCATCGGTGACGTGGCCGACAAAGGCGTCGGGGCCGCATTTTACATGGCGTTGATCCGGAGCCTGGTTCGCATTTTTTCGGGAAACTATCGATCCATCCGCGAAAACAGGCTGACCGAATCCTGTACAATGTTCAAGGGCCGATTCCAATCGTCCGCCGATCAGACCGATGTGCTGAAGGCGATCGACCTGACCAATGCCTACCTGCTGCAGAACCATAGCGATGAGGGGATGTTTGCCTCCATATTCTTTGGCGTACTCGATCCCGATACGGGACGGATGACCTATATTAACGCGGGCCATGAACCCGTTTTCGCCGTCGGCGCCAAGGGCAGGGTCGAACAGCTGAACCACACGGGACCGGCAGTGGGACTCGTGGCCGATTATGTTTATCAACCCAGTGAAAAAATCGTTGATCCGGGAATGCTGCTCGTTGGGTACACGGATGGAGTAACCGAAGCCCGCTCTCCGTTTGATGAATTTTACTCCCGCCAGCGGCTGCGAACCATGCTCGAGTCCGGAGGCTCGGTTTCGGCGGAGGCCACCGTCGACGCGCTTCGCCAAAACCTGTTCGATTTCATCGGCTCTTCCGCACTGATGGACGACATCACCATCCTGGCAATTCGCCGAACGGCAGGCGAAGCCAAAACATCGTCCACACTGGCGTAAGGGGCCCGCTTTTTCCATTGTCGGACTGCCGACCGTAAGGGACAAGCCATGCCAAAAGCCCGACCGCCCATTGTCAAACGATCACTCTACTCGTTCGTTTTTGAGGGCAACATCAAGCTTCAGATTCTGCTTTTAATCATCATTCTGATCATGGTGGCTTTGCGCGTGCTGCCACTGGAGATGCAAAAGCGGATTGTCAACCATGCCATCAAGCTGAAAAAGGTCGACATGCTGGTCCTTTACAGCCTGATCTACCTGGGTGCGATCGTCGTAGCGTCCGGATTGAAAATGGCCGCTAACGCCCTGCAGACTTACATCGGCCAACGGGCACTGGCCAACATACGCCAGGCCCTTTATCACCATATCATCACATTGCCGCTCCATTTCTTCAGGAAAACCCAACCCGGCATGGTGGTCTCTGCGCTGGTAACAGAGATTGCCCCGGCAGGTGATTTCGTGGGCGTCGCCCTGGCCGGACCGGTCACCAGCGTTTTGACCCTCCTGGCTTTCGCGGCATACCTGTTCTGGCTAAATCCGCTGCTGGCCGCCATTTCCATGGTCACCTATCCCATCGTCCTATTCCTAGTGCCGCTGATCCAGAAACACGCCAACGAGGCCAACAAACGGCGCGTGGACGCAACCCGGGAGATGTCCAGCATTATCGGTGAGACCATCACCGGTATTCATGAAGTTCAGTCCAACGGTGCATTCTCAATCGAAAATCAGAGATTCGACCGCATTGTGGAACAGCTGTTTCGAATTCGAATGGTCTGGAACCTGTACCGTTTCGGCGTCAAGGTCACAAATAATTTTTTCAACAACCTGAGCCCCTTTGTGGTCTTCCTGTTGGGCGGCTATCTGGCCATGCACGGTCGGCTGGAACTCGGTGCCATGGTCGCATTTCTATCAGCCCAGGAGCGTGTTGCCGAGCCCTGGAAAGAACTTCTGGACAATTATCAGACCTTTCAAGATGCCTCCATACGCTATCGCCGCACCATGCAACGCTTTGATATCCAGCCGGATCATGCCTTGCTTCCCGCGGGGCGGGAACCGATTGAACTGCCAGGTGACATCGACATCCGGGGCCTCAATTTTATCACCGAAAACGGCATCCAGCTCTTAAGAGATATTTCGCTGACGCTGGACCAGGGTGAGCATCTGGCGGTGGTGGGTTTCTCCGGCAGCGGCAAGAGTACCCTGGCCCAGTGCATCGGGCAACTTTACCGCTACACGGGGGGGACTGTCAGCATCGGCGGACAGGAAGTGGCGGCGCTATCCAAAAGCGACATGGCCCTTACCATCGGGTATGTCTCCCAGGCGCCATTTATCTTCGATGGTACGATCGCCGACAATCTGTTTTACGCCTGCAAGGCGCTTCAGGGAACGGCCACGGTAGTGGGGCGCCAGCTGCCCACGCGTGATGATGCCATCGCCATGTTACACCAGACCGGAATATTCGTCGATGTGCTGGGATTCGGCATGAATACGGTCATCCCCGAAGGCAGCGAGGAACAATTGGTGGCGGATCTTTTACGCATCCGTGCCAAACTGCAACAAGATTACGGGCAGGCCCTGGCCGATGTAGTCGAATTTTATGATGAGCAACAATATCTTTATTATGCTGACATCGCAACAAATATAGTATTCGGCACACCGATCCGAACCGACCTTGGGCCGGATCGACGCTTGGACAGTCCATTTTTCCGGGAGTTTCTGGAAGAAGCGGACCTTACCCCGCATCTGATTCATTTGGGCATCAATCTGTTGCATCCGTTGATCGACATTCTCGGCAGCCTACCGCCGCAACCGGTGTTCTTCAAACAAAGCCCGGTAGATCCATCCGAGATGCCGCATTTCAATGAACTCTACCACCAAATTCGCAACAAAACGATCGATGAACTGACCGACAAAGAACGGCAGGCGGTGGTGCAGCTCGCCCTTCGCTTCACCCCCGGTGTCCACAAGCTGATCAGCCTGCCACCCCGGCTGAAGGCATTGATTCTGAGGGGTCGGTCACTGTTCAGATCCAAAATCGAAAGCCAGGAGAATGGAGTGGTCGCGTTTTACCGCATGGCAGACTACATTCACACCCAGACCATTTTGAACAACGTCTTTTTCGGTCAGATCAAAACAGGCAAGTCCAGTGCTCAGGAGCGGATCAACCAGAGCATCATCCAGCTGCTCATCGAGGAAGATCTTCTGGAAACCATTGTCGAGGCAGGCATGCAGTTCATGGTGGGCAGCAAGGGCGAAAATTTGTCCGGCGGCCAGCGGCAAAAACTGGCCATTGCCCGGGCGCTGCTGAAAAAGCCACCGGTCCTCATCATGGATGAAGCCACCTCGGCCCTGGACAATAAGTCCCAGGCGCGCATTCAGAATCTTCTGCAAAAACGCTGGAAAGGAAAAAGTACATTGATTTCGGTGGTCCATCGTTTGGATACCATCGTTGAATTTGATAAAGTGGCCGTGATGAAAGCGGGTAAAATTGTTGAAATCGGCACCTATGCGGAGCTGATGCAAAAGAAAGGACACCTGTATGAGCTTGAGCACGGAAACGCATAAGAACAGCCAGGAGTGCGAATACAAGAGCAACCTGAAAATGTTACGGCAGATTGATCTGTTTGCCCGACTTCCCATCGAGAGTTTAAAAGTATTTGCCTATTTGTGCGAACGGGAGACGTTCCAGCCCGGCGACGTGCTCTTCAGTCAAGGAGAAGACAATGGGCAGGCCTACTACATCATCGAAGGCAGTGCCCGTTTGGTGGATCTGGAAAAGGATCCGGACGCGTCCCTACGCACCTATGAGGCAGGAACATTTTTGGGCCGCCTGACATTGATCGGCCAAACGAATCGCCTGTACACCCTCATCGCCCGGACCCAGATGCATTGCCTGTTGCTCAGCCGGGAAAAATTCTCTCAGGCATTGGACCCGTTTCCGCAATTGTACCCGCTCATCATGCAGGTTGTTGCAACCAAAATCGCAAATTGGGAAAAGCAAAACCTCCGTCGCGGGCAGGATGGCCAAACGGCCATGCCCGTGGGGGTGAGCATGCTTTGATCCCCGTGGGCCATCTTTTGATGAAGTCTAAACAGATACACCTGACGCTCGCCAACGATTTAAAAGCGCTGCCATCGCTGTGCCAAGGACTCGAGCGGGTATTGAGCCCCCTGGGGCTGGACAAAAGGGTGCGCTACCAACTCGAGGTAGCCATCGAAGAGGTCTTCACCAACATCGTCGCCTACGCCTTCAGCGATAACACCCCGCATGCGATAGAGATCAGGTTGAATCTCGAAAAAGAGGCGATTACGATTCGATTTGAAGACCATGGGCAGGCATTTAATCCACTGTCAACAGCCGCCCCGGATCTGAGCAAACCCTTGTGCGATCGCCATGAGGGCGGGCTGGGCATCCACATGATCAAAACCATGATGGATGAAATCCGCTATCAGCGGCAAGGGGGCAAAAATATACTGATTTTAAAGAAAAAGAGATCGCTTTTTTCCAAGAAGGAGTGATGATGAAGCTAATCCAAAATAAGCAGGGTGATATTCACATCTTCAAGGTAGTCGGCCGTCTCGATTCGATGACGGCACCCCAATTCGACGAAGTGCTGATGCAGATCATCGGCAGTGGTGGCAGCAAGCTGGTGATCGATTGTGAGGACCTGGAATATATCTCCAGCGCCGGACTGCGGGTGCTGAACAAGGCCACCAAACGGTTGCAGCCCGAAGCCGGCAAGATCGTTTTGTGCCTGATGGTCGACTATATCCGTGAAGTCTTTGAAATAGCCGGTTTCGATACATTTCTGCCCATTGTGGGTACACTGGATGATGCACTGGGCGCATTCTGAAACATCACGGGGCCTGGCGCATGCCGATGATTCCCCGCCGGCCAAGTTCACGCAAAAATTGGGTCACCGAAACCTCGGCCTCTCTCGAGCTGAGCTGCTGAGCGGCCGCAAAATGCCTGATGATCGTTTGAACCGATTGCCGGGCGTCGATCATATGCCACACACTGGTGCCGAGATGGTCGAGTTCCAGTTTGCGAACGAAAACACGGTCCGGAGCCTTGCGTGCAAAAACATTGGCCAGCTTGGCGAACCAGGTATTCTGGGTGGCCGGATAGGTGATGCGAACCAAACCGTTTTCCATCCGCCGGGTGATGACGCGGCTGTTTTTCACCGGAACACAGTCCAAGGCGGCCGTCCGGGTCAATTGATTGGATGATGGTTTACGCATCGCAGCCATATTGCTCACAAATTTTCTCCAGAATCTTCTCGTCAATGGGGCGCCTTCCGTCCATCACCGCGGCCAGAATACGATTCTGACCGGACAAATGCCAGATGCGGCCGCTTTGGTACCGGTAACCTCTTAGCCGTGGGTTCGCCAACCGGGAAACGATACCGATGCGAGGCCGTGTGCGCCAGCACCATGCCGGAGCATCAAACATGGGCGACCATATTCCGCCTTTCGTCAGCGGATCGATATGGTCAAGGGCGAACTGCCTGAGTTCCACCTCTTCCAGCAAAACGGCCGCCGGCCCCCACCGATACAAACGCAGCCGCGTTTGATCCGAAAGAAACGATAGCTCAAAGCTTCCGGAAAGTAACCGATGGTGGGCCAGTGTATAGGTTTGGGGCAGGCGGGCGTGGATGTCGAAAATCTGCCAGGGCTGCCAGGGCGATGCCGCGGTCCTTTTTCCGTGATCCTGAAACGACGCCAGAACGGATGCGGCGATCGCCTCGAGGCGCTTTGATGGCAATCCCGACAATTTCATCAGCGTCGCGGTATGGCAGACAGGGCAATGAACGACCACCCCCAGTGCACAATGGTCGCCTTCGGTCCATTTGAAGGTGCGCAGGGCACGACCGGGCAGGATCGCCTGCCATTGGTGAGGCACCGGATCGGGATGCATGGTTCCGGCAACCATGCGCTGGTGACGTTTGATAAAGCGTGCCAGAAACCGGTCGATCTTGAACCGTTTCTGGTTGAGCCGCCATTTCAACTCGAAAACGGTGCCATCATCGGCGACCATTTTCAGGTAGCTTCTATCAAGCGTATGAATCTGCCAAGTCATGGGCACGACGATCTGAATGCCATCCCAGGCGATGGGCTGCCCGGGATTTTGCACGCCCGCATTGTCATCAGGCGTGGACCAAAAAGCTTCGGCGGGTTCTATCATTCGGCTTCAAAAGCTCTTCGAGGCCCCTTGAGACTGGGCTTTATTGGGGAATCAGGCGATCCCATTCCAGATCTCCTTTCAACCGTCGGGGCCCCCGATTTTCCGAGTTGAATTCCGGATTGGCGTTCTGGTAACAGCGGTATTCCTCGTCGAAATAATCGCTTAAAGAAAGTTTTACGGAATTGCCCATCTTCTGTTCCCGATCCAAATGATTGTGCTGCAAAATCAGACTGATGCTTCTTCCGGATGCGTCTTTGAAGGACCATTTCCACGCCTTGACGACGCCAAAGGCATCGCCACGCCAGTCATCCGGTTCGCCGAAACGCCTTTTGTAACGGGTCAGCAGCTTTTTGTAAAATGCCTCCGTGTTGTCGATGTATTTCAGCTTGATGCGCATAATACGGCCTTTGACGGCACAATCGCCAAACGTAATCAGACCGGTTTTAAATTCCTTGTCGGGGATGATTTCCGCCTCTCTGAGGTATGGTTGATAGCGGATGGGCATGACCGATTCCCAATCGATGCGGTCCTTGTAGGCGGAAATATTCTCGCCAAGGCGATAGCGGCAGATGGACATCGGGGCATCTTCACCGACAGCCGTTCCTACCAGGCAGCAAATCAAAGCGGCGAAAACAAGGATCGTTTTGAATCGGATTTCGGTCATGGGTCACCTCAACATGCTCGAATTTGGCCATAGAACAAATACCATGGCCGGACCATGATACGCTTAATAAGCGAGACGGCCCAGCGATTTCAGAATCAGGGCCACCCCCATGGCGAACATGCCGGTCAGCCCCATGCCGCAGGAAAAACCGGCCAGTAGTACGGGCGCATATTGACGCCACTTGGCGCCATACCGTTTCAGAAAGAAAAAGCGCCCCACCAACGCCCCGATGAGCTCGAGCAGCATGCCGTGAGGGGTGGTCTGGCCCAGCCCTCGGACAACGCCATATATTAGTAACACAGGCAGGCCGAAGCAAGTCAGAAGCATGTAGGTCACCAGGCCGAACCCCAGTCCCGAGAGAATATACTTGGCGCTCAGCGCCTGGTAAAAAAAGGCACTGCCCTCGAGGGTGGAGGTCTGCATGAGCAGTGTATTGAGGGCCTGGAGATGCCACAACTCCTGGGCGTAGGGGTAGTTGGCGGATGGAATCGGAGCCAGACGCCAGATAAACTGGGAAAACAGCAGACTGGCCACCATGACCACC
Source organism: Desulfosarcina ovata subsp. ovata (assembly GCF_009689005.1). NCBI lineage: Bacteria > Pseudomonadati > Thermodesulfobacteriota > Desulfobacteria > Desulfobacterales > Desulfosarcinaceae > Desulfosarcina > Desulfosarcina ovata. Next base: position 7,580,521 of record NZ_AP021879.1, on the reverse strand, counting down.
GGAAACACCACCAGCTCGGCTTTAATGATTCCGCGAATGCTTGTACCGGTCAACTCGACTTCCCTGAAATGGACGGTCGTTTCACCGTAGTTATGAAAGGGAATGGGGGCGTACCAGATTTCTATGCCCTGGTAGCCGAAAAATTTGGCACCAGCGATAAAGCTGGCCTCCCGCACCATCGGCAGGCTCACAAACTGTCCGGCAATGCCTTCCATGCGTGCGGAGATATAAGAGATCACCGGGGTGTAGATGAACCCGTAACCCAAAAAGAAAATCCAGGGAAAATTGGGAACCAGCAGCACGCAGAGGCCCACATAGGCGAAGGTGGCGGCCACATAGATGCCGATGGATATCCAGAAATTGAAATCCCCCCGACCTGGCGGGGGGTTGAAAAGCTCCTTGAAACTGCCCCGATGGTTGCGGTTTGATTTTCTGAAAGAGGCGATCACCGCATAAATACCCACCGCGCCAATGGCCAGGCCAAGGCCGATACCGAAGCTCATATAGAAATCAAAATTGTTGGCGAACACCGTATCGACGGTCTGCATGCCGGGGTGCCAGCGGTGCAGGATCCCCATGCGATAAAGCATCGGGTTGGCAGCAAACGTGATGATCAACCCGATCAATCCGCCGATGACGGCCCAAAAAGGAAGCACCATACCAATGAAGACCAAGCCCAGATCGAGCTGGATGCCCACGGCAACCGCCGGCAAGACGTCTTCCGTATGGCCCGTCAGTTCGATCCAGGGAATGGGAATCAACCGGATGGGTTCCAGGAAAATCAACCCCGAAATGGTGGGCAGGAGCACGTAAATAGCCCCGAAACCAAGGCCGATCACCCCCCCGATGGAAAAGATGCGCCATTTCCAGGATGTTTTTTTGTCTTCTGTCGATTCCGCCAGGGCCATGGTGCCCAGAGCACCCACAGGGGCCATGGGAAAAGGCAGCTTTTCCACATCGGAGGTGATGCGGTAAAGCGCATAGCCCAGTCCGAAATGGTCAATGCGCTGGATGATCTGGGCCCCGATCAACAGCAGGATAGGAATCATCCAGTCCCGGTGGAAGAAGGTCCGCTCCACCAGGGACTCCGAATCGAGCCCCGGCGCGATCCAATGGGGAATAAATTCGGTCAGTCCCAGCATCTTGGCCGCATCCGACTGCACCAGGTATTGATGCCACAACAGCCCCTGGAAGGGTGAGGCCAGGGCCGCGCCGGCCATATAGTAGAGCAGGAAGATCTCCTGCTGCTTCAAGTCGGTGTACGAACGTTTGGCGACCTCGGCGAACAGGATGATGGTGACCCAGCGGGCGGCGGGACCGATGCCCGTGCCGATAACCAGTTGCAGGTACATGCTGCCGGGCATCATCAGAAAACCGATGAAAATCGCCCCGATCACTGTCTTTAGGTCAAACCCCTCTTCGAAATGGTCGGGCGGGGGGAGCAGGTCGCGATATTCCTGGAGTTCTTTATCCATACCAATTATTCTCGGTGAAAACGCCGCTTGTGGGCGTAGTATGCCATTTGTCGATGGGTGTGCCTAATCGGGCAGAACCAGATAGCTCGTGTCCATAAAAATCCCCACCAGGGCCCATAGCCCGCCCATCATAAAGTCGCCCAGAATCAAGCCGATGAAAAACAGCCGTGCCCGTTTGAAAAGGCCCACTCCGCCGTAGCGCATGCACAGGGTGTTGCACGCCCAGCCTATGAAAAAACTGAACCACAGAATGCGGGCAGCCGAACTGTAAGCGGTCAGGTAGCCGATGGGATGCAACGGCCACCAGTAAAAGCGATGGTAGGCGACCACCAGGGCGAGCATGAACACCGCCCCCACGATGGCAAAGGAGAGCACGAACCGGTTGGGCGTCATGGGTTGTTCGATGAGGGTTTGCACATTCTCGTACACCCCCACCGTCGTCCGGGTGGCCCAGTCCAGGTTCAGTTCCCGCAGACCATACCGGTAGCAGAGCACCAGCATGGCGACGAACGAGACACCTACCGACAGCACCAGAACCAACCCGATACCCGTCAGCATGGTCCTTTTCTGGCGCGTCGCCTGGGAGATCTTGGCGCCATGCATCAGCGAAGGCATCAGGGTTTCGCGCAAATCCACAAAGAGCACCTTCTGGATGACAGCAGCCATGAGCACACCGGTGGCGGTGAAAAACCGTGAGCCAAAGAGGGCGAAGATGCCGTCGATCGGTGCTGCGGTGAGGGTAAAATAGGCAATACCGCCCTGGCAGATCACCCGGGTCGCAACAATCAGGAGCATGAACCCGGCACCCAGCAAAAACAACGCTGGCAAAAGGGGAAATCCGAAATAGAGGCACCAGGCCACAAGACCGATGCTGCACCCGAGCGAGGTCCAGAAGGCGCCGCTCAAGGAGATCCACTCCGTCTCCAGGGTCGGCGCCGCCTGTCGCCCGGCCACCTGGGCGACGATATCCACGATATGACGCCTGCCGAGCCACACGATGAACAAAAAGAAAATGCCGCCCGCACCGATCATCTGCATCTCTTCCGGATGGCTCAAGGTCGGGCCGAAGGTGGTGCCCAGGGCGGCGGCCGGTATTGCGAAGCCCAACAGCCCCAGAAGGCCGGTCAACAGGCAGCCCAGCAGATAGAAAATGAAAAAAGAGGCTGAGATTTGCTTGGTCGTTAAAAATGCAAATCCGATAAACGCCGGATAAATGTAGATCTTTAGTTTGTAAAAGCCTGCAAACAGGCCTGTCTGCGGGAAAAGCGGGCCGGCCAGTACCAGGGTGGGCACCTGGGGCACCTGGGGAAAATAAAAATGAAGCCCGTTTAAAAGGTGCAGCAACACCGGAATCGACAACCCGGCAAGCAGAAAACGATCCTCGAAAAAAGGCCATAGCTGCTGCTGATCGAATGCGGTCTCGAGCATTTCGGGCACTCTGAGAAGCGGCAGGTTCATGCGCTCGTTGCGCAGCCACTGGCGGCTCATCAGGTTGGTCAGTCCGATCATCACTCCGTAGCACAGGAATATGAAAACCGCCCATCCCAACAAGGGTCGCACCCAGGCCTGCCAGGGAATTTTGGCCATCAGGGCGCCAAGGCCGAGTTCCCGACCGCCCGGCAGCCCGTTGTACAAGTCGGTAATGGCCTGACGGTCTGCCGGGTACCACCCGTCGGGCAAAAGCGGCTGCAGCACCGCAGCCCAGTTATTCCCAATGGTGGCGAAGTGGTACGGGGCGGTGAGATTGATGAAAAAGGTCCGGGCCAGGCCGGTATAGGCAATGCCCGATCCGATGACCATCAGGACCCATGCGCAGAGCAGTTCTCGACCGGTCAGTGGTGTCCTGGCATTGAACAGGCACCTGATCCCGGCCGTCAAAATGACCAACCAGGTCAGGATGAAGAAGGGGGCCAGCGGAAAATGCCCGCCCCCCAGGGGTGTTCCGTGACGGAAGCAATTGTGAAACGGCGTATAGGCACAGATCAGGACCGTCAGCAAGAGGCCCAGAATGACCGCCCGCCAGCGCACGCGCCCGGATGTCTGGTCGTCAGCATCGGAATGGGGGGCAGTTTTCGTCAACGCCATCGTCCTCTTTCGTTCGGTTAAAAATGGTTTCAATCATCCGTTGGCGGCTCGCATTTTGCCAGTACCGTGTTCATCTGGTCGCTGAAAGCGGCTTGAACGTCCGGATCCATGAAACGCCACACCAGAAGATGTTTGCGCAGTTCATCCAGAAAGGATTTGTTGATCCGATGCCAGAGGTTGCCCTCTCCGGCCTGGCGAATGAGTTTTACCCGAATTTCGAGAAACCCCGGATCGTCCTCGGCATCACAAAACCACAACTCGACCTTCTGCAGAATACCAAAGTCAAAAGGTGCCAACCAGACATCTGCATGGATCTGCAAGCAAATCATGGGTGCGTTGGTCATCGCAGGCTGCCCTCCTGCGGGTTGCAACGCCGCGGGCGATATGGGACAGGCCGAAACCACGGATACGTTGGCGGTGGCGAACACCCCGTGGGAGACATCCGCATGCTCCACAAAATAGTCGTGGACAAACCCGGCCAGGCCGTTGCGCTCCGCATGCTTCATTAAAAATGGCAGGGCAACCTCGATCACGTTGCCGCTCGCCTGGGGCAACGTCCATGCCCGCCGCACGTCTGGAATGGCGATCCTTCCGGCAACCTTGGCCGGATAGATCACGGAGATCAGCACCAAGCCCATGACAAGCAGCATGGCGCCCACACCGGCGAGGGATGAGTAGTTGACCGTAATCCCCTGCCAAAGCGCGGTTTGCGACAACAGTTCACCACTCGTCTGGGCCAAAAGATACCCGAGCACCACGGAAAGCACGGCAAAAGCCATGGCTTCGGCAATGAACAGAAAGGAGACGTGCGAGGGAGCAAGGCCGACGGAGGTATAGGTCGCGATTTCGTTTTTACGTTCCACGACACTGCCGATCATGGTGTTCAGTACGATCAGGATGGCAATGAAAAGGGGGATCACGATGTTGGGCACCCCGCTGTAACGCAGCGTGTCCGCCGCGTGATAAACGAAAACCCCATCGGGTTCACCGACAAAGAGCATCAGGCCAAAACGGTCCACCAGCCGTTCGGCCAGATCCCGCAAGGCGGCAACACCGGCCTCCGCTTCGGGTACGGATCCCGGCCTGGCGACGATACCCTTCAAGACGCCGTTCATCGAAAGAACCTCACGGAAAGGCATGATCACGATCAGGTCCGCCTGAACGTGCTTGTAGCGACCCTGGAAACGATGGATGTCTTCACCGGCTTCCAGGGCATCGACCTCGGCATCGGTCATGGTAAGCGCGGCCTCACTGGAAAAAACCACCGGTGTGATGCTCTCACCGTTCAAGTCTTTGTACCGCTCCAGAGCCTCCCCGTCGAAGACCCCCACCAGTTCGTAGGCGTCTCCCCAGATGGACAGAACCGCCGGCGGAGAAACACCCAGGTGGGCGGCCATGCGTTGAGACAGAATGACTGCCCGTGATTCTTCGGGGGTGAACCAGCGTCCGGCGGTAAGCATCCGGTCAAGACCGGTGATTTGAGGTTCACCGGCCGACATCCCCACCAGTCCCTGGGCGTCGAATGCACGCACCCCGTTCACCACCGGCACAAGTCGTGGGCGGGTCGGGTCCTCACCCTCCAGCCACACCCGAGGCAAGGTGGTTCCCGGCCCCCCCATGGCCGTCTGAACAATGTCCAGCGTCTGCTGCGGCAGCGTTTGAAAGGATGGGTGTTGAAAGAGCATCCCCGGGTAGCCGCCATTATCCTCAAAGCGCAGGCGCGTGTGTTGGCGGACGGATTTTACCGACGTGAAGCTCATGATGGTAAAGGTCAGAATGATCAAGGTGGTGCAGGTCAGTGCCGTACGCAAGCGCCGCCGCCTGAGGTTACTGATCCCCAGGAAAAAGGCGGCCATGAAGGCTTTCATTCTGCCGATCTCAGCCAGTTTCGATTGCTGGTAGCGCCGTTGCAGACGTTGCATTTCCGTTTCGAAGCGCGCAAAAATGATGGCGGTGACGATCATCGAGAGCCCCATGATGAAAAAGGCCAGAATCACCACCAGGGGACTGTAGGCCAGTTCGAAGGCGGGATGGACCGCATAGATGACGGCAATAAGCAGGCATAGCAGGACGGAAAAAGCGATGAGCCGCTTGTGAATGTTGGTATAGCCGAACAGAAGGCGCTCCAGACAGAAGGCAAATGGAACAAACAGAGCGATATAAAACAGCACACCGAAAAGGACATCCTTGCGGGTCTTCTCCACCTGGTCGTACACACGACCGGCCAGGGCCCAGGCAGTGGTGGCGGCCTGGGTGAAATCGTCGTAAGCCTTGCGCATCAGCGCGTCCTGGGCGCGCGTCAGGGCGGCCGTGCCGGCGTCTTTTAAATCGTGCAATTTTACATTGATGATGCCGTGGGATTCGAGACTATCGATGCGGGGGATCGTCAGGGCCCACATGTCCCGGGCAACGGCAAATTCGGTGTGGTAAAGCCGGGGCCAGGCATCAATGGCATACCCAACACCCTCCGGCCGGTTCGGTGTCGCCCGGGTGAGGATCAATTTGCGATTCAGCACCGAATCGGAAAGGGTCAGTTTGAAGCGGGTCTCCGGCGGCAGGAAAAGCGTCGTGATCACCGAACGGCGCGTGTCGATGCGGCTGTACCAGTACCTCAGTGGCTCGGCCTCCCGTCGGCCGTCCAGGATGTTGATTTTTGTCATATACCGGAAATTACGCGGTTCCAACAGGTTAAACAGGGTGCTCTGACGGCAGTTGAACATGATCAGGTCGGTCTCCATGGACCGCCGCCGGATCTTGAGCCGGTAAGCGTCCTTACCGGTCTGCACCTTGTCGATGGCCCACACCGCCCGACCGGTGGCCGAATCGAATCGGTAGCCCTCGATGATCAGTTTGTCCGGCACATGTTTCTTGGTCGCCACCCCCTTGAGATAGAAATCACCCAGACGGTTCACCATGGTATAGTAGCGCGTCATATTCTGGAAGGCCATAACCACGGTTCCGGGCGTGGGCTGGTCCGGAAAAAGCTCGCCGTGGCGTAGCCGTTTGGCGTACCCGTACACGGTGGCAAAAGCGTTTTTGGGCATTTTGCCGGTATCGTGGCGCGGCGCCTCGATCAGGCTGCGGACAAGGGTTTGCACCAGGTGCTGCTGCTCGGTAGCGAATGCCCAGTCGATCCGAGCCATGGTATCGTAAGGGGTTCCCCAGCGGCTGCGCTGGTCGTTGCAGGTGGCCAGGGTCAACCCAAGGTAACCGGCCAGCGTGCTGATTTCCCCGCCCAGCTGCGGCCTGTCCGGCAGATAACCCTGCCAGGGCCGCAGGCGGCTGGGCCGCAAGGTTTCGAACAACTGGACGCGCGGCGTCGGGTTTGGGCCATCGCCTGAATCCTGGCCGACCGCCATCAGGATCTGGTTCAAGCGGCTGAAGGCGCCGACGTGATTGATTTTCGGCGCCAAGGAGTACAGCCAGCCCTGGTAAAAGGCCCCGATCCCGTCGCCATGGCTCGAAAGGTGGAGCGAGACCACCACTTTGAGGTCGAACGGGTCCAGTCGCTTTCTGAGTTTGCGAGCCTTTTTGAGCGCTTTTTGCGTGTTTTCCAGATCGGCAAGGTCCTCTCGATAACCGGCAAGGGCCCGGGGCACCAGCATCCTGACCAGATCCGCTTCGTGATCGGACAGCCGGTTCAGATGGGTCCGCCAACCAAGCTGCCGAAGCGCCAACCGTTCGCGGGCCAGGACCTGCATCTCTTCTTTGGACAACGGCTGCGCCCGCATGCGAGATTCCATCAGGTGGGCCGACAGGCGATCCACCTCGGTTTTGATGGTTTCGGCAAGGGCCTCGATGATCACCTCCGGGTGCTGGGTGCCCTGCAGCGCTGATCGCAAATCACCGGTAAGATCGAGTGCGGACAGGGCCTGAAGATAGGCCTTTATCTGACCGCTGGTATCCTCAAGAAAGGCCTCGCGGCGCTTCATCTCCTTGCTCTTGGTGGTAAGACTCCAAATGAATTCACGCATCCCGGCAAGGGTCTGCGCATGCCCCGCCGTGGCCAACAAGAGCACCGAACGCCGGGGCGGCCGTTGCTTGAATTCGGTGGCCAGGGCCAGCAACGAGGCAATGCTCAAGGCTTCATCGGCACCGGGGGCATTTCCGGGAAGATAGCGACTGGTGTCGTAAAAGGCCTCCACCACCAGCAACTGGGCCTGGAGCTCGGGGTCCGTGCCCGGGATCAGGCAGGAGATGTTCTCAGCCCGTTCGTTTTGCCAGGTGATATCTGAAAAAAGTTTAATTGTATTGGCCAGGCGTTTTTCCGGCATGGCGTCGAAATCGCCGAATAGGCGCCTGGCGGCCTGAACGGGCAGATGAAAGAGCGGAAAATCGATGGGCGAGAGTTCCAGTTTGTCCTCGAACTCGGACCGGGGTGTAAAACCGGATTGACCCGCACGGTCAATAAACACCACCGCCTTGGCCCCCAGTGACGCCGCATGCTGCCAATTGAGGTTCGAATCCATCTCGAGGGCAATGATGGCGCCCACCATGGGAATACGGTTGTAGTCGTGAAGTGCCCCCCGACCGGCGTAGTAAAACGGCCCTTCGATGCCACCGCCGCCGGCCGTTCCCGGTGAAATGGCGTTGGCCAAAAGGGGGGTGATCGATTCTTGAACCAGGTGTCCGTCGATTTCTATGGTGCTTTGGACATGCCTGCGTACAGGCAGGAAAAACGGGGTGCGGTCCACATCGCCGATGCCCAGGTCGGTAAGATGGGTCGCAATATAGTCGGCAGCCCGGGCGGCACCTGTCGTTCCCGTACTGCGGTCGCCCAGACGGGAGAGTTGGGCGACGACCGCCTCCAGCCCGGTGTCGGGAGCTGCCGTGGCATGGCCGCCGGAAAGAACCATCAGGGCAAAAAAAAGACCCAGGCCAAGACCTGTTGTCCGTCGGCAGGCGAATCGTCGCCGCGGGCGTGCCCACCACCTGACGGATCGTCTGTGGGAAACTTCGTGCATGGTCACTCGATCGTTATTACAATTGCTTGTCTTCAATCTGGCCAAGGGAGATGGAGAGATCTTCGCGGTCTTCGACTTTTTCGACTTTGCCGTCACGAATCCAGATCACCTGGTCGGACACGTTCAGCATCTTGAAGTCGTGGGTGGCGGAGATAACGGTAACCCTTTTTTCGGCCGAAAGCCGCTTCAACAGAGCGATAATCTCCTCTCCCGTGGAAAGGTCCAAGTTACCGGTGGGTTCATCCGCCAGAATGATGGCCGGGTCGTTGGCCATGGAGCGGGCCACGGCGACACGTTGCTGCTGCCCGCCGCTGAGCTCGCTGGGTTTGTGCTGGAAACGATCGCCCAGACCGACCAGGGAGAGCAGTTCCATTCCCTTGGCCACGGCCTCTTCGCTGCCGAATCCGGCAAAAATCATCGGCAGGGTGACGTTCTCCAACGCCGTCATCACGGGAATCAGGTTGAAGGTCTGGAAAATGTATCCGATTTTTCGGCAACGCAGCCAAGCCAGCTCGTAGGCGTCCAACTGGGCGATGTCGATATCGTCAATGAAGACCTTGCCCGATGTTGGTTTATCCAGTCCGCCGATCATATTGAAGAGGGTGGACTTGCCCGAGCCCGAGGGCCCCATGATGGAAATATAGTGTCCGGCCTGGATCTCAAGGTCGACGCCCTTGAGGGCCTCCAGGGAGACCGCCCCCATCTTGAATGATTTGTGGACGCGGGAAACGCGAACGATGTTTTTCCTGTCTGCCATGTTCATTGATCCACCCGCATGGCCGCCACCGGTTGCATGCGGGCGGCAACCAGAGCCGGATAAAAAGCGCCCAAAAGGTTTAGCCCACAGCCGATGGCAACGGATACCGCCACCGATCGCAGCACTGCACCTGCCGGCAGCCATGCCATTGCCGGCAAATTGAAACGCACGAGACCGTGTAACAGGGCAAAAAGTCCGCCACAAAGCGCCCCGACCAACGCGCCGGCAAGACCCTGCATGGCAGCCTCCAAAAGAAACAGCTTCAATATGAACCGGTTCAGGGCGCCAAGGCATTTCATGGTGCCGATTTCACGGAATCTTTCGGTAACCGCCATGAGCTGGGCGTTGACGATGCCCACCACACAGACCAGAAGCGACAGAATGAGGATCCAGCGCTGCTTGGGGCTGGCGCCCACATGGGTTTCCTCCGGCGACAAATCATAGCCGCTGTTGATCAACGCTTGGCGCAATCCCGGCTCACCGGAGGCCAGAAGGCCATTGGCAATATCGGTGGTGAGGCTGACGAAACATAGGAAAGCGACTGCCAGCACCAGATTGAGGGTTGTGATCAGCGAACGGAAAAACCGAACCCGGATACTCTGAAAAGCGATGGACAAGGATTTATCAAAGGGGAGCACAACCTGACGATCAATGCGGATAGCGCCGCTGTCTGTGGATTTTTCCATGGAAGGCAGTTTCTCTCTTCTAACGCGTATGGTCCCCAAAGCGATGTATGCCAAGCCTGATTCTGTAGCATAAGCGGAGATAAAGAAATAGTCAGAAATTGATAATGGTTCTTCTTTATCGGATCGACGCCCTCGACGCTATCCGAAACACAGGCAGGTATACCAGGCAGGGGTGTGACGCCGTGGACGGTCAACAGAAAAGAAAGACGGGGAAGGAAGTGGTGTACAAAACGAACATACGAATCGCACCGCGGCTCTGTTAATAATCGTTTTCCATTCGGAAAAACAACAGCTGTTGCCGCTCATCGTTGGCACTTTGCATCAGCGTCTCCATGTGCTGCTGCATGCGATGCATTTTCAATTGGACCAGCTTCTCAACCACCTGCATGCTTTCCTCGGGAAATTGATGGACCAATTGCTTGAACCGATCCCGGTCCAGGGTGAGCAGTTCCGTCCGCACAAGGGCCCTGGCACCAATCGGCCATTGGAAACCTGCCAACAGGGCCATATAACCGAAAAAACCCTGTTGTTCCAGAATCTGAAGCCCGGTTTCACGGGAACCTCGGGTGATGTACAATTGAACCCGCCCCTGGCGCACAATGTAGGCACGCGTGGCCGGCTGCCCCGACTCGAAAATGGAGGCACCGGCTTCGTACGTCTTGCGGCGGGCCAGATAAGCATAGAGCTGCAGGATTTTATACGACAGTCCGGCAAATGCCGGTAGGATGCGCAGCAGATCAAAATTTTCCAAAAGCTCGGGTTTCACGTTTTCAGGAGCATCAATACCCGGTTCAGTGGCTTTGGATAAGGTCATACAATGCCCCTTTGCGATGGATGAGTTCGTCGTAAGTTCCCGATTCGGTAATCCTGCCGCCCTCCAATACCACGACCTGGTCATACCCCGGCAGGAGATCCAGCCGATGGATCACCGCAATGACGGTTGTCTTCGAACGCATTTGGGTCTCCAGCAGCCGCTGAATTTGGGCCTGGGACATATTGTCCAGGCTGGCGGTGGCTTCGTCCAGAATCAGAACCGACGGGTATTTCAACAGCGCCCTGGCCAGAGCCAGCTTTTGTCGCTGCCCACCGGACAGGCGATCTCCCTTGGAGCCGACGTCAAAGCCAAGTCCCATGGCAACGATGGATTCGGTGACCTTTTGGGTTCTGAGCAGTTTGAAGACGATGCCATCCAGTTCCGCCCGCTCAGCGGGATCGTCGGAGATGGCTTTTCCGAACACAATATTCTCGATGATCGGTGCCATATAAATCAGGTCATTCGGGCAATAAAAGGCAAATGGCGCCGACGGGCGATTGATGGACGCAGCGGCATGGTTCACGGTGCCCATTGCGCCATCGGATTCGCATACCGATGGATCGATGTTTCCGATTTGAACCAGAAAGGCGTTGCGCGCCGCAAGCAACAGACGTTTTAATTGTGCCGGCAAGGCAATCATTTTATGGCGGCCGGGCACGAAGCGCAAGGCGAGCGTTAAAAGCGCCTTTTCATCTTCTTCCTGCCAGACGGGGCGTTCCCGCTGAACGTTGTGGTGGTCGATGATGTCCCGATAGCGCTCGAACTCGTCCAGGGACATGGGACTGGAGGCGAAAAAAAGCGCCTCCGGCTGGACACCTTCCAGCAGTTGTACGGTTGCCCGGGCAATTTGAAATCCCAAATCAACAAGTTGGGTATAGATCCCCTGGGCGTAAAGAAAATCGACAAAGACCGGATGTCCGGCAACCGTGTCGATTCCATAGGCCGGATCTAAAGGGCGCCCAAAAACGATATTCTCATAGATACTGCCATACGCCAGATACCGGTGAACGTCGTAGGATTCGATCAGTCCCTGGATGCTTGCGTCCGCTTCCCTGCGCAACAAACGCCGCAGTTCGACGATGGGCGCTGCCAGATTGTCTTCGTCGTCCGGCGCCAGCTTTGCGTGCAATCCGAAACGCAGGATGTCGTCAGTCAACCCCACCTGATACACGACATCCAGAAGCTCGGACGTTGTTGGCAACTTCCGGGCATGACCTGATGCATCCGCTTCCCTCAGGGCTCGGCGGCTGTAACACAAATTATCCCGGATCGTGCCGCTGAAAATGAACGGATGCTGGGCAACAAATCCGATATTGCTGCTGATATCGCGTTTGTTCAGATCGCTCAACTCCTGATGATCGATGCGGATGCTGCCCCGTCGGTAACGGTATTGCTGGCCGATTAGCATCGCCAGGGTGCTTTTTCCACTGCCCGAAGGGCCGACCAGCGCCACAAGTTCGCCGTGCCGGACGTTCATATTGACATCACTCAACAGGTGAACGTGGCTGCCGATGGAATAGCTGAGGCCCTGAACCCGTATATTGCCGGCAAATTGTTGGGCGGGTGGCGACGCGCCGTTCAACACGAAGTCCGGCTGGCGGTCGAACTGCGCCATGACCCGTCGATAGCGGACGTTGGCGTCCTGATAATTTTGATAGTATTCCAATATCTCCTTCCACGGGTCATACAGCTTTTCGTGGGCCGAGAGAAAGGCGACCAGGGCCCCCAGCGAAAATCGCCCCTCGATGGCAAGATAGCCGCCGACCAGGAAAAGGAAGAACGGCCCCAGGTGCTGAAAAATATTGTTCAGGAATTTAACACCGTATTTCAGGACGAAGGTGCGTTTGACAATCTCCGTCAGGCCCGCGCTCTCGGCCGCAAATCGGTTGGCCTCCAAGCGAAAACTCGCATTGCCATGGATTTCGTGTATCCCGGCCACCGATTCACCGATCTGGTTGCTCATCTGGCGAACCACATGAATCCGCCTGACATTCAGCTGGTTCATCCGTTTTTGGAGTTGCGGCACGATGGCGACTTCAAACGGGTAAATGATCAATGTGATCAATGCCAGATACGGCTCAAGATAAACCATATAGGCGAAAAAAAGCAAGAACGTTAGAAGGCTGGTGATGGGAACCACCAACGCACCGCCCAAAAAAAAGCTGACCGCGCTGAGTTCGGCGGTCAGGGCGGTAATGACGGTGCCGGGTGCCGTATGCCGAAAATAGCCCATGGGCAAGGTCAGCACATGGGTGAAAAGCCGGTTGCGAATCTCCTCGGTCAGCTTCAGGCCGATCCATTTTTCGGCCACGTTACCCACGTATTTCAACCCCCCCGCGATGATCAGGGCGAGCAGAAATAAAATACAATAGCGGATAAGGAGAGGGGTATTCCCATCGGCAATGGCCGTATTGACAATCCGTTTCTGAAATTCAAGGGGCAGGATGCGCAGCACGATACTCGCCAGCATCAGGATCAGAAGAGCGACCTGCGCCGCCCGGTATCGCTTCAGGATCCAGGAAAACAACGGCTTTTCGGTTACCATGATGACTCCTGACAAGATTCCACATAAAGCTGAATTTATAAAAACATATAAATTCAATGGATTGTTTGAGACCGTGTTAAGTGGTTAAGCGATGGATCGAATCTATTTTAGATTCAAATCGATAGCATACCGTTGCTTAACACTGATCCATCGATCACCTGATCTTTATGCCATTTCGTATTGGGTTATCATGGATCTTATTCAAAGGCCATATAACGTTGCGGGGGCGCCAGGGCAATTGCATGTATATTTCCGGGTTGCTTTTCTTTCCAAAATTAGAGCGTCCATGAATGTCAAAGACCAAATGAAAAATGCCAAATGGTGGTATTCTATCTATTTTAAAATCGATTTCATCCTTCATTTGACATTTGGGCGTTGGCATTTGGCATTTTCCCACTTACGGGAATGGTGCGTGTTCAGGAACGGCCGGTTTTTGATTCTACTTGCGATTGCCCTGACGGGGGCGCCGCATCGCCCCTGCAATCGTGCAGGGGCTGGAAACAAAGTTGCGCAACTCGTAACTACGGTAACGTTACCAATCCAGAAAAAGAAAACCGGCGCCGCCCAGCTATACAGGCATTAGCGACGCCGGTCCAGTATCTCAAAAGGGAGCATCCTCAAACGACCCGATCAGAATGTAAATTCAAATGAGCAGGCCACTTTCCACATATCCTCCACCGATCCATTGGCAGCTTCATCATAGTCCGAATCTTCGTCAAAAATGATATAGCCCAATTCCGTTGCAAAGACGAGGTGCTTCCTGAGCTGAAAGGTGGAGTTGAAGTTGAACTCCATCAGGCTTTCATCATCGTTCAGCAAAATATCGTCCGGCGCCTCGAAGATGGAATCATCGGCCAGGCCCTCGGCATACATGAACTGGAATTCGTGGCTGGCCCACTCGGCGGTTTTGATGTCTTTGAGTTTGAAACCGACCGCCCACATGGACGTCGCATAGGTGCTGTCATAAGAATCGAACATGTTGTCGTTGTACCGACTGCCGCCGAAATAGGAACTGGTGTAGGTCGGGCCGCCGATCAACACCGGCATCATGTCGATATCGTTGTCGTTGTCGTCCGGACCGTTGCCGTAAAAAGCGAAAAATTCCGGCGTGGCGAATCCGGCGTTGTAATCCACCACCAGATCGAAAAAGTAACCGGCAATGGTAATATCCTCGGTGGCGGTCTCCCAATCCATGTCACCGTATGTTCCACTGGCTTGAATGGAGAGCAGATCGGATGGATTGAAGTCCAGTTTCAAACCCAGGTAATAGGCCGTTACCGCATCCGTCGGGTTGGCGTCGCCGATCCCCAGGCCGTTTGTTTCACCAATCAGGGTCGGGTAATCGAAATAGGCATATCTAGTGTAGTTGTTTACCGTATCACCATCTTCCACTTCATATTTGACGACGTCTTCCTGGATGTTGGCAAAGGCAATCCAGGGGGTCAGCTTGAAGCCGCCCAAATCCGCACCCAGTTTGGCGAACAGGAAGTCGGCTTGGTCGCTGGTGTTATGATCGGTGTCGTCCATCAGGTCGGCGAAACGGAACCAGCCGGCGCTGATCGAGGTCCTTTCGTTGATCGGGTAGCTGGCCGTCACGCCGGCGGGCACTTCATACATAATGTGGCTGCCGTAGGCGATCTCGGAGAGATTGTAGCTCTGGGACCCCAATTTTAGGTTCAACCCGAAATCGGTGGTGTAATCGATGTACAGGTTGTCCAGTTCGAGGATCAGATCACCGTCCTCCTCGCCGCCGACGAGGGCATCCGTGGACCCGAAATAGCCGCCCGTGGAACCTTCACCGATCTGGAAACTGAGCACCGTTTTCAGCTGGGGATCATATTCCCAGGTAAATTTGAGACTGATCTCGCGGGTGGCGTCGAAATCGGCATCGTCCCCCTTGCTATTATTATCGACAAAATCAAGGTACTGGGTACCGCCGAAGGCCGCCTGCGCCTTGCCGCTGATGGTCATCTTGCCCGCATCACCCGCTTCGAACTCCATGGCCATACCGCTGCTCGCTAGCAATATACACATCGCCAGCAGTGAAATCCAAAAAAACGGGGTTTTCATGGTGGTTGCAATTCTCGTCTTCATTCATTTTCCTCCTTGGGTTTGGGTTGTGTTGGCGTAATCGCCATCTCTTTGTCGAGCCTCGCCGATCGGTAACACCGGTCATCTCAGTCGTCATCGTTGGCGGGTTCGTAAAAAACCATGTTCGTGGACACCAGGTTGTTGAATTGGTCGAGCGGTGCGAACTTTTCCGGGTGATCCAGGCTTATTGGCACCTCAATTGCTTTGCTGCTTTTTTCTATCTGTCCTCGTTATTTGACCCAAAACAGACGGTCAGACATTGATGGTGATGGAAGATTGGGCCGAAAACCCGAATCTGTTTTTCAGGTTGATCCATCGAATAACAATTACTATGCCATTTTTAAAACATGACGGATATTTATTTTTTTATTGTAATGTCTTAAAGTTACAGATAATATTTGTGTATTCGATGGATTTCCTGGCAAACAGAGCGTTACCCATGAACGGTGGGTAACGCATCTGTTAACAGTAGGTAACGGTTTTGGATCCGACTCAAAACGCCGACATGCGGCGAAAGGAGTAATATGAGCGTTTGCGCATTATCACAGCAGCTGCATATTAAGGACGCTGTCGATGCCATGTGTGATGGTTTTTTTGTTCTGGACCACCGGGGCATCGTCGTCTTCTGGAATCGCTCGATGGAAAACCTCACCGGTTATACGGCCGATATGGTGATCGGAAAGCCCTGCGCCCACCTGCAATGCAACACTTGTTTCGGTCGAAAATGCCCGGAAGGGATCCATGAATGCGGGATTCTGGAAAAAAACGGGAAAGTGGTCAAGGAGTGTACCCTGCGGCATCGTGACGGCCATGAGATACCGGTCATCAAAAATGCATCCGTGGTCTTTGATGACAATGCATCAATGATCGGCGTTGTCGAAACGGTTACCGATCTTACCGCTTTGCACCGGATGCGGTTGAAGGCGACGGTGGCCGATCGCCGCAACGGCGTCTGCGACCATCTCGTCGGAAAGAGCAAGACGATGCAGGCCATCTGCCGGCTGATCGAGTCGGCCGGCACCAGCGATGTCACGGTTTTGATCCAGGGTGAAAGCGGAACCGGAAAAGAACTGGTCGCATCGGCAATTCATGCCGCCAGCAGCCGCCGGGAAAACCAAATGGTTGTTGTCAACTGTGCGGCCTTGCCCGAAAACCTTCTTGAAAGCGAGCTTTTCGGTCATGTCAGGGGCGCCTTTACCGGTGCGGCGAATCATCGCATCGGACGTTTCGAATCCGCCGACAAGGGAACGATTTTTCTCGATGAGGTTGGAGAGCTTCCTGCTCACATCCAGGTCAAATTGCTGCGAGTGCTTCAGGAACGGGAAATCCAGCGCGTGGGCGAAAACGTTAATCGGCGCGTGGACATCCGTGTGATTGCGGCGACCCACCAGGACCTCCCGCAGTTGGTGCACGCGGGAAAATTCCGGGAAGATCTGTACTACCGGCTGAAGGTATTTCCGCTCCAGATACCGCCCCTGAGACAACGCAAAAGCGACATCCCACCGTTGATCGACCACTTCATCGAAAAGGAAAAACGCCGTTCCCCCACCAAACTGGTGTCGGGTGTCACCCACCAGGCCCTCAGGCGACTGATGGATTACCTGTGGCCGGGCAACGTCCGTGAGCTGGAAAACGCCATCAAGCACGCATTCGTGCTCCACAATGGCCCCTATATTCAAATCGATGACCTTCCCGTCGAAATTCAGCGTCCCGGAGCCTCCCTAAAAAACTTAGACGGCTGGGTCTGCGTGCCGCTTCAGCAAGGCCGGAAACCGAATCGGCAGCAACTGCTCGAGTTGCTCGCGGCGACGGACTGGAACAAAGCCCGAGTTGCCCGGGAACTGGGCGTGAGCCGTACATCCATATGGAAGTATATGAAAAAATATGATGGATCATCGCGGAATAGTGTGATTCCGAGATATACAGGTACATTTTACTGGACATCAGGAACTGCTTGTGACTATATGTAATGGGAAAAACTCTTTGGAGGATTTCCCATGAAACTACTGCCGTACATAACATCATTTGTAAAGGACGCCGCAAAGTCCGTGAAACGAATTAGCCAGCAGGAATTCACAAGTGTCGCAGATAACACATTGACAGAATTGCTGGGCATAGCGACCTTGTTCGTTACTATGTATGCCCTTCGTCGCGAAGGGGATGAAGACGTGCTGCATCTTCGATGTGCCCATCGTGAAGAGGTTGCTTTGTGTCCCCATTGTGGGGCTCTTTCAACAAAAGTTCATCAGGAGGAGCCTCGTTGCGTACGACATTTGGATGTTTGGGGTAAAAAGACCTTTTTGCATTTCCTGTCCCGCCGTTTCGAATGTGATCAATGTGGTAAGGTTTTCACCGAGGAATTACCATTCGTTGATTCCCATCGTAGGCAATCTTCTGCTTTTGAGATGCGTGTCTATCAATCTTGCCTTACCAGTACACGTAAGGATGTTGCTAAACGTGAGGGGTTAAGCCAATCCACGGTTAAAGAGATCTTCAATCGTCTCGCGGCATTGAAAAAGAGTGTTGGCGTTGACGGCCTGACCCGGGTGCTGGGAATCGATGAAATTTCGCTTAAAAAACGCCACAAGCAATTCGTTCTCGTGATTTCGGATATTTCCAGAAAGTGCATTCTCGCAGTGCTGCCTGACAGGGAGAAACAGACACTGGAAAATTGGATCGAATCGCTGAGTGATCAACAAAAAAAGGCGATCCGATTTGTTTCCATCGATATGTGGGCGCCCTATTATCAAGCCGCTTGCAACAAGCTTCCCCATGCCAAGGTGGTGGTCGACCGGTTCCATGTGATGAAACAACTCAACCACCGTCTGACCCAACTTCGAACCAGATTTCAAAGGCAGTGCGATCCTGAAACACAAAAGATACTCAAGGGTAGCCGTTGGCTCATCGTGCGTAACCGATCCGAATTGTCGACAAAGCAAGCTGATCACTTGGATCAAATATTGGAATTGTGTCCTGATCTTCGCGCATTGTACCTTTTAAAGGAGGAGTTCCGCACGATTTTTGAGAAAGTCAGATGCAGAGAAAAGGCAGCCCGATTTCTTGATGTATGGTGTTTGAAGGCCGAACGTACAGGTGATAAATATCTTTCAAAGTTCTGTAAGACCTTGAAGAACTGGCGAGAGCAGATCTTAAATTACTTCATCGAAAGAATTACAAATGGGTTCGTTGAAGGTACCAATAATTCCCTCAGGGCTATTATACGCATGGCATTCGGCTACAGAAATTTCAACAACTTTAGGATACGGGTACTCGCAGGATTAGGTGATTTTCACACTAATCCGCGATGAGCCAATATGATATTCCCCTTAAGCCGCCGCAAGGTGAGCAATCCGCCATGACGGACGGTGCCGATCTTGGTATCTCCTTGGCCGATAATTAATAAAAAGAAACGACGACACGGGTACAAATGGAGACGATGCTATCCGCAACGCAAAATATCGCCACCATCATGGCGTTTGCAGACCAGGTCGATACCGACCGGCTTTTCGATTCCCTGGATGGCACCGAACTGATCCACCAGCGTGTGCAGCTCAATGACGCCTTGCGCGCACTGCTACTATGGCAGCGCCCGGAACTGGAAAACGACAAGGGCCTGGATTGGCCCTACCGGGTTTTTCGCGAACGGGCGGCGTTTTTTACCCGGATGGTGAATGCGACCGGTTCCGAAACCCAATCCCCCGAGGTAAAAAAAGAAGCGCTGCTGTTCCTGGCCTTGCTGCCTTTTCCCGATCAATGGCAGTGGTTCAGGAAAGCCTGCCGGGCATACCCGAAAGCGCCCGAACTGATGGCTCAGCTCGCGTCCGAGACCGGCAAAATATCCAGGAAACTGAATAAAAAAAAGCAGAAACAATACAAACTCAGACATTTTTGCCAAGTTCTGAAAAAACCCCGGCTGCCCGAGGAAAAAGGCGTTCTGCGTATTTTCGCCCTGCCCTACATTTTTGCCGATGGGGATCTTTTAAATGAGCTTAGACGGTTTTACATCCTCTATATTGAACCGCCCATTGGCGTGGCCTTTCGCCAAACCTGGTTAAGGCGGTTCAGCCATGGCACCGATCCTTGCCTGTTCGGTGTTTGCGGCGCCGAAGACGCGCGTTTTCTTTCCGCGCAGACCAATACCTGGGCCACTCAACTGGCCCACGCCGAATATCTGGATGAACGGATCGATCTGCCGCCCAAAACCATGCCCCAATACGACATTGTGTTCAATGGAACCTTTGATGAAATGGATAGAAAACGTCATCGGCGCATGCTGGAACTGCTGCAGGAATCCCCCTTGAGACATTGCACGGCCGTGTTTCTGGGCCGGGGTTCAGAAGACAATATCGCGGCATTCAATCAAATGGTACGCGCCAAAGCACTCGAGGGGCGGGTGCAGGTCCTGACGAACCTGAAACGCGGCGAGGTCCCGGAAATCCTGGCCAAATGCCGTATGGGCGTGCATCTATCCCTGAATGAAAACGGCTGCCGGGCCATTTACGAATTCATGCGCTCCGACATTCCCCAGGTGGTCAATTCCTCCATGGCTGGCACCAACATGGACATTTTTACTCCGCAAACCGGACTGGCCGTAAAGGAACACGCACTTGCCGCAACGATTCGCCACGTTGTCGACCATACCGTGGACTTTGCTCCCCGGGAATGGTTTTTGGCCAACTCAGGCAGCACCATTGCAAGCCGGCAAGTCAATGGGCTTCTTAAAAATCTTTTTTTGCATTCGGGCTATGTGTGGAGGGAAGATATCGTCAAAATGACCAGCAGCGGCGTTTCGCGCTATGCCGACCCGAATGACATCGAACGGTTCAGACCGCAGTTCATACAGCTTCTGGACATCATCCGTGGCAAAACCCGCATACCGATTCGCCTCTCGGTGGATTAGGATCGGGGATGAAATTAATTGAACGTAATTGCGCCGGGCTTGTGTTCGTCTTCAAGGCGCATCAAGGGTTGCATACCGGGAGTATGTGGCCGTTGATGCAACGCGGAAGACGGGCGCAAGAACAAGCAATTTCGTTTAATTAATAAAATTCCCGATCCTTAGGCACTTTCAAGCAGGCATTCCAGGGAAACGAGACTCCCCCTGGCGCTGAGCCGTTTTAAAAGGATTTCCAGAAAAACGAAGGCGGCGTCATTCATGCGTTGATGGTGGATCATGATCCCGCACACCGGCCGCGCCAGGCCATCGGCGAGTTCGGAAAAAAGCGCCCGCCAATCTTCCTTGCTGTTTCTGCATTTACGGGTGTGCAGGTCCACGCTCACGGGGATGTCAGGAAGGGGTAGCCGGCCAGGCGGTTGTTTGGTCACGAAGCGGGAGACGGCGGCGAAGCCATTGTCGGCAAGCACACTCAGTGTTCGATCATCGCAGCGATTCCATGGTGGCGTAAAAATCGGCTGAAACGCCTTACCCATGATCGTTCGTAACCGCTGCTGCCCACGGGTGACATCGCTGATGATCGCCGTCAGTGCCCGGTTGGGGCCAAACTCCTGCTTTTTCCCCTCCCGCTCATGGTTGCGATGCCGCCAGCCGTGCTGATGCCAGCACCACAGGCGGGCGTTGGGGGCCGCCTCGCGCTGGATGGCCTCCCAACGCGGAAAAGTCAGCCAAGTGGGCACCACCGCCAGCGCGAGGGGCGCGTTGTGGGCCGCAAAAATGCCGAGCAGGCGGCTGAACATCGATCCGGGGACACCAATGTCATCCGCCCGGAAAAAAACCTTGCACGGGGGTGCTGAATGGACGATCTGCCGCAAGCGCTCGTCAATGTCGGCGGGCATTTGCCGCCATAACGGGGAAATGGGTTTGGACATGGGTCGCTCCTTTAGATCGATGGTTTGGATGCCAAACCGGTCTCCAGCCAGGCGGCCGTTTCGGCGGCGCCGTCAAGATTGATGGTCAATCGGGCACAAGGTTTCACTTCCAGTGCGGTTTTCACGAGGCCTGCCAGCCCCCCGGGCTCAAGATCGTCGTTTCCCAACACCGTTAAAGCGCCGTGATCGGCCAGCAATTCTGCACGCATGCGCTGCTCGCGGTTCTGGGCGAACGGCCAGACCAGGGCCGGCACACCGGCGGCCAGAATGTTCATGCAGGTGTTGTAGCCGGCCATGGAGATGGAAAGATCGGCCGCGGCAAGATGGGCGAGGAATTCGTCGGTAAAGCGCTGGACGACAATGCGAGGATCTGCGGTGCGCCGCAAATCGTCAACCGTTGCATCGTCCATGAAGGGTCCGGTAAAGACGATCAGGTGCAAATCGTCGTCGGGCAGATGGGCCATGGCCGAGACGACCGATCCGAGCAGTCGACCGCCCACCTTGCCGCCGCCGGCGCTGGCGATGACGAGGCGCTTCCCGGACGACAGCCCCAGGCGGGTCCGCATCCGCCACCGGGCATCGCGGGGTGCCCGCTCGGCCACGAAACCGGTATAAATTAGCGGGGGTTCAAGGTCCGGCACCCGCCCGAAGGTCTGGTCGAGCCGCAGCCACCCGGGGTCGGCATGGACCAGCAGGGCATCGAAATAGGCGTTCATGGTGTTAACCACCCGCTGCTCATAGGCCGCCGTGTCGTCCTTTTCCACCAGGATGTCCCGCAAACTGCAGACGACGCGGCAGGGCGGCAGGCGCCCATCTTTAACGGCGGACAAAATGGAATCCAGCTCGACCCTGAATTTTTTACGCCCAAACGGGTAGAGCTCGATAATTAAAAGATCCGGCCGCTCCTCGCGAAACAGTTCCCACAACACCGTTTGGCGCTGCGCTTGAATGTCAGCCACGGCCTGATCCTCTGCACCGGAGATCAGGGTCTTGAAGCCTTCATCCATCATCAGGGTCGGCAGGCGCTTTTCCCTGACGTGGTCCGGTAGGGGGATCTCCACGCGGGTCCCCCCGGTGACCAGTACCACATCATGGGCATCGAGCTTGCGGCAGATTTCGAGGGTCCGAAAAAAATGGCCGAGCCCCAGCACGTGTTGACAATAGAAAAAAATTTTCACCGAGTCTCCCCCATCCATTCGGCGTCACCCAGAAATAACGTTTTCCCGTCGCTGGTTAACCAATGCAGGTAGCCCGAAACCGGGCGCTGGGTCACCTGCCCGGTCGGAGAATCGGCCAGCCCCTGAAACAAGGCCTTGAGGACGCCTCCATGGACTACGACCAGGATGCGCTCATGCCGATGGCAACGGGCCATGGACAACAGGGCCTCGCGAATGCGGACAAACAGCTGCCCGCGGGTTTCCCCCCCCGGCGGGCCGTGGTTCCAGAAATCGACGTCCAGGAGCGCCAGCCGCTCGGGACCGGCGGCCCGGATCTGGGCCAGGGTAAATCCGGTCCATTCGCCCCAATCCATTTCCTTGAGTGATCGCACGCTGGTGGACGGAAGTTTCAGGGTTTCATTGATCAAACGTCCGGTTTGCACCGCCCGTTCGAGGTCGCTGGTGACGATCTGGTTCCATGGGTAGGCCGCCAGGCGGGTTCCATATTGACGGGCCATGGCCGTACCGTTGGCGGTCAGCGGCGAATCCTGCTGCCCTTGAATCCGCTTTTCGCGATTCCAGACGGTTTCCACATGACGGAGCAGCCCGAAGCGAGTTGTCGAAGCGTCATCTCGGTGCATTTGTTTTCATTCCACCGGCGGTGATGCGGACGAGTTTCGCATGCATGCGCGCGTAGTTGACATCCAGGTCGTGATGGCAACGGACATGCCGGCCGGCCGTTTCCCCCAGGTTGCGGCAAAGCGCCGGATTGGTGATGAGCTGGTCGATGGCATCCGCAAACGCGTCGAGATTAAAGAGGGGTGTCAGAAAACCGGTTCGGCCATCGCGCACAATTTCAGGAATTCCGCCATTATCGAAGGCCACCACAGGAAGATGGCAGGCCTGCGCTTCCAGAAAGACCATCCCGAGCGATTCGTTAATGCCCGGAAAGGCAAACAGGTCGACAGCACTGTAATATCGGTACATCTCCTCGCGTGCGATTCGACCCAGAAATCGACATTGACCGGGAATCCTGGCCCGGGCCGCAGCCTGGAGGCGCCCCCGCTCAGGACCGTCGCCGGCAATCACCAAAAGGAAGCGGCGCCCCCGCCGGCGCAGGAGGGCCAGGGCCTCGATCACCAGCAGCAGGCCTTGGGTTTTCACGTCCGCGCGGAACATGGCCGCCGTCATGACCACCGGCAGACCATCGGCCCGCCAGCGGCCACGCAATTCGCGTCTGCTTTGGGCATGAAAGGTGAACTGGTCGGGGAAAATACCCGGTGCCACATAGGTCAACCGTTCATCGGGCAACAGACGCCTTAAATTCTTCAAGTCGGAATGCCGGTTGACAAAAATGTGGTCGGCCGCCAGAAGGGCCCGCCGGTTGAGGTGAAATCCCAAAACGGTACCGGGCCGCCGGCGGTATTTGGTGGCATAGCTCGCCTGAAAGATCACGTACGGCAGTCCGCCTTTTCGTGCGGCCACCGGGCCCAGGAGGTCCGGCGCCTTGTAATAGCTGTGATAGGTCAGCCACAGGTCCGTCCTTTTGCCGGTACAACGGCGCACGACCCGTTGACGTGCAATCATGAGATGCGGCCACCGCCACGGCTGCCTGAAAATCCAGCGTGTGCGCAACCGGTCAGCAATGTACAGCCGGTGGCCGCGCCCCTCGAGATAATTGAAAAGGCTGCTGGCAATCGCCCGATCGCCTGAGGGATGGGGGTGATCCAGGGGCTTGAACGGGGCGTAGAAGGCGATGTTCAATGGCAGGGATGGCGCAGCGTTCATGGGTTCATTTCCGTCACGACCGGATCCGCCTGCGTTCAAGTGCCCATGTAACGGGAGTAGATGGCCGCCAGATCGCGAATCAGCCGGCGGTTGTCGAAATCACGGTTGACGGCAACCTTGGCCGCGGGGATAATCCTGGCCCGCAATTCGGTATCATCGAGTACCCGCAAAATGGCATCCGCCAATTCGGCCGGTTTCTTCGGCGATACCAGCAAGCCGGTTTGCCCGTGCCTGACGATTTCCGGAATCGCGGACACCCGCGTGGCCACGACCGGCACGCCCACGGCCATGCTTTCGACGATGACGTTGGGAATGCCGTCCCGATCGCCGTTGGCCGCGATGCGGCAGCCCAGAACCGTCGCATCGGCATTGCGGTACTCGTCCAGCACCACGCCGTGGGGCTGGGTGCCCAGCCATCGGGTCACATCGTCCAAATCCAGCCGTTCGATCAGGGCCAGCAGTTCATCCCGGTCGTCGCCCTCACCAATCAGGGTATGAGTGAACGGGATGCCGCGCGCCTTGAGTATGGCCAAGGCACGGTAAACATCGTCCAGCCCTTTTTTTTCGGTCATGCGCGCGACGGTCAGCAGCCGGTACGGCGGCTTTGGGGATGCTTTGTCCAACTCTGAGTTGAAGAAACGCAGATCGATGCCATGATAAACCCGGTGGACCGATTTGGCGGCCGAGCCTGTCAACCGCAGGAGATGGCGGCGGTTGTATTCGGTACAGGTGACCACAAAGGCGGCCTTTTCGATTTTTTCCCTGAGCTGTGCCGGGTTACTGGTGTAGATGTCTTTGGCATGGGCGGTAAAACTGAACGGCAGCCCGGAGAGAACGGAGCTGAACAGCGCCACCGACGTGGGCGAATGGGCGAAATGGGCGTGCAGGTGGCCGACACGGGTCCGGGGGAGGCAGCGCTGAACCAAATAACCCGCCTGCAACAGGTGCTTGAAGGTGGCGGATTTGCGGCTGCGGCACCACCGCTTCAAGGTCAGTCCCAAGGCCGCCAGGTAGGCCCGGGGGCGCCTTAACAACAATTGAATATTATACCACAGAAAAATCGGCAGCGGAGCCAACAGATTTTCCGGGAGATAGTCCACCTTCGCCTTGATCTCGCGGACCGTGGCGTGAGCGAACGCTTCCCGCGGCTGGCGCATGGAAAAGATGTGCACATCGAAACCCAGCCGCTCGAGCAAGAGGATTTCGTTGGCAATAAAGGTTTCCGATATACGCGGATACCCTTTGAGAATCATACCGATGGTCGTTTTTGGGGCTATGGATGGATTAAGCGACATAGGGCTGCTCTTTGAAGATTCGGATGCGGTCGTGCATCACCGAAAGCCCGGTGAATTGGAATTTGCCGATGGCCTCATGATGGGCACTGCCATTTTCAAGCAAAGCGATGATCTTGGCCTTCAACGCAGTTGGATTCAATTCATGCCAGGGAATGAAATCGGCCAACCCGTGACGTTGCAAGGCCTGTGCCCTCAGCAGTTGCTCCTTGCGCGGTGTTTCCCTGGGGACCACCAGGGAAAGGGTCCCTTGAGAAAGAATTTCGCAGATCGTGTTGTACCCGCCCATGCTGATAACAACGTCGGCGGCCGCCAGAAGTTCTTCCATGCGACGGTAAAACCGGCAGGTGATTACCTGGTGCCGCCGTCCGCGCTCGATGATCTGCTGCCGCTGCTGTTTGGGCATGAAAGGACCGAAAACCAAAACGCTCCGAAACGGCAGTGGTTGGGATTCTTGTTCCAGCATGGCCATATAGTTGTCCATGATGGCAAAGCCGTCCCCCCCACCACCGGTGGTAACCACGATCAGTTTCTGATCATCGGCAAGGCCCAGGCTGCGCTTGGTCTCCAAAACCGTCTTGCGAGCAGGGATTTTTCGAGGAATATAGCCGGTAAAGACCATTTTGCGGCTGACGGTTTCCGGAATGGCATATTCGGTGATGGGATCGTAAAAGTCCTGTTGGCCGTAGACCCAGATTTCGTCATAAAGCCGTTTTAGATGGGTGTAGATGTCTTTCTTGGTCCAGTCCCGACGGACCACCTCGCGATCGTCCATGATGTCCCGCAATCCCAGAATCGTTTTGCAGCGCGGCTGGCATTTTTTCATCCAAAACAGGGTCGAGAGCACTTCCTTTTTTAACCCCAGGGGTTCCTTGTCCACGATAAACAGGGCCGGCCGAAACGCCTTGGCCGTGGCGAGGATAATTTTTTCGCGAATTGCCAGGACGTGATTGGGATTGAGCTTTATGGAAAGTGGCAGATACTCTTCGTTGGTGACCTTGATCATGCCTGGAATGCGTACGAAATCGATGTTCTTGGGAAACGCGAAACGCCCCACGATGGGGGAACCGGTGAGGATAAGGATGTTGGTACCCGTTGTTTTTAATTGGTTGGCAATGGCCATGGTACGGCGGATATGGCCGAGACCATAGGTGTCGTGGGAATACATCAGGATATTGAAGGTCGAATTCTTATGCCTGGCCATGAGTCGGTCTCATTTAAATTTCGCGGTTCACCGGAAGATTCGCACCGTTGCTACCACACCGCCTTGATGGTTGTAAATATGAACTTTTGTAAAAAAATGGAGTCCCTGGCACGAAAAGGTCACCGTAACCGAAGCCATTTTAAATCTCAGCCACATGGAAAGTCAATTTACCCAGGTCGGCAGAAACACATCGCCCCAAAGTCGCTTTGCATTTTTTATTGATCTTATGCTTATTATATGATTGGGTGTTATTTAGAACGCTTAAAACCACCCAAAAACTACATTCAATAAAAATCGCCTTTTTGAGAATTGTTTCCACCCGGAGCGTCAATCATCAAGGGTTGTGCCCCATATTATCAGGCATGCCGGAGCCTCATCATGGAAAACGACGATAAGGATGTAACGGTTCGTAAAATTCTGCTGCCCTTGAAATTTTCACAAACGGGCAGCAATGCTTTCAAAATGGCATTGAATTTAGCCGGATGTTGTGCGGCACGGCTGGATATTCTTTCTGTTGTGAAACCGGTATCCCATTCGCCTCTCACTGAAAAAAAATATCTTGAAAAAATACAAACGGAATTCCATCGATTCAAAGCAATCAATTCACCACGGTTGGGTAGTTTTCAAAACTATCAGTTTGCATGGCAAGCCGGCGATTCCGCAACGGAAATTCTCAAATACGCTGAACGCAACAGCGTCGATATCATTATTCTGGGATGCCACTATCGAAACAACAGGCCTTGTTACAATCGTCTGGGAGAAGTCGCGCAACTCATTTTTCAATGGGCCTCATGTGCCGTTATGCTGGTTCCTGGCGGAACGTTAAAAGAGAAGCCCTGTTATCGTACCACGGACGCGCTCTGCAATAAAAAGGAAGGAAATCATCCATGAAAAAAATGATCGTTACGCTGGGCACGATTGTCATTGCCATCGGTTTCAGTTCCATGCTCATGGCGGGTTCTGCATCCGACCATCCTGATTGCATCAACTCCTTCTATAGCAAAAGCCTTCATTACACCGGTGAGGGAATGCGGCATTGGTATGAAGATGCCGGGGGATTCAAACAAGTCACGAAGATTCCCTATGAGCAACTTGACTGCAAAAGCTGTCATGTAAAAAGCTGCGATACCTGCCACGCAGCTCAAAAGAGGGAAAAGCAGTACTTCTCCGAGAGAAGAGCCAAGGAAATGAACACTTGCATGCCTTGCCACGGCCGGGAGGGACTGACCTTCAAGTTCGATGGTGAAAGGGGGCAGATGGATGTGCACATCAGCGCAGGCATGGTGTGTGCGGATTGCCATTATCGCTCCGACGTTCATGGCGATGGACGCTTTCGACCGTCCATGCGCCACACCAAGGGGCTGCGGGCCAGTTGTGAAGAGTGCCATGTCAAGCAGGAACGGGAATCCCCCGAGTTCGATGCCGATACGGAAAGCCATAGCGTTCACGGCGATAAACTGGCCTGCGCCGCCTGCCATGTGCGCAGCACGGTGAGCTGCTACAACTGCCATTTCGATACATTTCTGGATACCGGAAAGAGAAAGGGGAATTTTATCCCCATGAAAGACTGGCTGCTCCTGATTAACCATGACGACAAAGTCACTTCCGGAAATGTTCAAACACTGGTCTACCAGGATAAAAAATTCATCGCCTATGCCCCCTATTTCACCCATTCCATCAGCGCCGAGGGCCGCCCCTGCGACGACTGTCATCAAAACAAAGCGGTGATGCGGCTTCAGGACGGAAAAAAGATACCCGTCGTCGAATTTAAAAACGGTGAACTGCAAACATGGAAAGGGGTTGTCCCGGTCATACAAGGAAAGCTTGACTGGGTTTTTCTGAACAGGACGAAAAGCGGGTGGGAACCCGTCGGCAATAGCGCACCGCCGACTGAACAATTCGTCGCTTTCGGCACCCCATTGACGGCTGATCAATTGAGGTCCCTGGCACAAGAGGTTTCACCGTAAACGAACCCACTTTTAGGCGATTGGCGGATAAACAAAACGGGCGGAAGCGCCAGTTGGCGCTTCCGCCCGTTTTATATGCGGAACTCAGCCTCCAAAAGCCTCCTCGCTGATATTCACGACGGCGTCGCCACCGGAAACAATGGCATCCATCTGCCCAAGGGTCTCGGGAAGTACCGATTTGACAAAATATTCGGCACTGAAAACCTGGCCCTGATAAAACGCCAGGTCCTTGCCTTTGCTTTTCTTCTGAAGCTTTTCACTGGCAATACTGGCCCGCCAGATCAGCATCCAGGCCATGATCACATCCCCCATGACCATGAGGAAAGGAACCGAATTGGCAAAGGCGACTTTAAACGATGCCGAGCGCATGCTCTCCTGGATATGCTTGGTCAGCGCCTCAAAGCGATCGACCGCGCCCTGGACATCGGCGGCCAGGGGAGCCAATTGTTCGATGGCGGCGGCACGCTCGGCGGCAGTTCTCATCTCCTTGATGAAGGCTGCAAATACGGCCCCTTTGTTCATGGCCAGTTTGCGGCCGATCAGGTCCATGGCCTGGATGCCATCCGTCCCTTCATAAATGGAAGTGATCTTGACATCCCTGGCGAGCTGCTCCACCGGGAAATCCTTGGTGTAACCGTAGCCCCCATACACCTGGATGGCCTTGACACAGATATCGAAACCCTTGACCGCGCAATAGGTTTTGAGCACCGGCGTGAGCAGGGCCGTGACCCCCTCGTAATAGCCTTTGGCGTCGGGATCGTCCGTGCTCTCCAACATGTCGAAACTGTGGGCGATATAGTATTCCAGGCTGCGCATGCCTTCCACATGGGATTTCATCCAGAGCAGCATGCGCCGCACGTCCGGATGCCGGATAATGGGAACCTGCTCGTCATCGACATTTTTACCTTTTTCCAGGTCGTATCCCTGGCGCCGTTCACGGGCATAGGCCAGGGCGTACTGATAGGCTGCCGATCCATGAATGAACCCCTGAAAACCGACTTTGAGGCGGGCTTCGTTCATCATGTGGAACATGATCATCATTCCCTGCCCCGGCTTGCCCAGCAGAATGCCACGGCACTTGCCCTTGCCGCCCAGGGCAAGGCTGCAGGTGACGCTGCCGTGACTGCCCATTTTCTCCTCGATACCCGTGCACACCACATCGTTGAATTCGCCCAGGCTGCCGTCTTCGTTGACCCATATTTTAGGAACGATGAACAGGGAGAGACCTTTGCTGCCCGGCGGGTCGCCTTCGATACGGGCCAGCACTGGATGAATGATATTCTCGGTCAGGTCCTGATCGCCGTTGGTGATGAAAATCTTGTTCCCGCTGATGGAATAAGTGCCATCCGGGTTCGACGTCGCCGATGTGCTCAGGGCCCCCACGTTGGATCCGGCATCCGCTTCGGTGAGCAGCATGGTCCCGCCCCAATGGGCCGTGTAGAGGTTCTTGAGAAAAAGTTCTTTCTGGGCGTCGGTGCCGAAGAGTTCGATCATTTTGGCGGTTCCGCCACCGAACGTCGCATAGCTGTTGCAGGTAAGATTGGCGCCCACAAGAAATTCATCGGCGGCCACACTGATGGTGATCGGCACCCCCTGCCCGCCCCACTCGGGACTTTCCGCCAGTGCCGTCCATTCGCCCTCGCACAGGAGCTTGAAGGCACGATGATAGGACGGCGGCACCCGCACCTGGCCGTTTTCAAAAGTCGCTCCCACGCGATCCCCGTCAACCCAGATGGGCAGCAGTTCTTTCAGTGCGAAATTGCGCGCCTCGGAAATGATCAAATCAAAGGTTTTGCGGTTGTACCCCTTGTACTTGGGAAATTTGCTCAATGCCAAAACATCCAGCTGTTCGTAGAGAACGAAATCGATATCCCGACGGTCTGTAATCAAGTTTGCCATATTGCTTTTTCCTTTGTATCATCAGTCTTCAATCAATCTTTTTTATCGTATGCATACCACCCCCGGCCAAATCGCTTGCCCCGGTGTCCGGCGTAAACCCGTTGTTTCAGGGCGGTACCGAAACGAAAACGGTCACCATGGGCATCTTTGAGCAGATTACTCACGTCCAGGGCCATCTCCAGGTCGGCCATGTCCATCAGGGCAAATGGTCCCAGTGGATGGCCCAGGCCCAAACGGCAACCCGTGTCGATGTCTTCACAGCTGGCAACACCTTCGTCAACCAACCGTACGGCCTCATTGAACAGGGCGAAGAGCATCCGGTTGACCACAAATCCGGCGGTATCCTTGACCAGAATCGGATTTTTCTTGATCTGCCGGCAAGCCTCCATGACGACATCGACGGTCTCGTCGGACGTCTCCAGGCCGGGAATGACTTCCACCAGTTTCATGACAAACGCCGGTGCAAAAAAATGCGCGCCCACAAAACGCGGCCGCCGCGCCTCGGATACCGCAGTGGAGAGCAAGGTAATCGGAATCGACGAGGTATTGGTGGCAAGGACACACTCGGGCTTGCATACCTGGTCCGCCTCGGACAGAATCGCCTTTTTCAGTTCGATTTTTTCAAAAACCGCCTCGACGACCAGATCGGCATCGGCCATCGGCTCATAATCGCCGGTCGGTACGATACGATCCAGAACCGCATCGCGTTCTTCAGCCGGGAAACGGCCCTTTTCGACTGCCTTATCGACCACCTTGGCCAGTCGGGCTTTGCCTTTCTCGGCCAGAGCCAGTTCAACATCCTTCAGAACCACCGACGCCCCTGCCACCGAGAAACAGAGCGCAATTTCAGCCCCCATGGTTCCAGCACCCAAGACACCCACCTTTTTTGGCGTTTGCATTGATCCCACCTTTCTATGAAGCGTGCCGGAAATGACCACCGGTCAGCCGTATGCCGGCCGGTGACATTCCCGGCGGATTCTCAATTGATTCGTGATTGCCGTGATCATTCCACCCGTTCGATGATAATGGCCTGCCCATGACCGCCACCGCCGCACAAAGAGGCCAGGCCCCGGCTGAGTCCCCGCTTTTCCATCTCATGAATCAGGCTGACCACGATCCGGCAACCCGTATCGCCGATGGGATGCCCCAGGGCAATTCCGCTGCCATTGACGTTGACGATGTCGCGGTTCAATCCCAACTCTTTTTCCACAGCCACGCTAGGGGCGGCAAAGGCCTCGTTGATTTCGAACAATTCGATATCGTCGATGGTGTACCCGGTCTGCTTGAACAGTTTGCGGACGGCGTCGATGGGACCGATGCCCATCATCGTGGGATCCACGCCGATGGCCGCGGATCCGACCACGCGCCACTGGCGTTTCATCTGGTACTGGTCGGCCATGGCCTTGGAAAGCACCAGCACCGCGCTGGCGCCGTCATTCAAACCCGAAGCATTGCCGGCGGTGACGCTGCCGTCCTTTTTGAATGCCGGCTTCAGCTGGCTTAACTCCTCCAGCGTGGTTTGCGGCTTGGGGTGTTCATCCGTGTCGACAATCTTATCCGGCTTGCCTCGCTTGCCGGGGATGACGATCGGCACGATCTCATCCTTGAAACGCCCGGTCTCCAGGGCTTTCTTGGCCCGCATCTGGCTGGTGTAGGAAAATTCGTCCTGCATTTCCCGGGTGATTCCATATTTCTCGGCCACATTTTCCGCGGTCATGCCCATGATCAGGCCGGTGTGATGGTCGAACAATCCATCATAAACGCCATCGGACAGTTCCTGGTGGCGCCAGCCCAGTCCCCAGCGGGCATTTTTGATGCTGTAGGAGACATTGCTCATGCTCTCCCCGCCGCCGGCCACCACCGCCTGGGACTCGCCCAACCGGATTTCCATGGACGCAATCCGGATGGCCTCCATGGAGGAGCAGCAGGCGCGGTTGACCTGAACGGTAGTCACCCGATCCGGGTATCCGGCTTTCAGCACCGCCCCCCGGGCCAGGCCGTTCTCATCACTGCGAACCATGACGGTGCCCCAATAGACATCGTCGACCAAATCCTTGGAGAAATCCACCCGCTCGCAAACTTCCTTCAATACCGGCACGGCCAACTGCTCGTGGAGGACCGATTTAAGGGATCCGCCAAAAACGCCAATGGGCGTTCTCACCGCCGACACAATTACCGGAATATTTGTATCCATCGTCATATCTCTCTTTCCTTTTCTTCTATAATTCCATTATTTTCCTTGAAAAACCGCTTTGCGCCGGGATTTGAACGCGGCAATCCCCTCGTCCCGATCCTGGGTTTCACAAAGCCGACCAAAACCGTCGGTCTCCATCTCAAAGCCCTGCGCCAATGGTTGTGACAGGGTCGCATAAGCCAAGGCCTTGATCTCCGCCATGGCCAGGGGAGCGTTGGCGGACAGCTTTTCCGCCATGGCCAACGCGTCGGCCAGTGCACCGGCCTCACCAGCCACCAAATCGATCAAACCCAGCCGGAAACCCTCTTCCGCGCTGATGATTTTACCGGAAAGCATCATGTCGAGTGCCCTGCCGACGCCGATCAGGCGCGGCAGCATCTGGGTACCCCCGGAGCCGGGCAGAACCCCCAGGGTCACTTCCGGCAACCCAAGTCCGGCCCGCCCATCGGCAACGCGGATGTCGCAGGACATGGCCAGTTCGAGACCGCCGCCGGCTGCCAGGCCGTTGATGGCCGCAATCACCGGTTTGGTGCCTTGCCTGAGCTTGCCCATGATCGTCTTGACCCCGCTGACCAGCTTCTTCCCGCCTTCGGGGTCACAGACCGCCAGTTCATCCAGGTCCGCACCGGCAGCAAAAGCTTTTTCTCCTGCACCGGTTACCACAATCACACGAACGGAGCTGTCCTGCATGGCCGTGTCCACCGCTTCGCCAAAGGCTTCCATTGTCGGATTGTCCAGCGCATTGACCGGTGGCCGGTCGATGCGCAGAATACGGACATGTTCACTATGATTGGAAATAGTTACACCCATTTTACCTCCTTGATGCTTTTCTGCTAAATCTTTATGAACAATCAGTTCAGCAATCTTTTTAATATCTTACCCGCACCGGACTTGGGCAGGGCTTGCTGGAATTCAACTTCCCGGGGGCGCTTGTAGGAAGCCATGTTTTCCCGGCACCAATCAACGATGTCCTTTTCCGTGACCTTGTCCTGATACTCATCTTTCAAAATCACAATTGCCTTGGGCGACTCTCCCCGGTAATCATCGGGAACGCCGATCACGGCCACTTCGAGGATGGCGGGATGGCGGCTCATGATGTTCTCCAGGTCGCTGGGATAGACATTGAATCCGGAGCAGAGAATCAACTCCTTTTTTCGGTCGACAATTTTCAGATAGCCCTCTTCATCCAAAAAACCGATGTCGCCGGTATAGAACCAACCGTCGCGGAAGACGTCCCGGGTTTCCTCCGGCTGGTTCCAGTATCCCTGCATGACCGTGGATCCTTTGATGACAATTTCGCCTTCTTGATTGGGTGGCATCTCCTTTTCCCCCATTTCAAGATCAACGATTTTAAGGTCGTTGATCATGGGAATCCCACAAAACCCCTCTTTCCATCGGCCAAGCGGGGTATGCACGCCGCCCGAGGCGAGGATCTCGGTCATACCGTAACCCTCACCCAGTTGGCTGTTGGGCGCCAGTGCTTTAATGCGCTGCTGTAGGCTGAGCGAAATCGGCGAACCACCGGTAACGATGACCCTTAAGGAAGAGAAGTCGAATCCCTCTATCTCCGGCATGTTGACCAGGTCGGTCAGCATGGTGGGGGCCGCCACCCAGACCGAACAACCCCGCTCGGCGATGACCCTGGCGATCGTCTGCGGATCAAAACGGGTAATCACCAACAGGGTGCAACCCGACACCAGGCACGGCACCATGGTCGCCTGCAGTCCCATGATGTGGAAGAACGGCGCCACCCCGAGGCTGGTATCCGCTGTCGTCAAACGGTACCAAGCCCGGTTGATCAAAACGGCCAGGGTGAAGGCGCGTACGCTGATCATGGCCGCCTTGGGCACGCCTGTGGTGCCGCCGGTCAACTGGAGCATGGCCAGATCCGCATCCATATCATCAATACGGCACACCGATTCCGGCTTCCCCGAGGCGATCAATTCCTGGAAATCGACGGTTCCGGGAAAGGATTCGTTGGTGCCCAGTGCCTCGGGCGGCGGGGAAAACTGCGGATTTTCCGGAATATAGTCGGACAGCCGGGCCACAATAACCCGCTCGGAGGAGGGAAGATTGATTGTTTTGTTCAGTTCCGCGAATAGGCTGTCCTGAACGATGATGGTCTCGATCCCGGTTTTTTCGATGATCGGATCCAGTTCCATGGCTTTGAACATGGGGTTGAGATTGACCACGATGCCACCGGCACGGATAACCCCGAAGAAACTGATCACGTAATGGGGGCTGTTCTGCAGAAAAACACCGACCCGATCGCCTTTGTTCAATCCCCGGTCGATCAAAGCATTGGCAAATTGATCGATCTTGCGATTCAGCGTCGCATAGTCGATCTCATAGCCATAAAAGTAGATGGCCACGGCATCCGGTCGCTCGGTTGCCCGGTCCCTGAAATACTCGGTAAACGGTTTGTCTGCCTCTATGTTTTGTGGAACCCCTTCCGGCCATACCTGTTGCCAACACGCATATCTGTCCATCATCCCTCCTTGCCATGATTTCCGCCAGATACCCAATTTCCTATGACTTCTGATCGGTTATTGCTTTCATAAAATATAGGGATGGATTCCGTTCATAAAAAAACGGCGTCCATCAATGCATCATCTAACGGACGACCTGAACAGCCATGTTTGCACTATCCCGCAAAAAACATGACCGGCCGACCGGTCAACTTAAAGTCCCAAAAAATTACGCCACACTGTAACGCTTTTCGCGGCCGATTGTGTTTTTCGTTAATCCGTGTCGCCGCAGGAGTTTAAAATACCGTTGAAAAACAAATCAGCGAAAGTGTCGGCCAGTTGGTCGGCTAATTCCTTCCGCTGGTAATCGAACCAGTAAAAAGTCCACGAACACATGCCGATGGCGGCAAAGGTGGTGAATGCCTTTTGCGGGGCGCGCACTTTGCCCTGGGCCTCCATTTCCGCAATGGTGTCATAAATCAGCTGATACAATCGGTTGTGACGGGCCTGGATGATTTTTGAATGTTCAGGATCTAAACGATGAGCCTCGTGCACCATGATGCGTGATCGACTGTCGTTGGCCAGAAGCCGGGTGTACCCTTTAATGAAATAACGCAGCCGCTGCTCAGGATCTTCGATTTGTGCAGCGTCATCCAGAATGGGCGTAAGATATTTTTCCATCTGGTACTCGATTATGGAAAAAAGCAGTTCTTCTTTGTTGGAAAAATAATGGTAAAGAATCGCCTTACTTGCGCCAATCGCTTTGGCGATGTGGGACATGGGGGTGTTATCGTATCCCCGCTCACAGAACAGGTCCAATGCTTTTTCACAAATTACCACTTTTTTTGACAATGAACGCTCCTGATGAAAACGATATTGACCGGTCGGCCGGTTAAGTTAAATTAAAACGGTTTCTGATCGGGTGTCAATATTTTTTTACAGGACAATCAAAAGGGAACAAATATTTTTATCGGCAGCCCTCATTCAGGGGCCAGTTCCCTGGATTGCCACCACTCTTTCCCGTAGTTGACAAAAAGCTGTTTTCCGGCAGGAACGTCCTTGATGGTATGAAAAACGATCAGGTCACGTTCCGTATCGTGCCAGTATTCGGTATTGTGCGTATCGGCATGGTTGAAAAGGCTGCCCCAACCGAGCACCAGGGAATAGTAATCCGACTCGCCGTTATCCTCGGCCGACTCCAGATTGAACACATAGTCGTCCAGCGAACTGGCACATTCATCGGCTTTTATCCGTAGATAAGGGCACTCTTCAAGTGTTGTGTTTGCAGGCAGAAAAGTGGTGGTAAAAATTCCATGGCCGAAATCGCATTCTGAAATAACAAGGTCGGGATGTCGGTAGAGGGGATTCAGCTTGTTTTTCGTTGGCATGGTCAAATCCGAAACAGGGGTCAATTCAGTCGGAATTGTTTACCAACCCGCAGGGGCAAAGTCAATCCATGGTTCGGCGGGCAGCGGAGGCCTCTAAGGCGATTGGCGGATAAGAATATACCAGGATGCGCCGGATTTTCATTCGTATTCAAGGCGGGCTTTTTTACGCATAGTGGGGGTATGTGTGGAAAAGCCCAACGCAGAAGACGCATGAAAAGCAGACGGCCTCGTGCAAACGATATTGATCGCAGTGCCGTCAGGCACGCGGATCGGTCAAGACAATCGGTTTTGATGATTTCCACGGATTACCAAAAAGCGGGGGTATCATGAAAAAAACGGATTTGGTCAGTATTGGAAAAATAGCGCTGATTGTCCTGTTATTCAGCCTGACATTCACCGTCTCCGGGTATGCACAAACGGTCAGGTTCAGCAGTTCGGCCCAGCTTTATGGTATCCTGCCGAAGTCACCTTGATCCGAATCGCGATCATCGCGGGCAATACCCGCCAGTGTTGAGGACTTGGCCCAAAAGCCCCCAGGGTCATTAGATACGGACCGGGGGAACAAGTGTCACCGGCACCCGGGCTTGTCGCAGCACGTCCTGAACGGTTTTTGAAACGGCGGCCTCTTCCGACGAACGGGCATGAGTGCTGAGGATGATCAGGTCGCTTTTCTGTTCTTCGGCCACGGACAGGATCTCTTCAACGACGTCACCGGTGTTGACGAGAATTTCGTCGTCGGGGGGAGGATTGTCCGTCCCCGCCCCTTTATCCCCAACGCTGTCCGAAAATTTGGCCAGCGAAGCCCTGAACTTGGCCAATGCATCCTTGATAATGTCGACCTCTTTACGCTTGCCAATCAAAACCGAGCGTGCATCATTTTCGTAATCCTGCATGATCGATTCAAAACTCCCTTTGCCCAATAGCTTGTTAATGCGCATTTCCAGGGGGCTCGAAAGCGGTTTTGGAACGATCACATGGAGCAGGGCAATCTGTCCGTTCAGGGCCGATGCGAGATCGAATGCATAGTTGTACGCATTTCTGCAATCTTCGGACAGGTCCGTGGCCAGGAGTATTTTTTTAATGGCTTCCATCGCCTTCTCCCTCATGAATGGACCCGTCAGGCCGTGTCGATGCCGGCACGGCCCGACGAGGGGTTGTGTCGCACAGCGGTTACCATGTCGCCACTTTTCACGATTTCAAAATCGACACCACATTCGGGCTTGATCTTAAATTCGCCCATCTACTACACGGTGGTATAATAAGATGAGATAGTGCGGGACATTTTAAGCTCGATCTGATACAAGAAAATAAGGAAGCTGCAACTTACTTATTTTCAAGGAAAAACCAGATCGAGCCATGAATACAACATACAACGAATCCTTGAGTGCGGCAAGTGGAAAAGAATCATGGAAACGAGGCGATACCGCAAAACGGGTTTATGATTTTGAGACAAGGGAACAAAGTGTGAGCCAGCGTGATTTTGCAAAAAACAACAATGTTCCCCGATCGAGCCTGCGGTACTGGGTTGCCCGGAAAAACAATATCGATGCCTGAGCGTCAGCTGAGAATACGCGGCCAAGATGGTTATGAACGATCTCCAAGGGATATGAATTCAACCGTGCAAAAAAAATGGCTCATCGCGGATTAGTGTGAAAATCAAACATGTGGTTTTAATTTTTGATGTAAAATCAATGGGTAAAATATCTATGACTTTGATCATAGGGGAAAATCACACTAATCCGCGATGAGCCAAAAAAATCGCTTGATCTGCAATTTATTGAATACAACTCAGGTATATGGTACCCCAAAAATAAAATTCTACCATTGAATGAAACGACCATATCCGCTTTGTGCCATGTGAGGAGAATGGGGTGGCAGAAAATAATAAACAACAAAAAATTCTTAGCGCTGCCAGTGAAATTATTGCTGACAAAGGTTTGCGTGAATCAACGATAACGGAGATTGCCAGCCGGGCCGGTGTCGTTGATTCAATCATCTATCACTATTTCAAAAACAAGGAAGACCTTCTTTTCTGCGCCTTGGACGCACATCTGAAATCGTCCATCGAAGCCATCAATTTTCAGTTCCAGGGAATTATCGGTGCACCGGCAAAGCTTGGCAAGATGATTTGGTATCATCTGCATTCAAACGATTTTAATCAGGGAAATGAAAGAATCGTCAAGCGACTGCTTCTGGAGTGCCGAGCCAACAAAAAGTTTTACCGACACGAAAGTTACAATTCCCTGAAGCAATACGCCGGGGTTTTGACGGGCATTCTCAAGGAAGGTGTCGCAGAAGGGGCCTTTCGTGGCGATTTGAATATTGCTGTCGCGCGGGATATGATTTTCGGGCTGTTGGACGAAGAGTCGCTGTCTTGTCTGGCGGCCAGGGAGTTGACCGCGACGCTGCCTGATTTCGATGATATTATGTCGTTTGTTCTGGCGATGGTTGAAGCGCCCCCCGTCGATCATACCGCCACCAAAAAGGAGGATAAAGCCAAGGCAGTCCTTAACGCCGCCACCACCATTTTCTCTCAAAAAGGGTTTAACGGTGCCACAATGCTGGAAATCGGCAATGAGGCCAACGTTGCCGAAGGGACTATTTATGAGTATTACATCAATAAACAGGATTTACTTCTTTCCATCGCCAAGGAACGCTTTGAAAAATTTAAAGTCGACCTTGACCAAACCTTCCAGTTGGATGATCCGCTAACCAAACTGAGACGAATCATCTGGAATCACTTTCTCATTTTTTTCACCAACCATGAATTTTTAACCCTGTTCCTTAACGATATCAAACTGAACAAGCATTTCTACAGGACCGATTCGTATGTATATTTTATAAACTATTTCAGCAAGCTGTCAGAGATCTTGGGCGAGGGGAAACGCGCCGGGATTTTCCGTCAGCAAGTCAACAACCGGATCTATCGAAATCTGTTCATCGGATCCTTCACCCACATTCTTCTTCGCTGGCTCTTCGTCTCTACACCGCCCCCCCTGACGTTCATGCAGGAATTCTCGCATGCCGTTGATTTGCTGTGCAGAGCGGTGACATCCCGTCACGTGTGATCGACGGATTGATAACGTTCCCTATGCTTTCGTTTCAGCTCGACCTTTTTGATTTTTCCCCATACCGTGGTCGGCAGTTCGTCCATAATCACAATGCTTTTCGGAATCTTGTATCTGGCCATTTTTCCGGATAGGAATTCATGCACCTCCGAGAGAATGCTATGAATATCAATCAGATAAATCATATTGATGCGGGCCCGCAACTCGACAGCCTGGTGGCCGCAGAAATCATGCAGAATAAAGTCGTTGACGATGCCACGTTCGGTCTCATGGAAATGCACACCAACAACGATGGCATCAATGTTTATTGTCCGTTGCGCGCCTATTCAAAAGACCTTCGCTCAGCACAAATGGTCATCGCCAAAATGGTTCGGATGGCCTATCTTGAAGCTTCTTATTGGCACACCGAAGACAGGCCGGATGTCATCTGCAGAGCCGCCCTGAGAGCCGTTTTTGAAAGAAGAAAGCATGACGCCGCACGGAAAGCGCGAGCCAACCTGAAAATTGTCAAGTAGTGTTCATCCATCACTGACGCATTGGCCTGTACTCAGTGACCACAATCCGGGCAGTTCGGGTTGCGGGATATATTCAATTCAGAGAAATTCATATCCAGCAAATCCACAAAAAGCATCCGTCCCAGCAGCAGCGTTCCCGTGCCGAGAATTTGTTTGATCGCTTCGGCAGCCTGGACCATGCCGACGATACCGGGTGCCACCCCCATCACCGGGACCACCCGGTCGGTATCTCCGGGGCTTGAGGGATAAAGGCAGCGATAACAGGGCCCCTTGCCGGGGACGATAGTCATCACCTGGCCTTCGAAACCGCTGGCCGCGCCGTAAATCCACGGCGTTCCACTTTTCATCGCGGCGGCATTGATGCGATAGCGGGCGGCAAAGTTGTCCGTACAATCGATTATCAGGTCATAGTCCGCAAACACCGTGGTCAAAGCCTGCGTCGACGTCAATCGCTGAGCGATGGTGTTAACGGTCACCCCGGGATGAAACGTTTCCAGGCACTGCCTGGCCGAAGCCACCTTGGTCATCCCGATACGGGAGGCATCATGCAAGATTTGACGGTTGAGGTTACTGATCTCAACCCGGTCACTGTCGGCAATACCGATGGTGCCAACGCCTGCGGCAACCAGATAATAGGCGGCCGCTGAGGCCAAGCCACCGGCCCCCACCAGAAAAACAGCGGCCCTGGCCAGTCTTTCCTGGCCTTGCCGTCCCACCTCGGGCAATAGGGTTTGCCTGGAGAATCGCTTTTCCGCATCTGACGCGTGCATGCCGGATCCTTACTGCATCACGCCCTTGAATTCGGCGTCTTCGTCGGCAAACATCGTCTCGAAGGTCTGCCTGGCATCCGCGCGAACCTTGTCCGCCGCCTCCCCGCTCAGCGATTTGCCTTCGATCCATTTTTCAAGCAAGTGCCCCCCCGGCATCCACCGTTCCATGGTTTCCTTCTCAAAGACCCACATCTTGTCCGCAACCCCGATGGATTCGAGGACGCCCCAGACATCATCGCGCTGTCTGAAATCGCAGTAGACACACATGACACATTCGCCAAGTTCAAAGGCCTCAATGATCTCACGATCATATTTTGCCGCCGGGATGACCTTCTTCTCCACAAAGGGGTCCATCTGCCGGGCAAAATCGGCCAATGTCTCCGTGTTTCCGAAAAACACCCATTTTCCCCAGTATTGCAGATATTCCCCGTTGGTCAGCGGTTTCCCCGCGTAGCGAACATAGTTGTAACCACGATGGACATGCTCGCTGGAAACAACAAAAATGAAATGCGATCCGGGTCTGTCGACGATCATCTTGCCCTCCTTGAAACATTTTTATCCCGCAGCCACGGCAGGAATAATATTGACCACATCGCCCTGTTTCAATGCGGTTTTAAGGCCGTTCAGATATCGAACATTGTCCCCATTGACATACACATTGATACTGTCGCGAAGATCAACGTCGGCGCTGCAGATCTTGGCTTTGATCCCCGGGAATTGGTCCTCGAGATCGTTCAGCACGGACGCGAGATCATCTTCACCGTTCACCTTGCAGCCGATCTGCTTTTGATTGCCCGTATGACGGGCCAGGGCGGTTGCCAGTTTCACCGTAATACCGAACTTTTCCGTCATTGATATACCTTTCTGCGCCGTAGCACGCATTGATAATCCTTCCACGTTTTGGCCATGCCGATGATGAACGGCGTATGTTCATAAGCGAGCGTCTGGCACAGTTTGCGCCCGTCATATAAAAGATGCTCGTCCGGTGGAAACGGCATGGGGACTTGTTGACGAACGATCTCATCCATGCTCAGCGCCCGTCGCTGGAGTTTCCGGCCGGTGATTTCTTCGATCACATCGGCCATGCGGCGGTAAGAGATCATCTCTTCACCGGCAACGTTATACGCCTGCCCCATCACCGCCTGGTTCTCAAGACAGGCCATGATCAGTTCGGCCAGGTCCTCGACCCAGACGAAACTATAAAAAATATGGGGATCAACGGGGACGACCAGGGGGGTGCCCGTAAGGGCGTGCTTGAAGAAAAAAGACTCCCGGGGAGCATAGTTGTACCGACCATAGATAATGGCCGGACGCAAAATGGTGTAGTCAATCTTCTCTGACCGGCACTTTCTTTCAAGGACGCGTTCCGCCATCCATTTCAGATAACCATAATCGGCAAACTCGCCCAACTCAGGTTGCGGTGCATCCAGCTTGGGCGCCTGTTCGGGAATCGGCACCGTTTGCGTGGGCGCATAGATCGAGGTGGTACTGATGAAGATATAATGGCCGATGGTTCCGGGAATATGGCTGAGCATGGAATCGATATGCGCCGGGGTGTACGCACAAAAATCGACCACGGCATCCCAGTGCCGATCCGGTATGCGCTGCTCAATATCGTCAGGGCGCTCACGGTCGCCGGTGATCTGCGCCACCCCCGGGATGTTGACGGGCAGATTGCCGCGGTTAAAAATATGGATGTCGTAACGATCCAGTGGGGACAGCTGTTCAATGAAAACTCTGCCGGCGAAATAACTTCCGCCAATGACAAGCAATGATTTCATCTGCTTCCCCCCTTCCCCCAGCACATTAAGTGTCGATCTCCTTTGACCAGAACGCCTCGGCCGCCTCAATGCTCTCAAA
This sequence comes from Desulfosarcina ovata subsp. ovata, assembly GCF_009689005.1. Taxonomy (NCBI): domain Bacteria; kingdom Pseudomonadati; phylum Thermodesulfobacteriota; class Desulfobacteria; order Desulfobacterales; family Desulfosarcinaceae; genus Desulfosarcina; species Desulfosarcina ovata. The sequence goes on along the minus strand of NZ_AP021879.1, from coordinate 7,537,708 downwards.
CCCACTGTTGAGAACAAGGTGGTTCAGCATGCTCAGGGAGTAGTTCATTCCCGAGCGCCGGGCCATCTCGACCCACTCGTAGTATATATCCAGAGCGGTATCGCCGTATGTTTCGAGTTCGCTGCGCAGATACACGGAAAAGTTATTCCCGTCATCGGTCCGATCGGTCCCTCGGCAGGAGCGCGCGTATAACGCCGGATAGCGCTCGCGAATGGCCTGCTGCCATTGGGCCTCAATGGCCACGATTTTATCGATCACCGGGTTGGTGTTGATCGGCGGGATCAGGTTGTCCATACGGGCATATTTCTCGGTAAGCAGATTCCGCCCGTGCCGTTTGGCGGCGGTCAGTTCGATCAAATAAGCGGCCATCAACTTGCGCGGCCACAGTTGAAAAATGCTGCCGCGGACTTTTCGAAACGTCTCCGGACTCTCCTGGCAGGACGCCGGGGTAGCGCTTTTTACCGCCTGGAACATCTCCCATTCCCGGTCAAGAATCTCCTGCATGAACCGTTCACGCTCCCCTTTTTCAATTACAAGTGAGCTTTTTTGCATATTAACTCCATTTGCTCTTATTTAAAAGGGTTCTGAACAGAAGGGGCAATGAATCGACGGAATCGACAAACTGGACCAGGTTGCCATATTCGGCGATCAGTTGCTCTTTGCTCTTCTTTCCACACCACATGCCAAGAGTCAGCAGATTGACACGCTTGCGCTGGCATGTACGAATCGCATTTTCGACACCGCACCCCCAATTGGAGGCACCATCGGTCAGATGGATGATAAACGGTTTCTTGTGGGAAGATTTGAACCTCAGGATCGAGGCGATGATCGCCTCTCCCGAGGCTGTTTTTCCGTGAGGGAAAATGCTGTAAAATTTATCGCGCTGATAAAGTTCGGTCAGCCGGCAGACATCTTTGAATTCATTATAGGCAAAAAGCCGTGCATTTTTGTTGTACGACTTGAGCGCCGTAAAAAGGGTTTGGTAGATCTCTTCGGCAAATTCCCATTTGTGTTGTGACGCCATGGAGCCGGTGGCATCAATGAGCAGAATGATATCGTTGACCAGTTCGAAGTCATCCTTTCCGGTCTGAAAAATGGTGCCTGTCGTGGGAGCGCGATAGAGACGGCGGCGGTCGATCTTGCCGGTTCGCAGTCCTCGGTTGAACAGGGTGATTTTCTGGGCGGTGGTCTTGATCACCAACTTGAGATGATGCAGCAGTTTTTTATTGATACGAACCTGTGCCGGCATGACAATATCGTTGATTTCGACACGCACCACATCGGCCTTGTCATCAAAAACGATCTCCTTTACGCGGTCGGTAAAATCGATCGTCCGCTTCGGCAGGATCTTCTGTATTTCCTTTGAGAAATAGACCGGTGGGGGGGGCGCGTCCTCATGCCCATCCGGTTCCAGCACATTTTTCCCGACCTTTCTCAACAAAAGAAAGGGGTCCTTTGAGTCGGTGGCCCAGTATTTGATCATCTCAAAGAGGGTGGGCCAAAGCAACTGGTAGAGATTGACGCGGAAATTGCCCCTTTCGGTAACCCCTTGAATGCGCGGGCACGTATCCACAAGCGGCTCCACCAGGGTGTTCAACAACTCGATGGGTTTTTTATAGAATTTTTCCAGACTGGTCTGCTTGGAAATCGCGCGGGAAGACGTGTCCGTATACGGTTGCTTGTATTGGGTACCGCTTCGGTCGGCCGCGATCCCCCACCAGATATGGAGCAATTCCGATATGGTCGGCGGATGCGAGGCCCCGTCGAAAGCCGTGTTGATCGCATGGGCGCGGTGCGCTTCGGTGTAAACGCCCAAGACGGTCCGGTTGGACAAGCAGTCCAGGTAAACGTTCTCGCACATATTGAAAAACAATTGAAATTTATATGCAAACCGGGTCGGCAGTTTCGCCTGGGCCTGGGCCATTTCATAAAATCGCCCGGACCATTCGGTTTTGCGATACGCCTTGCGGATGGTAAGTCCCAGAATACGGTCGGTTTTGATCGCCGGTACAGGATACTGTCCCATCACCGGAGCGGGATCGATGGCAATGGCGCCGCTGGCATCCATTCCGGACCAGATAATCGTGCCGCTGTTGCGACCGACATAGGACGCCACCTTGCGCATGCCGCTGAGCAGTCGGGCCATCTCGTAGGCCGCAATGGGGGATTTGTTTCTTCGCCAGAATTCGGAGTATCCCGGCTCTGCGGAAAGGCGGAAACGGTTGACCACCGTTTCGTCGCCGATTTTTTCGATATCCATGCCGGCGCCCTACGATACCATTTCCGGGGTAAAGCGAAGGTAGTCCAAATCGCTTTTCTCGGTGATGCCCTTTTCAATCTGCAGGGACAGCAGGATCGACTCGAGGGCGTCCTTGCCGGTCTGGAGGCAGGTGACAATCGCATCTCGAAGAGTGCCGCCGGCGGCGACCACCTCACCGATCATCAGCGTGGTACGCGTGGAAATTTCAAGTGCCATATCTGAATTGCCGCGCAGGGAGCCGATCGCTTCGATAATCTCATCGGCCTGGCTCTGGGAAATACCGGTTTTTTTGATCAGCACCTCTTTTTCCACCACTTTGGGCAGGTAATCCATGAGCAGGATATAAAACCGGTCACGCAGGGCGGGATCGAGCAATTCCGTACCGATGTACTCATCGCCTTCATTCAGGGTGGCGAAGAAAGTGACACCGTCGGCAACTTTCAGGGTGCCCAATTCGTCCATCCAGACTTCCCGGTCATCGGACAGGATCGAGAAGAGCATGTTCAGCGCCTTGGGATGTTCGGGGCGATTGATCTCCTCCAGATGAATCACGCAATCGGGTGTCTGAATGGCTTGCGGAAAGAGAAATTGCTTATACCGGGTTTCTCCGTCTTCAAGGGTATATTCGCCAAACAGCTGTCCCGGTTCCGACAGGATCCCCACCTGAAACGTGGCCAGTGGTTTTTTATAGACCGCGGCATACTGTTTGACGATGGAGGACTTCCCACATCCCTGCCGTCCGGCGACCAGCACATTGACCGGATGCTTCCGGGAAATGGTGTGAATGATCCTGAGCATGTTCAGGGTTTCATTGTCCGTGTAATAATACGGGTCATGCTCCGGGATCAGCAAGGTATTGTTTTTCGGGTATGAATTCAATGGTCGCTACCTCTGGTCGGCGCCTTCTGAAATGCGCTTGGGGGTTCATCATGGCGGAGCTTGGAATGATTCGCCAGAAGTGGGCATCAACACGCTCGGGATGGGGAATACGGCGTTAAGCCGGTTCTCCCAACATTCTCCTACGGATGTGCGCCGCCCCCTTGTTCAAGCGGAAGAGACCGCATTGAACAAATTGGGCATATAACCGACGCTGCCGTTGTCGGACCCGATCAACCCGCCGACGGTGGGCTTCCAGGGGCCGTTCTTCTCGATCAGTTCACGATAATCCTCGATATCTTCTCTAAAGATGTTCGGAAACCCCTTGAAAAAATGTTTTCTCCCGAGCTTTTCGTATTTTTTATCCGCAAAATTATGATAGGGCATGAGGTCGATCCCCACCACCGCCTCGCCCAGGGTTTTGGCAAATTCGACGATACCGCGCGCATGACCCAGATCCCAGTAATTGACATCGTGAACGATCACGCAGCGCAGCCTGATTTTTGTGCCAAAGGAGGCAATTCTTCTTACATTCTCCAGGATCAGCCGATTGGAAACACCGGTCCATTTTCTGTGTTTGGCATCATCCAGCGTCTTGATATCGAACAACACAAGATTGACATAGGGAAGGATTCGTTCAATGGTTTCCCACTTGGCCAGGCCGGTGGTATCCAGGGTCGTATGGATGTGGTCCTGACATGCTCGTTCAAACAACTTCCGGGTCACGTCGGGCTGCATCAGGGGCTCACCACCGGAGATGGTCATGCCGCCTCCTGATGTTTCATAAAACCGTCTGTCTTCCAACACCTCCTGGTAAACGTCATCAACGGTGGTGCATCGCCCCGCAGTGGTCAGCGCCCCGTAATGGCAGGCATTGACGCACTCCATGCATCGGACGCATTTATCCCGGTCAAAGCGCGGGGGGGCGATCTCGGCGGCCATGGATTCCTCGTCGGCCATGGCTCGGGTCGAGCGGACCATCTCTTCAGACCCGAACGTACCGTCCTTGATCTTGTCCAGGATCGAACCCGACGAAGAGATGATCGGTCTCACCTCGATATCTTGCACAAATTTTCGTTTTACCGGGGGTTGGATCGCATCCTCGGGGCAAACTTGCGCACATGCCCCGCAACGAACGCATTTTTCTTCGTCAAAAAAGAAATCCTGCAACGGACTGATGGATTCAGGATTGTGGCACCAGGCACATTGAAGCGGGCAGCCTTTGAGAAAGACGGTGGTTCGGATACCCGGTCCATCGTTTACCGAAAAGCGCTGAATATTGGTGATGAAAAACTGTTCGTCCCGGTTGGTTGATTCATTTTCCATACAAAGCCCCCTTCCCTTCGGTAGCGTGGAATCACAATAAATCTTTTATGTTTTTCCAGGATTCGCCGCCTTCGAACTTATCGCAGGCATCATCGGCCTTTTTTACCATCTTGCCCTTGATGGCCGTGGTGGTCTTCTGTGTCTTCGGGAGTTCGGATCTTGCCTGGATGCAGACTCCCTTGGTGGGATCACCAGTGGGTGAAGGAGTAATGTATTTACAGTCTTTGCAGGTTGCCATGGTCAGGGGCCCTCCATATTATAAGATGGAATCAAAAAAATAGCGGACAAATCGGTCAGCCATGGGAGCCGCCCGCCGACCGGGAGACCCCCATAAAATACATTCTATTCATTATATAATTGGTCCGACGCAAGCAGAATCCGGATCACCCCCTCAAATCCTGCTCCGTACGTGCGATAATGGTATCCTGTGAGTAACGGGCCAGATCAATGAACTTCGCGCTGTATCCGGCCACGCGCACGATCGTATCCGGAAATTTTTCCGGTTCTTTCTGAGCTTCCCGCATGTCATCCGATGAGATCACATTGAACTGAACATGATCGATGTTCATGGAATGCCAGGTATTCATGTAGGAAAGCCACAAATCGAAGCCCGCTTCGCTGCTCATCATTTCTGGAGACATCCGCTGGTTCAGCAGCATGCCCTTATATTTGGTGGTGTCGACTTTGGCCACCGATTTGAGAACGGCCGTCGGCCCCTTGCTGTCGCACCCCATGTAGGGCGAAATGCCGCCGTCATCCAGCGCTTCACCAGCATGGCGGCCGTTGGGCGTGGCGCCGGTTTTGGGCCCATTGACGATATAACCGGCCACGGACTGGCCCAAGGGCAGCGGATAGGTTCCCGAGTAGGTCCGCACCCGCTTGAACTCGTCGGCCATCATATCATAGTAACGCTCGGCGATGCTGTCGACGTAGGGATCATCGTTACCGAACTTCGGCGCATTCCAGAAATCGATGCGCATCTCCTCATGACCTTCCCAGTTGTTCCTCAGAGCGGTGAGCAGTTCTTCCATGGTGTACTTGTGCTCTTCGAAAATCAGCTTCTGAATCGCCGCCAGCGAGTCGACTACGACGATGTTGCCGCCGATCAGGTTGTGCCAGGGGTTGGGGATTTCGGCCAGTTCGTTGGCATCCATGCCCTTTTCCACACAACCGTCGTCAATGCTGGAAATGAACGGACAGCACAGGTACTTGGCTTCCAGCACCCGGCCGACATCCTTGGAACGGATCGTCAGATCGATGGCAAAGCGCGCCTGGGCCTGCAACGCCGACCAGACATCTTCAATGGATTTGAATTTGTTGGCATCCCCGGTTTTGGGCCCCAACTGGGTGTCGGTGAAAAAGCTGTCGAAACCGTCGTTGAGCGCAATTTCGAGCAATTTGGCCGGATAAAGATCACTGCCGCCCTCACTCCGGGTTTTCTGGGTTCCCCGCCGACCGGTGACCCCCGGCGACATGCACAGCACCAGCGCCCATTCACGCGCCTGCGCTTCGGGGACATTGAAGTACTTGATCAGCTGCTCGGTGTTTTTCTCGTCGTTTTTAATGGACGGGAAGCCAAAGCCTTTTTTGATATTATTGAAAACCCGGCGTTTGGTTTCAAGGCGGCCGTTTTTATTCCAACGGAAGGCAATCGACGGTTCGGTGGTCATGATGCTTTCGGTGGCATCCAGAATGGCATCCGTGCAGTCGTTGCAGCCATCGCTGCCATCGGCATTGATGCCCCCCAGGGTGAGAATGAAAAGGTCGTTGGCCCCGGCAAAAAACTCACGCAGCTGGCGCCCCTTGGTACTGCCATGCTCGGAGACCTTCAGGCGTTCGCACTCAAACAGTTCCACCGCCTCCTCTCGGGTCATGGGCTGGGCGGTCTGGTCGATCACGCTGGCCTTGTAAAACGGCCATAGGATTTTGTCCTCTTTCTGGCCATAACCGCTGCTGTATCGCTCGATGGAGTGGCAGAGCAGGTAGGTGAACCATTTGGCCTGCATGGCATCGCGCAACCCCCGGGGCGGGTTGGCCGGAACATGGCGGCAGATGTCCGATATTTCGAGCAGTTCTTCTTTGCGCGAATCGTCGCTTTCAAAATTCTCCGCGATAATCTTGGCCAGGCGCGCATATCGCTGAGCCCAGGCCAACACCGCTTTGAGCGCAATGGACATGGCCGTCCATTGATCGATCTTGTCCATGAAAGCCAGTTTGTCCTTGGCAATCCAGGGGGTTTTGCGCATCTCGGCGTTGGCCTCGGCGAGCTTGGCCTCCACCATCTGGATCCGTTTTTCAAGCCCATCCTCAAGCACCGACTCGTAGTTCGGCATGATACTGGAGAAGGCCGTTACGAACATGGGCGGCTGGACTGTCGTGGCCGAATACATGATATCTAGTTCTTCCTGGGTGAAATAAAATTCGCCCTTGCGCTGAATGGTGAACGGGCGCCAGTACTCGGCAATTTCGCGCATCTCTTCTTTATCTTTGCAGTAGGGGCTTTCCACCATGTCAATGGTGGCGAAATAGGAAAGCTCGGGGTACATGGGAAAGTAATCCGGATGTTCGGTATTTGCTCCCACGATCAGTTCATCGTCTTGAATATGAACCGTCATCTTCTTGAGAATGTTCTCAAGGCCCCTGGCCCGTTGGATGCATATCGGCTTGCCCACATGCTGCTTATGGGATTCAGTAACATAGCGGGCGCGCTCCACGCCGGCCCTGACGGCCGGATCGACATACTCTCCACCGGCCACATGCTTATACCGGCATCTTTCCTTTAGTCGCGTCGTTCTTTCAGTCGTCGCCATTTTCGATCCTCCCTGTTGCGTTGCTTGGATATGCCATCAAGGTTTCGGCCGCATCTCTTCACAGCCGGGGTCGGTCTCGAACACCGGCTTGGAAAGCCAGAACCGCCCTTTTTGATCCCGCCTTTCACGAATGCAATCACCTTTGCCCGCCTCGAAATCCAGATCCGTTTCCGGGATCTTGAAAAATTGCACACATTCGCCTGCTAAGGCAAAAATAGTGTAACGGCCTACCCCGCCTATGCGGCAAAAGTGTAACGGTTGGTTCTACTATCCCGCAGCGAGACCCCGCCCCAAAAATCAATAAACCTACCACGCTACCCCGCCGCAATAGCTCCCGCCGGCAATCGTTTTTACCAAAAAGTTTTTGTAGGTTGTAAAGTGGGTATTGTCATGGTCCAAGAAAATGAGGAGAAAGCCCGGAACCATCACTTCCGGGCTTTCAGGGTGAACTCCGTATCAAGGCCGGATGTTCATTAAGTAAATTACTTTAAACTCCGGCCACTTTCAAGGCCGGATGGTAAAGCTGATCCAAATATCCTGTCGTTGGTGCAACACCGTTTTTTGTGTGTGCCGGTGCTGCTTTCGTGGGCATGCTTATTGTTGCGATGCATGCCGCATCGCCGGTCGTCTCCAGTCCCGTCGAAAAGCGCAGCGACGCTACCGTAAAACCGATAAAGGTAAAAAAGCCCACCGTCTTGCCGAAAACCGTCGTCGGCATCGTGAAATCGATCCACGTAGAAAAAACATGGATGATCATACTTCAACAAGCCCTTTTAAACGGGTTATGTTGCCACCACAGATCGAAATTTCGGTACCTTTTCGCCTCGGTTTTCGATGCCGCTGCCATTTTTGCGGTCGGCCGGGTGAAATTGTGAGCCATTTTCCACGCCGTGGTTATGGATGAAATCTTTTTCAGGATTTTTTACGCAGATAAGGAGGCCAATATCATGAGACGACGGTTTACAGGGGGAGAACTGTTTCAACTGCGCAATCGGATCCCGGTTGACTGGCTGATCAAAGAACAGCTTCATATCCCATCTAAAGTGATCGAAGGCATTTTTCGTTTTCTATGCCCGCTATGCAATGAATTTCAAACCGCGACCAACCCCAAGACCAATCTCGCCAGGTGCTTTCTTTGCGAGAAAAACTTCAACCCGATTGATTTGGTCATGACCGTGAAAGGCCTTGGATTCGTTGACAGTGTCAAATATTTGCAAACCCTTGTACCAAACAGACCGGATCCTTTAACGGACCAACGGTTGGAATTGAATCAACTGCTTGGCGATATCGGGAAACGGATGAGCATCGGGTGAACAGATGGCCAACAACCGACTCACCCAATTGGAGGAGATCATCGCTGCCAATCAACACCATTTTCACCAAACCGGTAAGGCATTAAAGCAGATTCGAGACGATCAATTGTTTCGAGATTTGCTGTTCGATTCGTTTGAAGGCTATGTCAAGGACCGGTGGGATATGGCCCGATCCCAGGCATATCGTCTGATTAAGGCCGCCAATGTCATCGACAATTTGTCTCCAATTGGCGACGGCATCCTTCCGGAGAATGAATACCAGGCCAGGATTCTAACGCGTTTTACAAAAGAGGATCAACGCAAGATCTGGCGTGCATTTATCGCATCCGGCATGGCGCTCACGGCTAAGAATATTAGAAAGTACGCCCATCAAACCCTAAAGGCCAAGCATGTCAAAAAAAAGAATGCGTCTGTGGTCGATATCATCAGCGCAGACTATAAAACGGCCGTGATGGCCATGCTGGAACAGATTCGGTCGGCGCAAAACGATGATTGGCAAACGACATCCAGACAAGCGGCCTTATTCTGGCTGAAAGTGATGAAAGAGAAAATCATTCGTCATGAAAGACAAAGACTTTGAACAACTGCCCATGGACGACCGTTTCCTGATCTTGCTGCACAAAAAGATCATGGACAAAACCGGCAGCGCCAAACGCAGGGCCAAAAAATATTACATGGATCAATACCGTAAGACCGGCGTCATTCCCAAACCGCTGCTGCTTGCCGGCCAAGGCATCATGGAAGGCAGAAAGTGCAGCGGCCGGCGCCGGGTCTTGACCGAAAAAATCCAAAACCGCTTCATCGAGATGGTCAAGGCTTCCAGCGATCCATCGGACGATCGTTTTGTATTTATCACCCGCCATGGACGAACCATCAAAAATTACCACGCCTGGCTCGAACAAGAGTTCGAACGTAGCATCTCACTTAGCGCTTTAAGGCGTTTTGCCAGGCAAGCCAACCTCAAGGTCTATTTGGAAAAACCAGACTTCGAGGAAAAGAACGATCCCAGCGTCTGCTTTAAGGACGAACCGGTCTTCGATTTGATTCAAATGGACGGATGCAGGTTTCGCTATTTCAAGATTCGATCGGACGACGGCGTTTGGGCCAAGCCCCAGGTGATCGAGTTTTTTGACACCGGATCGCGCAACATGCTTGTGCTTGACGCCTATTTTTCCGAAAGCAGTCTAAATTCGGTGGACCTGTTCGAGAAATTTTTGGTGAGCACCCCCTTTCCGCAAAAAAAGATACGGCTGAGACCGGACAATGCAAAGGGTTTTGTCAACCTGAAACGCCCCATCAACGAACTGAACATCAAATTTTCATTGCCAGGCGGATTTTATCTGCAACCAAACTTCTCACGCATCCATGCGCCCAAGGACAAAGCACATCTGGAATCATCCCATCGCAGCATCCATCATTTTGAAATGCGGATCATCAAGCACTTTGAAGACCGCATCGTTAAGACAGAACCGGGCTATATCTACAAAAAGGGCAAAAAAGGAAAAATTACCATCACCTATCTCGACATCGATCTTGCAACGCTGCGCCAGAGTGGTTTACTCGAAGCCTATCGCCGGCAGCACAATGAGCAAAAGCACTATTATTCTGTGAACGGTAAAACATCGGCCTGGGTGCCCAAGGAGAAGTTTGACGACGGTCTTGCCCAATACGAGTGGATAACGTTCAGTGCGGATGACGTACGCCATTTCGTCAAATACGGCTATGACAAGATCAACGCCACCGTGGGGGCGAAAGGCATCATTACTTTCAAAAAGCAGACCTACTATGTGGCCGTTGGCGCGCAACACTTCAGCCGCCACAAGAGCACCAAGGTGTATATCTCCGATCTTGGCGACAAGCTGTTTATCTTCGAGCATAAGGAAAACGGTATCCTGCTGGGTGAAGCGCTGCGCCGGGAACCTTACGAAAAGCCGGTCAAAAAGGCAGGCACCGAACCCAACGCGGTTGAATTGATCAGCGCTTTTCTGCAGGAGAAAAAGATGGCGGTGGACAGGCCACGACTGATTGACATCCATCTTCGGGGTTTGACCCTCGATGCCGCCCAAACAATCTATCGGCAACACCGGAAACGATATATCGCTTACGCGATCAAACTACGCCAGCCTGAAACCATCACCGGCAAGGCGCTTTTCAATGCGTTCATTTTGGATTGCGAAAGACAATTGTCAAACAACCCTTTGGCCCCGTATGCCTCATGCAGCGAAAACAAAGTTTTATAAACGATAAGCGCCGGGTCTCCTATCTATCCGCGGTATACAACCGGATCTACCGGGGACAGAGCGTATTGATCGAGGGCGAATATGGTGTCGGAAAAACTCGTTTCCTCGAACTGCTCAAACCCAAAAAACTTCAAGGCGTATGGGTGGAGTCGCTTTTCAATGTGCATGAAATGTTGGCCTCCATCCTTCAAGGGTTGAACTACGAGGCGGTGGCCACTTATCGGCGCACGCCCCATCATTTGAAGCTGATCCGCAATCTGACCGATTATTACATCATCATCGACGAGGCCAATGACATCGAAAAAAGGGTTTGGCCCTACCTGAAACGAATCATGGACGCGCACGTGCCCATCGTTTTGGCCGGACTGCCAAAGGTGAGGACATATTTGACCAGCCAGCATCCGGATATCCTCAGCCGATTGAAAACCTTGATTCTGTATCCCATCGTAGTCGAGGATTTCATCCTGGAATACAAGGATTTTGAATCTGAAGCCATCGAACAGATTTATGTGGCCACCAGGGGCGATATGAGAAAATTCAAGGAAATTTGCACGGATTGCCGCGACAAGGCCAAAGAACTGGGCCATAGCTTCGTCGATTTAAATCTGGCGGTCGACTTTCTCGCCAATCTTCATCCCATGTAGGCTCCAAAAAACAATCTCTTCCCTCACTCTGCGGCGAATCAGCTTTCTCCCAAGACCTGTTAATCTAAATCCCACATCGTAACTTTTTTTAACTCTCGTAAAGTCGATTGTTATTGCATCGTTTCTCTATTAACCGCTAACGCGCAGCGGCATAAGATGCTTCAAGGCCTGAAATACGATGAAAAAGTTACATTATTTTGCAACGTCCTAAAGGCAGCCAATGATCACTAACGCATTAATATATTTGGGATATTTTTTAAACGGGGCCTGAATAAACAGAACGGGAAGCGTTACACTATTTTTGCCTTAGCATTCGCCACAAATCGTCATGGTAATCCTCCTTTGATCAATCATTATGTTGTCATTATGATCATCGTTGAAACCACAAACAGGCAAGCAAGCAAGTATAACAGGCGGCCAGAGTATTAAAGATGGGTTTTTTTATAGCCTGCTCGCATAAAATATGAGATTTTGTTAAATTATGAATACTGTTCACCTAAGCTGAGTGCCATTCAAAGACAATACCTCCGCTTTGTCAAGAACTTTTTTTGTTATCCAAAAATAAAATTAATATTTTCCATATTTTTCAGTATATTATTTTTTATATAGACTACTTCGGTATGAAAAACTTAAAGCTATCAACTGATTAATATTATTTGTTTATTTATATTGAGTTCTATTCTAAATATCCAAGATAGGCCAGACATTCCTCCAATCGGCTTCAATGCCCCATCCGAACAGCCCCAATCATCTTATTGAATCTATATTTAGACTCGTTCCAAAAAGCCTCTGGACAAAAATAAATATCGACAAATAATTGAATACCATGCTTGAACAATCCTCAATTAGTGACATTTTTATTGTTTTCATTAAAATCTGTTTGTGCCTATTCCACTCTAAAATTCTTTTTTCTATCTGATTTTATTTAAATTATTTTATTTATAATTTTTTTCAAAATCCACATCAATACGATTTACATTCAAAGGATATCGCTGCACGAACTGCGGCCAGCTCGATTTTCACAAGTTGTCCCCCTGCCGATAAAAAAGCGGTCAACTCCAGAATGGTTGCCTACCCCATAACCCTACAGCAATGTTGCGGCATCGCCGACGATGACATTCTCGCACCCTTGGAATATGGCGATGCCGCCTCCCACGGGCTCTAAAAATGGAGATGCTGGAGTACTGGCAAACGGAGATTAACCGCATAATTGACGCGGAGATTCTGATCTAACCCGATTTTCATCACATTATAAGGAGACTCAGCCGAAAGCCGAAAGGGACAGGTCGGTGGAATAAAGTGCCACCCACTGCGTCTTACGATAGATCCAGACCACCTTGACCGCACATCGGATGGTCTTGAGCATCACCACGCGTTCATAGGCTACGACGTTCCGGTTGCGGCCATACAGGTTGACGATGTATTCCTTTGCCAGTGATTTGAATCGAACGGCCAGCGCCGCCGCATTCCCCAGCTTGCGGCCATATTTACGCGGGCGGCCTCGAAAACCTTGTCGCAAGCGAAAATCTTCTTGCCTGTCTTGGCGTTGATACTGTCATCCAGAGCCAGCCGGTCGTTGGCTGCGGAATCAGTTATAACCGTTGCCATGGAATCCGTGGGGATGCCATGAAGGTATAGAACTTTTTACGACCGATCCCGGAAAAGCCGAACACCGTCTTCAAGCACCGTAGAATGTTTGAGGTCCTTGATGAGGCGAAAGGAACAATGATCGCCACGATCGTGTATACGAACCATATCCCCCGTTCCTGACCTTTACTGGACTGAGCAAATTCGTTTTTGAGTTTTTCAAGGATGTCGTGTAGGATAAGCATGCGAGGCCTTCGGTTGGGTTGTTTGTTTGTGGAAGAAGAAATATACCACAACCGAGCCTCGCAATTAGCACTAACATATTGTATTAACTATAAATATATATCATATCACCAAAAATCGGTTCCTATACCTGTCCTGTAATGATTACAATAGGCTACAGACGACCGCTGTTTTACTAACTATTTGTTATTACAGGTAATATCAACATTCTTTAGTAGTACTCACCCCGCCGGGCTGCTTTCAAAAAGGGGAAACTTTAGTAACTAATGTTAGCGTGGAGATAATATGAACAATCTCATAAAAAATAGGAACATCGGCATAGATCTACTTAGAGGTTTAAGCATACTGTACATAGTTGGATTTTGGCATATGTTTAATTATACAAAGGCATTCCCTGAATATTATAATCCTTTTACCCGCAGGCTTACTTTAATAATTCTCGGCACTTTTGTTTTTATCTCGGGGTATTTTATTGGAGGCGAAGATCTAATAATTAACAAACATAATATCATTGCTTTTTATAAAAAGCGACTACTTAGAATTTACCCACTTTATATAATTGCTATCTATTTATTCACACTTTTTAATTTATCAAATGTTATCACATCGGTTAAAGCTGGCGTTATGATTTCAATGCTATTAAAGCCTGCCCCGGTGACTCTTTGGTTCATTACAATGTTAATTTTATTTTATGTTATTTCACCATTTTTAATCCATTGTTCTAAAAGTATTAAAGCAAACCGCTTAATTTTTTATTACCTAATTTTTATTACTTTATTAATGATATACTCATATTTCACAAGAATGTTAGATGTTAGATTTGTAATGTATTTTCCTTCATTCGCTTTGGGTGTATTTGTCGCTAATAAAAATGAAAGTATCCATAGAACTAATAATAGTTTTACAATAATTATAATGATTTCAAGTGTTATCTTTTCGTTTTTTAAAGCTCCACATGAGCAACTAAAATTATTAATGTATATCCCAATGATTTTATCATGTTCATACTTTCTATTTCAATCATTTAAATATTTATCTGTATCTTCAAAACATGCTTGCAAAATTATTATATTCCTTAGCTATTCAAGTTATTGTATGTATCTTTTCCATCGTCTAATTTACATAAACTTTAAAAAAATATATTTTCCTGAAGTATATTTATATCAATTTTTCTATTTGGTTTTTCTTTGTTTACCTTGCATCATTTGTTGTTCATTTATTATTCAAAAAATATTTGATTTAACAATATTTGCGCTGACGAAAACGAATAAGGATAGATCGTGAGAGCGCAGCAAGCCACGATCTTATCCGGTTGTTGAACAAGCCCGACTTGAAGGATGATCTATTTATAAAGGAAATATCTTTTTCGGAAGAAGGCTGGGAATACAGATCTTTGAAAATCGAAGCTTCTTTTGGGCGTACTCGTGCGACGGCCTTGAGCAGGCATAGTGGTCATTGATGTTTTTCATAAAGTCGGCGAGTCCTCCTGTATTAATAGTGAACGGCAGGTTTTTGCCGATGTTGTGACTATCCCGGTTCCAACCGAAACCCGATGACCACCATGGGTGACTTACAACGTGGGCACTTGAATGCCGGACGACCGCGAAGCCCGATTTCCGGAATGACCACATGCAAGACCAGTTGAACCAGCGATAGCAGCTTTTTGGCGTTTGCGTGCAGAAAGCTGTAGTCTCTCACCCTACGGAAGCCTTTGGGGAGTACATGCTGCAAGGTTATGTAAGGTTGCCGGAAATAAATAAGGCTCATCGCGGATTAGTGTGAAAATCAAACATGTTGTTTTAATTTTTGATGTAAAATCAATGGGTAAAATATCTATGACTTTGATCATAGGGAAAAATCACACTAATCCGCGATGAGCCATAAATAATTCCCCCATCCTGCTTGTCTTTGCGCCCGTCTACCGCGTTGCTGCCACAGACACATATTCTCGATATGCACCAGTGCCAGCGCCTTGTAGACGACCACAAATCCGGCGCGATCTGGGGGAATTATTTCTTTCCGCCAGCCTTATTCGATAAATGGTGAGCAGACGATTTAAAACGAGTAACGGGAAACACGGCACTGGTTCAGTTGAATAGGCAATTAATTAGTCATAATTTTGAATAGTTAAATATGTTGTGCACTGAAAAGTGCTTCTGGAGTGATCTCGCATTCGAGTACTCCTAAACTAACAGCGGGCACCTTTTTGGTCGTAAAGTGAACTCTGAGGAAGTTATGGATAACCCAATAAACGTTCAACACGCGTTGAAGACCGGTTTCTGATTTTGCATATGTGTTTGTTTTTCTTCTATACGCGGAACATTTTCGGCGCATTGCAGCATTGTTGGCTTCAACGTGATTGGCGTGTGTTTCCTTATCTGTAATATGGTTTGTGGTCTCAGGGTGTTGAGGACATGTTGTCTGGTATTTTGGCCTTTTGCGTCCTTTCTTATGGGCTTGGGATCCTTTGTTTTTTACCCTGACGGTGACTCCCTTTTTCAACACTTTTCGAGGACGACCACGCATGCCAGTTTGAAAAAGCTCGTGGCATATTTCAAATAGAATTTTTCCATATCGACGTTCACCATCTGTCAGAAGGGTTATGTCTTCAGTTTGGTTGACAAGTTCCGCCAGGGTTTTGATTGCTTTTTCAAAAAGGGACCTGTCCTTTTTACCGCAGCTCATTTCCCAAATGAAACGGCTGGCTCTATCCATGAGGACAATAGTCCATCCGGAAGATTCTTCAGCAGGAACATTTTTTTTGACTTTTGTATAAAATTCATCACCTTCAATGACTGACTGGATGAACGTATGCGCCATTGAATAGATAAATAAAGTACTATAAAGATAGGAAAATTTTCTTTCCCAGGCAAGAAGGGTGTTTTTAGCGATTTTAAAGATCCGGCAGGTGGCATTGAGTGACGTTCCCTCAGTTCGGGCGTTTAAGACCTCCCAAATTTTACTGACAGGCTTTCTGATATCTTGCAGGAAGGTGTTTTTTGTTTCTGAGAATGAATATTTGCAGTCTTGACAAAGAAACATTTCCCTATCACCGTTAGAAATTGTGCGATATACATAGTCATGTCGGATATTTTCAGACGAACAATTGGGACATTTGCATGTAAATAACAGCATAATCTACTCCTTCTCATCATGGTTGGGGTAGATTACCGTACATTTTTTATTTTCTATTGTCCAGCTATTTTATGTATATTCTGCCACTTACAACACCTATTCAACTGAACCAGTGCCGGAAACACGGATGGAAGAAAAAAAGACGACGACGCCCACGATTGTCATGGTCACCTCACCCCAGCACACCGGCAAATCATCCCTGATCGCCCGTTATGTGGATTTGTGCCGGCGGCACCAGATTGCCGTGGCCGGAATTCTTGCCGAAGGACTTTGGGAAAACAACCGACGCTCCGGGTTCAATCTGGTCGACCTCTCATCCGGCATTCGCGTACCCCTGGCCTTTCGACGCGCTGAAAAAGCCAGGGCGAAAATTGCCTTTGAATTCTATGCGCAAGGCATGCATGCCGGCAAAAGGGCGCTGGATACGGGTCGCTGTGCCACGGCAGCGCTCATCGTTGTTGACGAGGTGGGAAAACTGGAGGTGATGGGGCAAGGGTGGGCAACGTGCCTGCCCGCGCTGATCGAGTTACCCGGCAAAACGCACATCTGGGCGGTGCGGAGCACGCTGGTGGAATCGGTTGCCGAGCGCTGGGGGTTCACGCCCCGAGCCGTGGTGGATGCACGCGCCCCGGACGCCCTGAACCAACTGATCGGCGCGTGCGCCCTGTTTAAGGGGTAAATCCAACGCCGATCGCTATCCTTCCCTCCCGCTACCCAGCGACACCGCCACGCTCTTGATCAGCGCAAACACCGGTTGACCCGTTTTCAGGTCCAGTTCCTGGAAGGATTGGCGGGTGATCCTCGCCCACAGGGGCGCACCGATGTTCAAACGCACATCCACAAAAAAGGTTTGGTTGTCCAGAATCTCATCGACCTTGCCGGCAAAAACGTTCTGAAAGCTGGTTTGGCCCGGCGGCGCCAGGGCAATGGCCACATTGCGGGCAGGAACGCGCACACGCACCGGCGTGCCCGCGGAGGCCTCGATGGGAGCGACCTTGAGAATACAGTCGCCGAAGCCAAGGTGGGTCAGGCCGCTGGCATCCTGGGGAACCTCAACGGTGGTTGAAATTACCGATCCGCTGTCATCCGGGCCCAGGCGGCTGTGCAGGTCCGGCCGGGCCAGCAGCTCCTCCAATCGTCCATGGGCCAGAACGCCGCCCTTCTCCAGCACCACCATGTGATTGGCCAGGTTGAGAATTTCATCCAGGGCATGGCTGACGTAGAGAATCGGGATGGCAAACTCCCGGCTCAAGCGTGAAATGAATGGCATCACTTCGGATTTGCGCGAGGCATCCAGGGAGGCCAGCGGTTCGTCCATCAGCAACATGGCCGGACTGGTGAGCAGGGCCCGGCCGATGGCCACGCGCTGCTTCTCGCCACCGGAGAGTTTCGCCGGTCGCCGGTCGAGCAGGTGGCCGATACCGAGCAGGTCGACCACCGCATCCAGATCCACGAAGCGCCGATCCGGCGGGGTCCGGCGCATGCCGTAGGTCAAATTGCTGCGCACCGACAGGTGGGGCAGGAGCCGGCCATCCTGAAACACATAACCGATGCGGCGCCGCTCCGGCGGCAGATCGATCCCCTGGCCCGAATCAAACAGGCAATGGCCGTTGACCGCGATACGACCGGCATCGGGCCGCATCAGGCCGGCCACCATATTGACGATGGACGTCTTACCGGCACCGGACGGACCGTACAGGGCGGTAACACCTGAATCTGCGCTGCGAAAAGCGGCATTCACAAAAAAATTGCCCTGTTGGCGTTTAACGTTGATCTCCACAAAAACTCCATCACCCGACGAAAACCATGGCGGTCGATTGGCCTTCCATTAAAGTATAGCCTTCAAGATAATGCTTTTGGCAAGGCCAGAGGGAGGAAGCTGTATAACCCATACCGCAACGACCGATAACGCTGCCCAAAAACATTATCTTGAAGGCTATATCATCCCTGCATGCGCCGGGCAAACCGCCTGGCCAGCACCTCCGAGCAAATCAGGGCCACCATGGCGATCAGCACCGACAGGATGCACAGGCGCATGGCGCCCATTTCGCCGTCGGGCACCTGGGTGAGCGTGTAAAGGGCCAGCGGCAGGGTCTGGGTCTGGCCGCGGATGTTGGACACAAAAGTGATCGTGGCGCCGAATTCGCCCAGGCTGCGTGCAAAGGCGAGGATCAGGCCGGTAATGATGCCCGGCACCATCAATGGCAGGGTTACCGTGAAGAAAACCCGCAGCGGTCCGGCCCCCAGGGTACGGGCAGCCGCCTCAAGGCCCTGGTCGACCCCTTCGAGGGAGAGGCGCACGGCCCGGACCAGCAGCGGGAAAGACATCACGGCCGCGGCCAGCACGGCCCCTTTCCAGTTGAAGGCCAACACGATACCCAGATACTTGTAAAGGGCCGCGCCGATCACGCCGTTGCGCCCCAGCAGCACCAGCAAGAGGTAACCGGTCACCACCGGCGGCAGGACCAACGGCAGGTGAATCAGCCCGTCGAGCAGATTCTTGCCCGGAAAACGCAGCCGGGCCAACACCCAGGCCGCCAGAATGCCCAGAGGCAAACTGGCGGCCACGGCCCAGCCGGAGACCCACAGGCTCAGCCGCAGGGCCTCCAGCTCAACTTCGGTCAGGTTCCAGAAAGGCATTAACGCACGTCAAATCCATATTTTTCGAAGACCGCCCGTGCCTCGGACGATTTGAGAAATTTCATGAACGCCGCCGCCGCGTCGGCCTTCCCACCGGTCACGGCAGCCACCGGGTAGACGATCGGCGGATGGCTGTCGGCCGGAAAGGTTCCCACCACGCGGACTTTTTTGGAAATCGCCGCATCGGTGGCATACACCTGTCCCAATGGTGCCTCGGCGCGCTCCACCAGCACCAGGGCGGCACGCACGTCCTTCATCGGTGCGACCCGATCCTTGACCTGATCCCAAAGCCCCAGTTTCTGCATGGCGTTTTTACCGTACATACCGGCCGGAACATGGTCGGGGTCACCCATGGAGAGGCGTCCGTCCTTGCCCAGCAGCCCGGCCAGGTCCATCCCGGCCTTGATCTCGATGGTCTTGACGGGGCTGTCCTGGGGGGCGATCATCACAATGCTGTTGCCCAACAGATCGAAACGGCCGGCCTTGTCAACGGCATCCTTCTCGGCAAGAAAATCCATCCATTTCTTATTGGCCGACAGGTAGACATCAGCCGGCGCGCCACTGGCGATCTGCTTTGCCAAGGTGGAAGACGAGGCAAAGGATGTTTTCACCGTTCCCAGCCCCCGGGCCTCAAAAAGATCGCCAATTTCCGTAACGGCATTGGTGGTGGACGCCGCAGCAAAAACGACGACGTCATCAGCGGCCGCCACAGGGCCTGCCAACCCGCCCAGCACCATCATCATCACAATCCAGCCCCCTACCATGCACTTGCTCAGTTTCATTTTCAACCTCTCCTTTTTATTTTTTTGATGGATCCGGTTTCATGACCGAATCACGGACATGGGCGTACCCCACGAAAAAGGGGCCGCCGTTACACTTTCGTTGGCACCAACTGGCAAAATGTCCTCCACCGGCACCATCTTTTCGATCTCATGCAAAGAGACGTCCGCCGTCAGGCGGCCCTGCCGGATGACCCCCATGCGATCGGCCAGCTGCCGCGCTTCGCCCCGATTGTGAGTCACGAACACGGTGGTGATGCGGAAATGGCGTTGATGTTTTTTCATCTCGGCACGCAGCCGCCGGGCATTATCCGGGTCAAGGCTGCTGAAAGGCTCGTCCAGCAGGAGAATCTGCGGATCGGTGGCAATGGCCCGCGCCAGGGCCGCGCGCTGCTTCTCGCCGCCACTCATCTGTATCGGGTAGCGCCCGGCTAGTCCGGCAATGCCGAACAGGGAGAGCAGCTCGGCAATTTTCTCATTTTTCGTCTGGCGATCCAACTTCAGGTGGGTCATGGCAATGCTCAGGTTCTGACGGACCGTCAGATGAGGAAAAAGCAGCAGATCCTGGAAGAGATAGCCCACCTTGCGCTGGTGGGGCGGCAGGCTGTCGATACAGTTGTCATTGAAAAAAACCCGCCCCCGGTATGGCAGAAGACCGGCGATCACCTGCAAAAGCGTACTCTTGCCGGCACCCGACGGCCCCAGGAGCACAAACAGTTCACCATCGGACACGGCCAGGTCGACCGCTCTCACTCCCCGCACACTCACCTTCTCCAGCCGGATTGCGGTCATGGCCCATCTCCCGCCAGCGGCGTCTCGGCCCAGAAGGGCGATCCGATCCAGCGCATGGCCAACAGCACCAGGAAACCGGTCATAATCAGCAGCCAGGCACACACCAGGGCAATGCCCATCTCACCGCTGGAAATGTTCAGGTAAACGGCAATTGGCAGGGTCTCGGTCCTGAAACGCGTGGCACCGGCCACCATAAGGGTAGCGCCGAATTCACCGACGGCACGGGCCCAACAAAGCACCAGACCGCTAAGGATGACCGGCCGGGCCATGGGCAAGGAAATGCGCAAAAACACCTGCCAGGGTTTGAGCCCCAGGGTCTGGGCGGCCTGCTCAAAACGGCAATCCAAGGCCCCAAAGGCCGACCGGCTGGTGCGGGTCATGATCGGTGCGGCAATCAGTACCTGGGCCAGCACCGCGCCCCAGGGGGTGAAGAGCAGTTGAATGCCCATCCGGTCCAGCACCTGACGGACGGTATCATTGCCCAGCAGGAAGAGCAGCCCTACCCCCGCCACCAGCGGGGTCATGGTCATGGGCAGGTCGATCAGGGTATCGACCAGAGCCTTTCCGGGGAAGGCCTGGCGGGCCAGAAAATAACCGGTCGGCACCCCCAGAAAAAGCGCGATGACCGTGGCCAACAGGGAGGTCAAAAGGGTCAGGCGCAGGGCGAAACGGATCTCCGCCGAGGTCAGGGTGGTCAAAATCCGGGAAAAGGGCAATTGGACAAGCAGTCCGGCCAGTACGCCGACAATCAGCAGAACCAGCACGCCCATCGGCAGCAGGCAAAAACAGCGCATGGGATCGGAATCACTCGCTCAGGGGAAGAAAGCCGTGCTGCATGAAAACGGCAATCGCCTCACGGGAAGAGAAAAAGTCACACAGCCGGCCGGCCAGTGCCGGATCCGCTGCCGAGCGCAAAACCGCCGCGGCAATGGTCTCCGACTTTAAGTAGGCCTTGGGAATATCGACGATGCTGATCTTGTCCCGGTTCTGGAAAGCGTCGGCCCGACCGATGATCGCGGCGTCCACCGCGCCCTGGCTGACGTACATGGCCAGTTGTTTGACAGTGGCTCCGTACACGGTGACATTTTTTAAGATATCTGCTTTTTTCCCCGACTGCTCACAGATGGCCATGGCCGTGCGGCCGAAGGCCATGGCTTTGGGATCGCCCATGGCCAGGCGGACGCCCGGAGTTGTCAGATCATCAAAGGATTGGATCCGTGCGGTCTGGGAAACATTGACGCCAATCACCGGGGTGTGGGCCACAATCGGCCGGTAGGAACGGATCTTGCCCGCCTTTTCGAGTTTTTCAATATAGAAAAGGGCGCCGGGAATGAACAGGTCGCCGCTGGCGGCGACATTGATCTTGGCCAGCAACTGGCCGCTGCCACCGTAATCAACCACCACCTGATGGCCGGTCTGCGCTTCAAAAGCGTGAACCAGCTGATCCACCGGCTGGCGCAAACCCGCACCCACAAAAATATGCAACCGTGCGGCATATGCCGGTTGGGCCATCATCACAGCCGCCCACAACACCCATCCACTGAAAAGGAAACCCCACTTGCGTTTGTCCATATCTGCTCCATCTGACCCAAATTATTTTGGGAATCGATTTGCACCCTGTTTCCGTTAAATTACAATATTAAACGTCAATTCAGCCACAAATCATGATGTCTTTTATAAACGCTATTTGACATAGCCTCATTGCATATGATATAGAATTGGTCAATCTTTTTTTTAGTCCACTTTCACCATTAAGGCCCACTGCGGGCCAGGAGTCGTGCATGGCCCGAAAAAGTGACGATATCACCTGCAACGTCAAAGCCTATCGCATGAGCAAGGGATGGTCCCAGCAGGAACTGGCCGACAAAGTCGACGTCCGGCGCCAGGCCATCTATGACATTGAGTCCGGGCGCTACCTGCCCAACACCGCCATTGCCCTGCGCCTGGCGCGCATCTTCTCCTGCCGGGTGGAAGACCTGTTCGTCGAGCAGACGCCCCAGGAGGTCCAGCCGGTACATGTCATCAACGGCAAGGACGACACGGCCACCCGTCTGGCATTGGGACGGGTGCGTGACCGCCTGGTGGGGCTGCCCCTGCATGGTTCCGAATCGATTCCCTTTGGGTTGCGATCCGCCGATGGCCTGCTGACACCCGACCGGAAAAATGCCCAGATCCTGTCGTCATCCGAGCGGCTGGACAAAACCATTATCCTGATGGGTTGCGATCCGGCCTTTGAAGTTCTCGGCCACCATGTTAACCGCGTGGCCCCGGATGCGCGCGTCCATTGCCGATTCGCCTCCAGCCACCGGGCCCTCGGCCGGCTCGCCGACGGACTGGCCCATGTGGCCGGCACCCACCTGCACAACACCGACAAAGGTGAGTCCAACGTCGTCGTCGCCAGCCAGAAACTGGCCGGCCTGAGCAGCTCTGTTCTTGGATTCTCCATGCTCGAGGAAGGGCTGATGGTGGCCAAAGGCAACCCGCTGGGCATCCGGACCGTCGCTGACCTGGCCCAACCCATGGTTCGTTTCATCAATCGCGAGCCGGGTGCAGCGCTACGGGTTCTTCTGGACGACCAGCTGCAGCGCGCCGGCATTGACGGAACGGTCATCAACGGCTACCAGAACGAGGTCACCACCCACCGTGAAGGCGCTTACCGGATTGCCTGCAACGTCGCCGACGCGGCCCTGGGGCTGCGGGCCATTGCCGAGGCGTTTGATCTGGGATTTGTGTCCATTACCGCGGCCCGCTGCGACCTGGTCATTCCCAACGACGTGACCGGCCATCCCACCATCAAGGTCCTTCTGGACGTCCTCCAATCCGCTGCATTGCGACGCGAAATCAATGCGATTCCCGGATACGAAGGCAGCATCACCGGCAAATTGATCGCCGATTTATAATATTTATTCTTATCAAAGGAGGAATCGCATGAAACTCAGCACACGGAACGTTCTCAAGGGCAAAGTGATCGAACTCACCGAAGGAATGGTCATGGCAAAGGTCAAAGTGGATGTGGGCAGCGGCAACGGCAACGTGCTTACCGCATTGATCAGCGTGGAGGCCGCCAAGGAACTGGGGGTCAAGGTGGGTGAGGAGATCACCGTTATGATCAAGGCCACCAGCGTGATGCTGGCAACGGAGTAATCGGCACCGATTACTCAATAATCCAACCGTTCCAAACCCGACCACCGGGCCGGGCAAGCATCACTGCTTGTTCGGCCCGTTTCCACCACCTTGGTTGCCACAGCCCCATCGAAAAATGCAACCCGAAACAACAATGAATGGTTGTCACGTCACCCCATTTCTTTGAACACCACTGTTCCATTTGCCATCCGACGGTCCACAGCCATACTTCCCGATGGATTTCCGCCCATCAAACCACCAGAAGCTCCGTAAATGAGATTCTCCCAACCGCTATGCGCAATTGCATACCAGAAAGCTACCCCCATGAGACCATCGGCAAAAACATGACGTGTTTAAATTTTATTTGACATTTATATTTGTCATGTTGTATGCAAAACCATCCACGCCAAACAGGACAAAAAACCATGAAACAATTAAACTGCACCATCTGCGAACGGCGTTGCCATCTGACCGAAGGCCGGCCGGGCGCCTGCGGGCTTTATGAATGGAAGCACGGCAGCATCGTGGAACGCTACGCGGACCACTTCCTGGTTACCTGCCCCATCTCCATTGAAACCATGCCCATACTGCACTTCCAGCCGGGATCTAAATTCCTGCAAGTCACCACCACCGGATGCAATTTCAGCTGCCCGGGATGCATCTCCTCGGTTCTCGTAAAGGAGATGTCTCCCGACAGCCCCGCCCTTCGGCACTTCACCGCCGAGGAAATTGTCGACCAAGCCATCCGGGCCGACTGCCAGGGGATCGTTTTTCTGATGAACGATCCCCTGGCAGCCTTTCTCCGTTTCCTGCGAATCGCCGAACTGGCCCAGGCCAGGGGGCTCAAAGTCGGCTGTTCCTCCAACGCCTATTTTACCCCGGAGTCCTTGACCCAACTGATGCCATTTCTGGATTTTATCAATATCGGCATGAAGGGATTTTCCGATGCGGCCTACCAGGCCTGCGGCGTACCCGCTATCCGGCCGGTGTTGAGAAATCTCGAGGCGCTTCATGGCGCCGGTGTGCACATCGAGATATCGTGTATTCTCACCCGAAACAATGCGGCGGAGCTGTTCGACCTGGCCAGACATGTCGCCAGGCTGTCACCGCACATTCCGCTCCAGGTGATGCGCTTTCTGCCTTTTGAAGGCGCAGCCATCGATTTGGAACCGTCGATTCGTGACGCTGAGGATTTCTGTCTCACCCTTCGGCGAATGCTTGACTTCGTCTACCTGTTTAACACGCCGGGCAGCGACTATCTCAATACCCGCTGCCCCCACTGCGGCCAGCTGGTCCTGGAACGGGAATTTTACGGTCCCATGGGGGCCAAGCTGAAGCTGCCCGAAAAGGGTGTGTCCATCGACAACAGCTGCCCGGCATGTCCCGGCTATCTGCCCATTGTCGGCCCATCGGCGACCGCCACTTACCAGGAAGGGGACTTCGAGGGCGGCTATCCCCTGACCCGCGCCATGGAGATTGTCGCCGCAATGCTCATCGCCATGGGCGTCCATAAAAAGACCGTGGTGGTCAAAGCCTGGGAGGAAATCCTGCAGGAGGGTGGGCTGAAGGATCTTCACCGGCGCATTCAACATCCGCGTACCTATATCGACGCGCTGCTTGACTTTGGGCGTAAAGCCGGTGTTGGCGAACGCGCCGAAGCCCTGGCCATGTACCTGGAAAACCAGATGGTGAGGGTGGAAAATGCCCTGGCGTCGCCCAAACACCGCCCGCGGGTTTACTATGCCATGGGCAAACCCCTGTTTTACATCAACGGTGAACGGTTGGAGAACCAGCTCGTGGAGGCGGCCGGCGGCGTCAGCCTCAATAAGATGCTGCCTCCCGGTGGACGTCCCGGCCGCAATCTGCCCCTGGCCCAGCTCAACGCACTCGATCCGGAAATTATTTTTATTTCCGCTTTCCTTTCCAACCGGATGGATGATTTCCTGGACGAATGTCTGGCCCTGGGCGTAACGGCCAAGGCGGTCAAAAACCGGCGCATCTTCGTCCATCCGGCGCCGGGTTGGGATTTTGGCAGTCCCCGCTGGGTCCTCGGCCTGCTGCACATGGCAAAGGTCTTTCACCCCACGCGCTGCCACTACAATGTGATGACCGAGGCACAGATTTTTTACCGCGGCTTTTACGGCATCGATTTTTCCCCTCAACATATCAACCGGTCATTTTCCAAGCCGGCCGACAACTGGCGATGGATAGAAGCGGACCCTGTTCCCGCCGCCATTCCGCCGGAACCCGGCCCTGAACCAGATCGGAGGCAAATGCTTTGCTGCTGAGATTCGTCATCGTTGCCGGCCCGCCATCCGCGGGAAAGACATCGGTCATGCGGCACACCCTCGGCCACCTGCTGGCAGAAAAAATTCCCGTGGCCGCGTGCAAGATCGACTGCCCCAGACAAACGCCCGATGCCATGCGCTACCGAGATCTCGGCATTCCGGTGGCCGCCGGCGTCAGCGGCTGCCTCTGTCCGGGCCGGTTCTACATGGACAACCTGAAGGATGTGTGGTGGTGGGCCCAGAGGCAAAAGGCCGAAGTCGTTGTTCTTGAAACGGCCGGTCTTTGCCACCGCTGCGTGCCGTGGATCGTAGGCGGACGAAGCATTTTCGTTATCGATCACCGCCGCGGCCTGGATATGCCAACCAAGTTCTCTCCGCTGATCGCTGCGGCGGACATTGTCACCGTCACCAAGGCAGACCAGGTGTGCGAGTTGGAATCAAGGATTTTCCGCCGCCGGACAGCGCAGATCAATCCCTGGGCTCCGGTAATCAACGTAAACGGCCTGACCGGACGTGGATCGGGATGCCTTGGCGATGCGATCCTGAGTGATCGGCCGTTGGAAAAAAGCCATGGCGGTCTCGCCCATCCCATGCCGGCGGCAACCTGTGCATGCTGTACCAATGATGCCACGGCCGGCCATGCCCATTTGGAGGGGCCCACCATAAAAAGGAGATTATGCGCATGAAAACTCCAACAAATCTTGCACTGTCATCGTATCAGGCCATCAAAGAGATGATGATGAGCCATCACATCGTCCCCGGACAACGACTGACCCTGGTGAATTTGGCCGAAAAACTCGGTGTCAGCCGGACGCCGATCAACAATGCATTGAGCATTCTGGCCAAGGAGGGATATCTCAATTTCACTCCCAATCAGGGGTACTCGGTTCGTCGCCTCACCCGGGAGGATGCGAAAGATCTCTATGAGGTCAGGGAGGCACTGGAGCTAAGCAACATCGGCAAGGCGCTGCAGCAAATGACCGGCCTGAATGGCGCGTACCTGGAAGAGGCGAAGATCGCCTATGAAGACGGTGTCGCCAGCCAGGCCTATCACAAACTGTTTCTCCTGGATGCCGAATTCCATGCCGCGATCATCGCCATGGCCGGCAATCAGTACCTGGTTCAGCAGTACCGGGAGCTATGCCAGATGATCGCCCTGTGTTTCCGGCTCGAAGACCTGGAGGTGAAGCGCATGCCGGAAGTCATTCGGGAGCACAACCAGTTGTTTGAAGCGGTCTGCTTGCGGGATGTGGAGAGCGCCAAAATCCTGATCCGCCGGCACAACATCAACGACCGCTTCTACTCAACGAGCACACTGTCCGCCAGGGTACACCACCAACCGCAAAAACCGGAAATGGTGTTCTCGGCAAGAACGGCCTAGGCTGATTTTCAATCAGCGCAACAATTCGGATTTGTTCTTGAATTCCTTAATGGCCAGGTAGACCCGTTCGGGCGTCAGCGGCAATTCATTCAATCGCACCCCCACGGCATCGGACAGGGCGTTCAAAACAGCGGGAATGGTGGGCATAATGGCGCCTTCGCCAACTTCCTTGGCGCCAAACGGCCCGTTGGGTTCGTTACTCTCCACGATGACGGCGTCGATGGGCGGCATATCCCGGGCCGTCGGCATCTTGTATTCGGCAAGATCGGCATTCCTCACACGCCCCTCGTCGTCGAATTTCACCTCTTCGTACAATGCTTCGCCCAACCCCATATAAATCGCACCCTGCATCTGGGCTTCCACCGACACACGATTGATAATCAGCCCCCTTTTGACATCCATATCCGCAACCGGAACATCGAGCACTTCCGACAGGACTTCAAGCACCTGACGTTTGACATCCTCGGCGGCCTCCTTGGTGGCCTGGCCGGTCATCAGGGTCTGGCGGCTGGAATAGGCGCCCAGGTCGACACCGAAATCGGTATCGCCCGAAGCCAGTCTTACCCAGTCCAGGGGAATACCCAGGGCTTCGGCGGCAATCATGGCAAATGCCGTGTCCGATCCCTGTCCGATTTCGGCCGATGCCGTGTAAACCAGTGCCGTTCCACCATCCTCGGTCAGCTTGATCACTACCGTGCCGTGGTAGGTATCGGAGCGATAAATCGGAAACCCGGCGCCGGATACGAAAAAACCGCAGGCCATGCCAATCCCCTTGCCCTTGGGAAGGTTGCCTTTCTTGCGTTTCCATTCGGACCGATCCCTGACTGCCTCGATACACTCGCGCATGCCCAGGCTGCTCATGTTCAGATCGTTACAGGTCACATCCCCGGTCACCATCATGTTTTTCAGGCGCAGTTCAATGGGGTCCATGGCAAGTTCCTCGGCAATCATGTCCAGCTGCTGTTCCCAGCAGGCCCTGGCAATCACGCCGCCATGCCCCCGCTGGGCACCGCACGCGGGCAGGTTGGTGTAGACGCGGTAGGCATCGTATTTCATGTTGGGCAATTTGTACGGCCCGCCCAAAAGGGATCCGGCATAGTAAATGGTCGCGATACCGAAACTGGAAACGGATCCCCAGGTTGACATATGCCGCGCCGGAACAGGGCGGTGGTGCTTTGATCACGATTTCAGTGACGATTTCATCGGCAGCGGCGGCCGTTCTCCGTGAACCCAAAAAGAATTGATTCAGGGGGACAACACGCTCCCCGGAGATGCTTTTCAAAACAAGTCGGGCACCATAGGCGATCAGCGATGGCGGCAAATCCGCCGCCGCACTGGCCGAAACGATATTTCCGCCGATGGTGGCAAGGTTGCGGATCTGCGGGCTGCCGATGGCCGCCGCCCCGCTGCACAGGGCAGGCCATCGGTTGGCGATCACGTCCGAGGCTGCTATCCTGGCGACACTGACGCAGGAGCCGATGGTTACCCCGTCCTTTGCCGAATCGATTGTTTTGAGTGCCTCAAGTCTTGAAATGGAAACCAGATGCGCCGGGGAGAGCAGCTTCTTTTTCATGTCGACCATCAGGTCGGTCCCACCGGCAAGCACTTTCACCGCCGGACCATATTCCGCCATCATCTGGCAGGCCTCTACCACTCCATTTGGTTCATTATAGTCAAACAACCGAACCGCCGATATTTTGACAATATTAAATTCATTATAATGAATTTTTGCTCTAATAGGAGGGAAGCATGGAAGGCAGGATTCGCCGCAACATAGAGGTACAGAATGGATATGGCGCGATGACAAAAGAACAACAGCCATTATACAGTTTTACATTACATAATTATGCATAAATGGCATGATTCTCCATTTGAAATCAGATCAACAGGGCAGCGCTTCAGCCAGCGGCAGGGCAATAAAAACAAATTATATTTAATTGAAATGCTATTTTCAGCACCGCTATATGGGATCGACGCACTGGCGATGGGAGAGCAAACATGTGACGTATTTAAATTTTATTTGACATTTTTAACTTATACTCTTAATAGAAACGACATAACGCTTTCTAACTTGTTTTGTACGATATAAATTATTTTCTCATTCATGGATCGGGTTTCACCCGCTACCGCCAGCCCTGCCTGGAAGGAGTACGTTTTTTGTGTACCGGTGAATTCCAATCCCACCCAAGGAGAACGCCACATGGCCATGAAAGACCTCTTGTTGATGAATCTGCGTCTGCCGGCGGGAATAGAAAAACTCGACCGTGTCCTCGAAGGGTATCAGGCCTACCAGGCCCTTCATACCGCCCTGGAGCTGGGTGTATTTGAATTCCTGGACAACCGGGGCCCGAGCAACCGGAATACCATCGCCGAAGGAATCGGGATCAACGGAATGTTCGCAAGGGATTTTCTAGATACCCTGGTGGATATGGGCTTTCTTTCCATCCACACCGAACTGTACGCCAATACCAAGGCGGCCAACGATTTTCTCCTTCGCCGCAGTCCGTTTTTCCAGGGAGAGTGGATTCAAAGAGCTACCCGGAATTCTCACTGGAGCAACCTGACGGCCTCCCTGCGTCGCGAACAGCCGCAAAAGGACAATTTCAACAACGGCCCCAGCGCCGCCTTTCTCGACGCGCTCGGCCAGCGTGCCCTGCGCGGAGAATTGCAGTCGGTTACGGAAACCATCTCCAACTGGGAAGGCTTTTACGGCGCCAGGCGATTGCTGGACATCGGCGGCGGCCATGGCCTCTACGCCATTGCCCTGTGCCAGGCCAACCCGCATCTGGAAGCAACCGTTTTGGACAAACCCTTTGTCCTCGAAACCACCATGCGCTATGTCACGGATTTCGGAATGCAGAACCGCATCGTCGCCCAGGCCGGGGATATCACCGAGGATGATTTCGGCTCCGGTTATGATATCGTGATCGTCTCCCACCTGCTCTACAAATTCCGCAAAAACTTGGCACCGATTTTCGACAATGTGTGCGCCTGCCTCAATCCCGGCGGATTGCTGGTGAGCAATCATTGGTTCTGCGCGCCTGGATGTGTCGCGGAAGGAAGCGGCGTCCAGGAACTGGCCAAGGCACTGCAGAGCTTCGGCCATCCTCTCTGCCATGTGGAAGACTTTGACAACTTGTTCGCCGCCAAGGGACTGCAGCTGCAGGAAACCCACGTCGTGCCCACCGCGTTCGGTTCCTCGCGCCTCAGCCTGGCCGTCAAGGAGGCGCAAACAGCCATCGGCGAGCCGCAACCGTCCAGCTGCTGTTGTTAGGCACCCGGAAACAACAAAAAACACAAGCTGGCACATATCTTTGGGTTGCGGATTGACATTGATCCATCCACCTCCAAGAAGGAGTGAAACCGTGAAATCCACGCACCATGGGGCCGACACGTTGTTAACGGAAACAGTAACCCATTTACGCTCGATGCTGGGACCGGAAATGGAACAATTGACGGTCGAACGTGCCGTCATCGGAATATTCTTCTCAGGCATCCAATTGTCCAACGGCGAGGGCGGCATCTGTTTTACGCCGGTCAAGGAGATTCCCGAAGCGGTCTGCTGCCCCAGTTCGGCGCGGGCCATGCCGAACTCCGGCAAACTGGTAGGACAGCCGGTCGGGTACTACATCCAACGCATGCAGCAGGGCGGGCCGCTGCAGAAAGCCCTGGGCATCGCCGTTCTCAACGCCCTGTCCGCCACCTGCTGGCGCCTTACCCCGCCCGAGTCCTACCAGCTGATCCATGGCGTCGATCCGGTTGAGAACAGAACCATCGATAAGGATGCCGAAGTCGTCGTGATCGGCGCCCTGGTGCCCTATTTCCGTATGCTCAAACGCCGGGAGAAGCCGTTCACCATTCTGGAAAAGGATCCTCGCACGCTCAAACCCGACGAAATGGAATATTTCCAACCCCAGGAAAACGCCGGCAAGTATATCGCTGCCGCGGATCTGTTGATCATCACCGGCACCACGCTGATCAACGACACCCTTGAAGGCATCCTTGATCAGATGAAAACCGGCGCCAAAGCGGTGCTGGTCGGCCCCACGGCCAGCATGCTGCCGGATGCATTTTTCAGCCGCGGCATCACATCCATCGGCGGCATCATGGTCACCGATACGGGCCGGCTGCTCGACACCCTGGCGGAGGCAGGCTCCGGCTACCATTTCTATGGCAAATCGGCGGAACGCCTGGTGATCGAGAAACACACGGATTAGGTCTCCTACGAACGGCAATGCCCTCGCAACTTGAATTTCACTTATCGCAAAGCGCAACTTGACGCCTGAATTTGTAAAGAGAAAGCGGAAACAGCATGGAAAAGCGTACGTATGGCCACAGTTCCGGCCCGATTCATACCTTTCTTTTACTGGCAACCCTCTTTTCGATTACCGCCCAAAGCCACGCGGAAGAGGCGGCCCATTCAGAAACGACGGTCCAAACCCTTCTTCCGGTATATGTAATTGAGAAGCAGGACGCCACGACGACGATAATCCCTTCTGAATCGGCTGTGGGGACCGAGGAAATCATTGGCAAAAAAACAATCGATATCCAGGGCGGCGCGGAACAGCTCAATCCGTATAAGGCCATTTCCATGCAGCCTGGTGTGGATATCCGCAGTAATGACGCGTTCGGTATGGATGTGTCCCATCGGATCCGCGGCAAATCGGATCGCAACATCGGGGAAACCGTCGAAGGGTTGCCGGTCAAGGGCATCGGACCGGGGGGTGGGTTAAGCACGATGATAGACCTTGAGAACATCGAATCCATTTCGCTTTCCAAAGGCGCTGTTACGGCGGACAGCGGCTTCGGCTATGGCAGCGATAACGGAATGGTGGACATGCATGTCCGGCAACCCGCCGACGAAAGCCACGGGACGGCCAAGCAGGTCCTGGGAAGCGATGCCTTCACCCGCAGTTTCATCCGCCTGGATAGCGGTCAAATGGGCCGGGTGGCCAAAATGTTCGTATCCGGTTCCTACACGGAAGCCGACAAATGGAAGGGAAGCGGTGATTCGCCGGATGGTCGCAAGAATGTCGCCGTCGGTCTTTCCGGCACCGCCGACCAGCCCATTCAATGGGAACTTTACGGTATGTACAATAAAAACAAGAGACATTCCTACCGAGGACTGAGTTACGAGCAGACCCGGGATC
Source organism: Desulfosarcina ovata subsp. ovata (assembly GCF_009689005.1). Lineage (NCBI taxonomy): Bacteria > Pseudomonadati > Thermodesulfobacteriota > Desulfobacteria > Desulfobacterales > Desulfosarcinaceae > Desulfosarcina > Desulfosarcina ovata. Next base: position 7,505,121 of record NZ_AP021879.1, on the reverse strand, counting down.
TGTCAGCCAACAAGGATTTCGACTACAATTCCTCACTGACCGGGGACAGCGCCACGGACGCCTATTACTACGATTACAATCGCCTCAATTTTGAAACCAGCACCGTTTTCGGGAAAATCGCCGTTCCCTTTAACGAGCGCTGCTCCCTTACCATCAAGCCATACTACCTGCACGACCGGGGAACGTGGTACTTGGGAAGCAGTGGCAAGGTGATCGATTGGTCGGTCGATCATGACACCATGGGGGGCGTGATCGAGTACCGTCGCGCCATCGACCGGGGCGAAATCAAGGCCGGGTACTGGTACCAGGAAGACGAAGCGCCCGGGCCGCCCACCTCCAGAAAGTACCGTTCCACAGACGACCTTGCGTTTTTGGGCTGGGAACGGTTGGTGGAGGTGGACAATCACAAGTTCAGCAGCCCCTTTGTAACCGCGGAGAAAACCATTGGCGCGACGACACTGGTGGCGGGTCTGCGATATCTGTGGCTGACCCAGCCCGATTTGACCAGTTACGATGTCACCGGACTTCCCGATGTGGACTATGACGATGCGCTGGCGCTCGATCCGGATGTCCAGCTTCACGTGGATGGCCAGACCCATGAGATTTTTCTCCCCAATATCGGGATCACTCATCTTTTTCAGGAAACCCTCCAGCTTCGGGCGAGCTACGGCAGGACCTACAATACCCCGCAATACAGTCTCGGGAAACAGATCACCGCCCTCCAGGCCAAGGGCCTGAGCGACACTGAGCTCCAGGCCATCTGGGACAGCATCGAACCGGAAACCGGCGATAACTTCGATCTGGGGCTGAACTATACCTTCGGCCGGGGGTTCATCTCACCGACCCTATTCTATTCCCTGGTAAAAAATGTGGGCGGCAGCTTCTACGACCCCGACCTCGAACTGACCTATACCCGGAACTCGGCCGAAGCCCAATCCTACGGCGTCGAGTTGGCGGCGGGCTGCACCCTCACCCCGGAGTTGAACCTCAGCGCGGCGGTAACCTATACCCAATATGAATTCACCAGCGATATCGAGGCGGCCGGCGGATCGACCATCGAATCCGAGGGGCACCAGATCCCGAATGTTCCCGAATGGATGGTCAACCTCTCGCTGAACTGGGAGAAAAACGGCTATCGGGTCGCGCCGACCGTCCGCTACCTGGGTGAGCGATATGTGGATGTGGAAAACAAGTACTCCCTGGGCGCCTACTTCCTGGTCGATCTGGCGCTGAGCAAAACATTCAAGTTAACCCCAAAGCAGGCACTCACCGTCTCGCTTTCGGTGACCAACCTGCTGGACAAGGAATACATCTCGGATATTTCGGCCTCGGATGCGTCCATCGGCCAGGACACGACCTACACCGTCGGCGCGCCACAGACATTTTTCATCGCTTTGCAATACGATATTTAAGAGGGTGGACGCATGCGCGAGAAGATACGAACAATTGTGGCCATCGTCACCGGGTTATGGGCTATTTTTATGGGAAGCGTTGGGTTGTCGGCCACACCCCCGCCGTCCCCTTGCGCGAAAACGGTGGTGGATCGGACCGGTGCGCAGGTCTGCCTGCCGGCGGCCATCAACAGGATCGTCATCACCTGCTATGGCGGTGCCAGCCATGAAATCGCCCTGTTTGCTTGTCCCATCGGGACCTTCTGGTGGGACCGCCCGTCACCGGAGGCGATTCTGGGCATCCTGTGGCTGGCCAAGACCCTGTATCCCCGTCAGATGGAGGCGATGAGCATTAAAACCGAAACCAAGCGTTTTTTCTCGCGGTTTTATCACTATGCGTTGTCTGATGCCGAATTCAATGCTTTTTTTTCGACCGTTGGCAAGGTCAATCCATAGAAAAGGAATCCGTCTTTTGTCTCTTCGTTTCGTCATCGTTGCCGGCCCCCCGTCCTCCGGAAAAACATCGGCGATGCTGCATACCATCGCGCATCTCAAAAAATCCGGGATGCCGGTGGCCGCGTGCAAGATCGATTGCCTGGAAACCGCGGATGACCGGCGCTACCGCCAGCTCGGTATTCCGGTAGCGATCGGGCTCAGCGAGTACCTGTGTCCGGACCATTTCTATGCCGTCAACCTGGAAGAGGTATGGTCCTGGGCCCGCCAGCAGAATGCCGAAGTGCTGATCCTGGAAACCGCCGGACTCTGCCACCGCTGCGCCCCGGCCGTGGAAGGCTGCCTGACCATTTGCGTGATCGACAATCTGGTCGGGCTGGAAACCCCCAAAAAAATCGGCCCCATGCTGAGCACGGCGGACATTATCGCCATCACCAAAGGCGATATGGTTTCCCAGGCCGAAAAAGAGGTGTTCCGTGATGCGGTGGAGACCGTCAACCCCGGCGCCCGGGTCATCCACGTCAACGGTCTCAGCGGCCAGGGCAGCCTGGCCCTGAAACGGGCCATCCTCGCCACCCGCCCCCTTGAGAAGATCACCGGCCAGGCCCTGAGATATTCCATGCCGGCGGCCACTTGCTCCTATTGCGCCGGGGAAACCATTGTCGGCGGGTCGTTCCAGATGGGCAACATCAAGAAAATCGATTTTGGAGAATCTGAGTCATGCTGCAAAAAATAACGGTCATGGGCGGGGTTGACAAAAACGGCCATCCGGAGCCGATTCGCCGGCTGGACATCCATCCCGGCGAGGTACTGGCCGTTGTCGGACCGACCGGCGCCGGCAAAACGCAGCTGATCGCCGACATCGAGCAGTATCGGGAAGGCGAAGCGCCCACCGGAAGGCAAGTTCTCATTGATGGCCATCCGTATGCCCATGACCCCTTAAATCCGGGACCGCGCCATCTGGTGGCCGAAGTCTCCCAGAAAATGAATTTTATCATCGATACGACGGTCGAGGCCTTTTTGGCCCGGCACGCCCGGGTCCGGGCGATTGCCTCCCCCGAGACCGTGATCAACACGGTCCTGACCGTGGCCAACCAATTGGCCGGCGAACCGTTGTCCCCCACGGACAACCTGACCCGGCTCAGTGGCGGTCAGGCACGGGCCCTGATGGTCGGCGATGTCGCCTTGATCAGTAACGCTCCCGTGGTGCTGGTCGACGAGATCGAGAACGCCGGCATCGATCGCCTCAGTGCCATGGCAATCCTTTCGGCCCATGGCAAAATGGTGCTGGTGGTCACCCACGATCCGACGCTGATGCTGATGGCCGGACGCCGGGTGATCATGAAAAACGGGGGCATGCACCAACTGCATCGCACCACCCCGGCGGAAATCGCCATCATGGAAACATTGGCCGCCCGGGAGAAAGATATTTCGCGCCTGCGGGACACCCTACGCAGCGGCCAACAAATTACCGACAACGTTCCCAACAAGGAGACACAGGAGACATGGCAAGCATTCTACTGCACTGCCCGCTCAACATCAGCCGGTCGCTCGGCCAGATGATGGAAGACTTCTGCCGGACGTGGCAGAAAAAAAACGGCCTGGACGTCACCATCCAGACCCAGCCCCACCGTCCCGATGAAACCAGTCTGTTCCAGACCTGTCTGGATCAGGGACGGTTTCCCGACCTGACGCTTGGCCATGTCAACGATTTCGCCGATCTGCCGGACGGAGAGCTGCCAGCCTATTTTCGTTCCCTGCCCGGGCGCTATCCCGTCAGAAGGGAGCTGGCCGAACAGGGATTCCAGGATCCAGCGGGCTATTTCCACCCGTTTGTCGTCATCCCCTTTGCGATTTTTTACAATCACCAGCTGCTTGGAGAGGATGACGTCCCCGGCCGGTGGGAAGATCTTCTCAATGCCCGCTGGCACAAAAAAATCCTCATGCCGGATGCCTTCCGGGTGGTCTCCAAAGTGATCGATGCCTTCATGCAGGCGGATTTCCCCGACCATATCGAACAATTCAGGGAAAACGCGGTTCAGAAAGGGGCGCCCCCCGAAGTGGTCACGGCCGTGGATGAGGGACAGTACCCCATCGGCATCACCAATATCGCTTTCGCGCGGATCTCCCGTCATAAAAACACCCGCGTCATCTGGCCCCGCGACGGCCTCTTCTGCATGCCCCAGGTGATGGTTTTCAGCCGCCAGGCACCGGATGCCATGCTGGAAATCGGCGATTTTCTCATGTCCCCGACGGTTCAGGAGTATCTCTCCGTACAGAGTTTTGTCCCGGCGTCCCCGGATGTGTCCCTTCATTCGCTGGTGGCCGAGAACCACTGCAACCTGCGCTGGAAGGGCTGGTCCGCGTTTCTTTCGGCCGTAGGCGAGAAGCACACCTAGCAAAAGGAGAATAACCATGCAGTCCAACGGCCGCCATTCGCTATCGCCGGTTTATCCACTGATCGCCCAGCAGGTTGTCGACGACTATCAGGTAACCCGCGGCACGTGTGTCGATATCGGCACCGGCCCCGGCCATGTTGGCATCGAATTGGCCAAAATCACCGACCTGGAAATCTACTTCGTGGATCTGAAGCCCGAGGTTCTGGCCAAAGCCGAACACCATGTTTCCGAATGCAGCCTGGACAACAGGGTCCACTTTCTGGAAGCCGATGTCTGTCAGCTGCCCTTCTGCGACCATTTTGCCGACCTCGTGGTCAGTCGTGGATCGCTCTGGTTCTGGGACGACCAGGTCAAAGGATTGCAGGAAATTCATCGCGTCCTGAAACCCGGTGCCATCGCCTTTGTCGGTGGCGGTCTGGGGCGCTATACGCCGCCCAGCATGCGCAAGCGGCTCAAAGGCCAGGGCCGCAAGATGATGGAAAAGCACGGCGGCGCCAAATTCCTGAAAGGCGCCGAGCTCGGTCAATTGCTCAGCGATACCGGCCTGGACGGTTGCCGACTCGTCGCCGATGAGAAAGATCAGCCGGCGACGTGGATAGAAATCCGTAAACCTTCTGCGGAAACGATACTACTGTAAGGGCGAAAAATGTTTCGCCCCTACGATACAGCCGATACCGATTGGAGCAAGCAGGTGAGAAAAACAGCGTGTCGTTTATCGATCATCGTCATTCTCTTATGGACCGTGGGAACCGCCCCCGCCCAGGCCCGCCAGATTACCGACATGGCCGGGCGCACGGTCACGGTTCCGGATGTCATCGGCAAAATTTACGGCACCTCGCCGCCGGCGACGCTGATGGCCTATGCCATGGATCCCTCCCTGGTGGCCGGATTGAACATGCCCATCAAGCCCGATGACGCGCCGTACCTGGACCCGCGGATGACCAGCCGGCCCGTGGTCGGCGGCTGGTTCGGCCAGGGACGGGTCGCCAGCATGGAAACGCTTCTGGCGTTGCAGCCGGATATCATTCTGGTCTGGTGGTGGCAGCACTCGGCCATGGACGAGAAAATGGCGAACACCTTGGCGCCGCTGGGCATTCCGGTGGTGTACATGGCGCTGAACCAGCTTGCCGATTATCCCGAGGCCTTCGATTTCCTGGGGATGCTGCTTCACCGGGAAGCGCGGGCCGGCATGCTCGGCAGCTATGCGCGGCAGACCCTTGCCGAGTCAGAGCGGGTGCGCAGGGCCATCCCGGATGATGCCAGGGTGTCGGTTTACTACGCCGAGGAAGCGGACGGCCTTTCCACCGAATGCCATACCTCCGTGCATGCCGAGCTGATCCCATTGAGCGGGGGCGAGAATGTTCACCGCTGCATCCAGCGCACCCGGGTCGGCAAGCAGAAAGTCTCCATGGAACAGATCCTGAATTACGACCCCCAGGTGATCGTTGCCCACGAACGTCTCTTCTTCAAACATATCGCCGCCGATCCGAAATGGCAGAACATCCGGGCCGTGCAACAAGGACGCGTCTACCGGATTCCGAGCCGGCCGTTCAACTGGTTCGATCGCCCGCCCTCCTTCATGCGCCTTCTGGGATTGAAATGGATGCTGCACCATCTCTATCCGGACCACACGGCCATCGACATCGTTTCCGAAACGCGGCAGTTCTACCGGCTGTTTCTCAATGTCGACCTGGACGAAGCGGCCGCCAGGAAGCTGCTGGCGCCATGAAGCGGGCTGTCGCCATACCGGTTCTCGTGGCGGTCGTCGGCGTGACCGCCCTGGTTTCCCTCACCCTGGGACGCTATCCGGTGAGTCTTTCCGATCTGGCCCATTTTCTCGGTCTTCCTTTTTTCGGGTCACCGGCGTTGTCGGATCGAAAAATTCAAATCATCAAAAACCTTTTGTTCGACATCCGCCTGCCGCGGGTGTCGGCCGCCATGCTCATCGGTGCGTCCCTGTCGGTCTCCGGCGCGGTTTTCCAATCCATGTTCATCAACCCCCTGGTATCGCCGGGGCTTCTGGGAGTGCTGGCCGGCGCTTCCTTCGGGGCCGCCGTCGGTATGATTTTGGCTGAAAGCTGGTGGGTCGTTCAGGTCAGTGCCTTCTTTTTCGGGCTGGTCGCCGTATCGGCGGCGTTGGCCATGTCCACGCTCAACCGGGGAGAACGGCTCCTGATGCTGATTCTGGGCGGCATCATCAGCGGTGCCCTGTTTACTTCCCTGCTCTCCGTGGTCAAATACCTGGCCGACCCCTATGAACAGCTGCCGGCCATCATTTACTGGCTCATGGGCAGCCTGACGGCCGTGGATCGGACAACGGTCTTCTCGGTCTGCGGCCCCATGGTCGGCGCGATTGTCATCCTTATCCTGCTTTCCGGATATCTCAATATCATGAGCATGGGAGACGAAGAGGCCCGGGCCCTGGGGGTCAACGTGGGGCTGCTGCGTCTCGGTTTCATCTTTCTGGCCACCGTCATCAGCGCCCTGACCGTGGTGCTGGGCGGCATCATCGGCTGGGTGGGACTGCTCATTCCTCACATCGCCCGCATGCTCGTCGGGCCGGACAACCGTATCCTTCTGCCGTCGGCCGCCCTCATCGGAGCCGCCTATCTGTTGATCGCCGATAACATCGCCCGGCTCCTGTTCAGTGTTGAAATTCCCATCGGTATTTTGACCTCTTTGGTCGGCATCCCCTTTTTCGCTTTCGTGTTGCGCAGAACCAAGAAAGGATCGCATTGATGATGAAACACGCCTCTACTTCCCTCTTTGTTTCTCTGATTGTCATGATGCTCATGGGGTTGCTTCCGGCAACCATCGCCCTGGCCGATTCGACCCGCACCCTGTCGCCCATCGTCGTCACCGCGACAATGACCGAACAGAATCTGGATGTGGCGCCCGGAACCGTCGAGGTCGTCACGAAAGAGGATATCGATGCCATGGGTGCCGAAAGCGTCACCGACGTCTTACAACAGGCCACCGGCATCGTCATTGTCACCGGCACCGGCCGCACCCAGTCGGTCTCCCTTCGGGGTCTGGGGGCCGGGCACACCCTGGTTCTGTTGGACGGACGCCGAATCGTCAGCGGTTATAAGATCAATCTGGATGTCAATCAGATTCCGGTAACGCTCATCGATCACATCGAAATCGTTCGCGGGCCCGGGTCGGCCCTTTACGGCAGCGAGGCCACCGGCGGGGTGATCAACATCATCACCCGCCAGCCGCCGCGGCAGTTCGAGGGCGAGGTCGATCTTCGCGGTGGAATGGGGGAAAGCGCCGAGAATTCGGCCCAGGGCATGGTCGGCACGGCCATCGGGCCGTTGCGGTTCAATCTGGCCGCCGCCCGTTTCAAGAAGGACGATTGGGACAATGACGGCGAACTGCCCGACGACATCGACGACACGGTTCAGGACACCGCCTTTCTGCACGGAGCCATGGATTTGGGAAAAACCCAGACGTTAAGCATGGGCGGGGAGTGGAACCGGCTGACCCGGGACGGGCTTCGCCTGCTGCAAAACCAGGAACGCCGCCGCGAGGCCGACGATCGCCGCTGGGGCGGTTTCCTGAAGTACAATGTCCATCCGGACGGCCCCTTTTCCGGCATGTTTCAAATCTACGGAAACCGCAACGAAAGCGATGCGGAAACCACGCCCGGGACGGGTGAGTCGACGCGCACACGGGATCTTTTGCAGGCAGAGGCTCGCGGCACCTACCTTTTGACCGATGGATTGTCCCTGACCGGTGGCGGCGAGTGGCGTCGGGAAAGCCTGGAGGGAGAGGAACTGGTGGAGGAGGCGACCGATGGCGAATCCGACCGGGTCAAGGCCCTCTTTGGACAAATCGACTGGCACCCTTACGACTGGTTCAACATCGTCGGATCCCTGCGGTTCGACGATTATGACAACTCCGGCTCCCAGTTCTCGCCCCGGGTGGTGGCAAGCCTTTTCATTCCCCACGGCCGATTCTGGCTCGCCTATGGTCACGGGTTCAGGTCCCCCACGCTTGATGAGATGTACGGGGAGGTTTATAAATACCAAGGTCGTTATGTTTACTACGGCAATCCGGATCTGGAACCGGAAACCTCGCGGGGGTACGAAGCCGGCATCGAATTGCGTGGCCCAAAGGTCTGGGGACGGGCCGTGGGGTTTTACAATCAGTTGGAAGATAAAATCGAAGCACAACTCATCTCTTCCTCCGGCAGATACAGCACCTTCAAATACCACAATGTGGAAGAGGTGTGGACCGCCGGAGCCGAATTAGAGGCTGGTATCAATTTGCTCGATAATCTCACCCTGTCCGGCCAGTCGACCTACCTTGACACCGAAAACGAAGAGACCGAAGAAGAATTGGCCTACGAGCCCAACTGGAAAGGCAGCCTGACCTTGAAGTGGAACGTCCCCGCCTTCAGACTGGAAACCCAGGTGCGCTATCTTTACGTGGGTGCCTGCGAGGACGGCGAGGGAGAACGGCTCGAAGGATATGAACGGGTGAACCTGTATGTCGCCAAGGCACTCACCACCAACCTGCGTCTTTACGCCGGCATCGACAACCTTTTTGACGAAGAGAACGACGACTTCACCCAATCGCCTTTCCAGGTTTATGCCGGCCTGAACATTACTTTTTAAAGGGAAACGAAGATGATGTCCCTCATCACTGTCAATCACGTCACTTACGGATACGACCACCGTCCGGTACTTCGCGACGTTTCGCTCTCCTTTGCACAGGGAGAAGTGATCTCCCTGCTGGGGCCCAACGGCAGCGGCAAAACCACGCTGCTCAAGCTTCTCATGGGTCTGCTGTCGCCCCGTGAGGGAGAGATACTGCTGGAAAGTCGCCCCGTTGCGTCCATCCCCCCCCGGAAACTGGCCCGTCGCATTGCCTACGTGCCCCAGATCCACCAAGCCTCCTTCGGCTACCGGGTCCTGGACGTCGTGCTAATGGGCCGCATGCCCCATAAACCGTTCTTCTTCCGTTACGACAAGGCCGATGAGGCCATGGCCCACCAGGCCCTGGAAAGGCTCTCCATCGGCCATCTCAAGGATCGATCATGCACGGCGGTCAGCGGCGGCGAGCGGCAGCTGGTGCTGATTGCCCGCGCCCTGGTCCAGGGGGCCGACATCTTCGTCATGGACGAGCCGGTCAACGGCCTGGATTACGGAAACCAGATCCGCCTGCTCGGCCGCATCGCCGATCTGGCCCGTGACGGGTACACGTTTATCAAAACCACCCATTTCCCGGACCACGCCCTGTGGATTTCCGATCGCGTGGTCATGCTCAAACAAGGGCAGGTGATCGCCGACGGCCGCACCCGTGACGTCATTTCGCGCAACAACCTTTTCCGGCTCTATAACACGCCCGTCAACGTTATCGGGCTGGCGGGCGGCTACCGGATCTGCGTTCCCGAGGCGCTGAATCGTTTCAAGCGCCCGGCGCCGGCATCCGACACTGCCGTCGTCGGATTGACGCGGGTCGCCGGGTAGCAGGCAATTGATTGAATCGGAAGGGCCGGTTTCCGATCCCACCACCAACAAGAATACAGCCAAATGCGGTTACCCGGTTTGCCTGCCCTGGGTAATCGCATGTAACTCAGGTTTATCGGAATCGGAATCGAAATCGGGATCGAAATCGACGATGTATATTGGAATCACGGGTGGACAAAAGGGCGATAGACGGTTCCCGGTTTTCCAGTTTGCATGTCTACGTCCCATTTCTTTTCGATTTCGATAGCGATCCCGATTTCGATTTGGATCATAGTAACGATCCGTACGCGATCGCCCTGTACAGCATATCGCATACCAAGGTTACTTGCGATTACCCTGTTTGCCTGCCGGCACAGGTTTGCAATCCAAAAAAGAATGGTTTAAATATGGAATTTCGCGTTGGGCAATCGATGGCCCACGAATCCAAGTACTAATTCAAAATCCCGGGGCAGCGTTTCATCCTGACGTCATCCGGGCACCCCGGGAGGTATACATGACATCCAAGATTCAACTCGACATGCGCCTGAGCCGCCTCATTGAGGCCTACCCGCAGACGCGCCCGGTCTTTGCGGCCCACGGTCTGGGCAAGCTGGTGGATGAAGAGAATCTGCCGGTGATCGGGCCGTTCCTCACCCTGGAAACCGCCCTGCTCACCCACGACATTGCCCCGGCGAACTTTCTCAAGCTCCTGGATGATTGCCGCCGGGAGGAAACCGTACTGGACGCACCCAGCCAGCTGGATGCCGATACAACCGATCCGACCCATTTCCTGGCACTGATGACCTGCGGGTTGAAAGTGCCTTTCGCCAGGGCGCTGGCGTCGTTCATCAACGACCTTCAGCATCAGGATGAGGAGAAGATAAACTACTCGGTGGTCAGCAATCTCAACCACGAACACTCCTACTACCCGTATGTCAACCACGTCAAAACCGTGGCCGACCTGCCCGACATCATCGTTTCGGCCGATTTCAACGCCTTTTTCTATCACAACTTCTACAAACGCTTTATCGAACCGGGTCACTTCATCGACGTCATGGCCCAGGAGCCGAACCGGCTGTTCGCCGATGCGGGCATCAGTGATCCCGGACACGAGTACACGATCCTGTGCGTCAATCCGCTGGTCATCGTCGCGGACCTGGAAAAGGTCGGCGACCGCCCCCTGCCAAAGCGCTGGTCCGATCTGCTGAATCCCATATGGCGGCGCGACATCACCCTGCGCGGCAACGAGAATTTCTTCTGTCACGCCGTGCTGCTACCTTTTTTCAAGGAGCACGGCAGCGCCGGCATCGAGGCATTGGCCCGCAACGTGTATGACGGCCGCCACCCGGCCCAGATGGTCAAAGCAGCCGGCAGCGGCCGCTCGGCCGCATTGTACGTGATGCCCGACTTCTTTGCCCACAAGATTCCGGCAGGCAAGTCTGTCCAGCGGATCTGGCCCGAAGACGGCGCCCTGGCCAGCCCGGTGACCCTGCTGGTCAAAAAGGCCCGCGCCGCCGCCCTGAAACCGATCACCGACTACCTGACCGGCGAAGAACTGGCCCGCGTCTTCGTGGACGCCCTGTTTCCATCCCCCCATCCTGCCGCCCAGAACCGGATCCCGGCCGGTGCGGGATTGAAATGGATCGGCTGGGACTATATCCGCACCAACGACCTGGAAGCGGTCAACGCGGCCATCGATGAGGTCTTCCTCCCGACGGTCAGGGAAAGCGGGGCGGTATGAAACTGGTCACCGTTGCCGGTCCCCCCTCTTCCGGAAAAACCTCGGTGATTCTGCGCGCCGCCGAAGGATTGCGCGCATCCGGAACCCACCTCGGGGTGGTCAAGTTCGACTGCCTCTCCGGTGACGACGAAAAACGCTACCAGCAGGCCGGCATTCCCGTCAAAACCGGTCTGGCCGGCGCCCTGTGCCCGGATCATTTCTTCATCACCAATATCGATGCCTGCGTCCAGTGGGGCAAAAAATCGGGTCTGGATCTTCTGATCAGTGAAAGCGCCGGCCTGTGCAACCGCTGTTCGCCGCACATCCGCAAGGTGCTGGCCGTGTGCGTGGTGGACAATCTTTCCGGCGTCAACACACCGCGCAAGATCGGCCCCATGCTCAAAACCGCCGACGTGGTGGTGGTCACCAAGGGCGACATCGTCTCCCAGGCGGAACGCGAGGTTTTTGCCTTCCGGGTCAAGCAGGTCAATCCCAAGGCGGCCGTACTACCGGTCAACGGCCTGACCGGACAGGGAAGCCTGCTTCTGCAGCGCCACCTGGAAACGGCCCGCGATGTGGAAACCTTGCAGGATGCCCGGCTGCGCTTTTCCATGCCTTCGGCCCTGTGCTCCTATTGCCTGGGCGAGACCCGTATCGGGCCCGACTGCCAGGTGGGCAACCTCAAGATGATGGACCTGTCATGACCGACCGCGACCTGTTGCAATGGCCCTGCGCCCGCCTTCTGGACCAGCACCCCTACGCGCGCGACTTCTTTTCCGCCTGTGGCAACCCGGCCATGGACCGGCAGCAGACCTTGGGCGATTTTCTGGCCGGCCTGACCCCGGACCGACTGGACGCACTGGGTATGGACCGGACCACGGTGGTCGAGCAGTTCCTGGCCTTCATCCATCAGATGCAGCGCCTGCAGGCCGACCGGGACACCGCGATCCGAAGTGTCACGGTGGTCGGCGGCCATGACAAGGACGGCCGTCCGGAAGATCTCCAGGTAACCCTGTCGGCCGGTGAGATGATTGCCGTGGTGGGCCCCACGGGTGCCGGCAAAAGCCTGCTGCTGGCCGATATTGAATCCCTGGCCCAGGGGGACACGCCCTCCGGCCGCCGCATTTTGATCAACGACCGGCCGCCGGACGAAGCCCAGCGCCTCTCCGGTGAGCATCGCCTGGTGGCCCAGCTTTCCCAGAACATGAACTTCGTCATGGACCTGTCGGCCCACGAATTTCTCAGCCTGCACGCCGAAAGCCGCTTGGTGGACAATGTGGCAGGTGTGGTCGATCAGATTCTGCAAACCGCCGTGGCCTTGGCCGGCGAGCCTTTCGACGCCAAAACGCCGGTGACCGCTCTGTCCGGCGGGCAGTCGCGGGCCCTGATGATCGCCGACGTGGCCTGCCTGAGTGCCTCCCCCATCGTCCTGATCGATGAGATCGAAAACGCCGGCGTGGATCGGCGCCAGGCCCTGGGCCTTTTGGTGAAGAAGGAGAAAATCGTTCTCATGGCCACCCACGACCCGCTGCTGGCCCTTTCCGGCAGCCGTCGGCTGGTCATCCGCAACGGCGGAATTGACGCGGTGCTGGATACCTCCGACGAAGAGCGGATTCTCCTCCAACAGCTCGACACCATGGACGCCCGCCTGACGACGCTTCGCAACCGGATCCGGCAGGGAAAAAGGTTGTCCCTCACCCATTAAACGCTTCCAAAAAGGGCGGCTATCCAGAAATAATCGATGCTGGACCCGAGATATTTCAAATATTTTTGATACATTTTCCTGGGAAACCACCCGGCCGGTGAAGCAAGCGTTCTACTATGAATTTAACACGTCAAGTTTTCTGGACGGATGTTGCTGAAAACGACCTAAAGGAAATTATTGGATATATTTCGATTCGGAATCCATCCAACGCAAAGCAAATATTAAAAAAATAAAATCAAAAGCTTCAAGCCGCCACACTTTTCCTGAGAGCCTGTTTGATAAATCCGTCTGAGGCCCGCTAACGGCGTTGGAAAGTGTCTCAAAATGCTCACATATTACGTGAATATGGGCCTGTGGCGGCAACGCGGTAGGCGGGCACAAAGACAAGCAGGATGGAGGAATTATTTATTTCCGGCAACCTTATCCCTCTTTATCAAAATTCAGTAGTTGTTTAACCACCACTGGTATGGAGTGCGTTTATAATCATAAATAGAGCGGCAAGCCAGTTCGTATATGCGAAAAGCTTTTTGAGGTGTTTGGGTTTCGTGCTCAATGCCAGCTTGCCGCCAAGGATTCCCCCAACAATGGTAATAATCGCCAAGGGAATGGCCCATGAAGGATTAAAATCCCCCTGGACCGCATGGCCTGCAAATCCCATAGAGGCGGTTGCCGCTATTAAAGTCGATGCAGTTCCGACTGCTGTATGCATGGGAACGCCACAGGCCAAAACCATCAGTGGAACCAGAAAAGACCCTCCCGAAACACCCACCATCCCTGAGCCAAAGCCCGTCAGTATTGTTACCGGCAGCGCGATACACAAGTTCACGCCATATATTTCCGAGCCTGATCGGATCCGGATAACACCGAAATGTTTATGCTCGGTTGACGTTTGACGATTGGAGACTGGAATGAGCATGACGATGCCGGCGATCAGCAGCATAACGGCGAATATCAGTTTTAAAGAAAAACCGCTGAACAAATGAGAGAAATACCCTCCGCCAAGCGCGGACAATGCGGTGAACGAACCAACCAAAACAGCCAAAAGCCATGATACCGATTTATTCTTTTGGAAAACGATCATCGCGGCGACAGATGCTGAAAAAAGCATAAACTGGCCGGTTGTCGCCGCCTCATGCATGGGAACACCGGCTATCGCCAAAATTACGACATAAAAATTACCGCCCCCCTTGCCGACCATGGTCATGGCAACGGCGACAATGAAGATGAGAAAACTGGTGAAAATCAAATTGGTCATTTAAGAATTCCTCGAATCCTTGGTCATTTCCTACTTTGAAGCGCCTTAAGAACCGGCCCAGGCTTCAACGCCTCTGTCAGATCGGCATAGCCACCATCGATAATGCGGACGTCCAAAAATCCTTTTGAAAGCAAATAGGCATAGACAATAGCCGATCTGACATTTGCCGGACAAAATATGCCGACCGGTTTATCGTTCGGGACTTCGTTAATTCTATCCGGAATCTCATGGACCGGTATATTTTTGGATTCTATGTTGGTGTACGATTTCATGGCTATTGAAATAGAATCGGCTTCTTCTTTGGATCGAACATCTAACAAAAAGACATTCTCCATTTCGAAAAAGGTATTGGGTGATATTTTGTGTTTCCCTTTACCAAAAAAATCCAATGTGAGCTTTCTAAGCACTTGTTCCATGTCTTTCTCCCATTCTTGTCTTACTTTCGCAAATAACTATAGCATTTAAGATAATGTTTTTGGCAAGGCCAGAGGGAGGAAGCCGTATTGTCATACTGCGACGACCGATAACGCAGCCCAAAAACATTATCTTGAATGCTATCTCTTTATATCATTCCAATACGACCGTTTCCAGACAAATGGCTTTTAAAACAGATGGTTCTCCTAAAGTCAATTGAAATAAATTGACTTGATTATTTCTACTTTGTCACATTGACCACGGATTGCTCTCTAACCATCCAAGTTAAAGTTGCTTGAGAAAGGCAGACATAATGGATGCCTTTCATGGCGAACTTCCAATTTCCGAATCACTTCCTTGATCGTAACTGCTCTTTGAGGAAATCATCCCCCACACTTTCACCCGCCAACAATCATTTTGTCTGTTTAATTAAACGAGGGTGTGAGGTTACAAAAGGCATCGATCGAAATTCTTTAGTTATGTAATGAGCAAGGTATTTTTGGGCTTTGCTCACATGATTATCGGATTGGTGCAAGCTCACAACTGCTGAAGGTAGGCTATTTAAAACTCTATCTGGAAGGATGCGTAGGCCGGTGGTTTGGATACTTGCCCCGACCGGCGCAATGGCTAACCCGGCTTTCACAGCCGATAGAACACCAGCAATGCTAGGGCTTGAATAGGCAATTCGATAGGGGTGCTAAGGCAAAAATAGTGTAACGCTTCCCGTTCTGTTTATTCAGGCCCCGTTTAAAAAATATCCCAAATATATTAATGCGTTAGTGATCATTGGCTGCCTTTAGGACGTTGCAAAATAATGTAACTTTTTCATCGTATTTCAGGCCTTGAAGCATCTTATGCCGCTGCGCGTTAGCGGTTAATAGAGAAACGATGCAATAACAATCGACTTTACGAGAGTTAAAAAAAGTTACGATGTGGGATTTAGATTAACAGGTCTTGGGAGAAAGCTGATTCGCCGCAGAGTGAGGGAAGAGATTGTTTTTTGGAGCCTACATGGGATGAAGATTGGCGAGAAAGTCGACCGCCAGATTTAAATCGACGAAGCTATGGCCCAGTTCTTTGGCCTTGTCGCGGCAATCCGTGCAAATTTCCTTGAATTTTCTCATATCGCCCCTGGTGGCCACATAAATCTGTTCGATGGCTTCAGATTCAAAATCCTTGTATTCCAGGATGAAATCCTCGACTACGATGGGATACAGAATCAAGGTTTTCAATCGGCTGAGGATATCCGGATGCTGGCTGGTCAAATATGTCCTCACCTTTGGCAGTCCGGCCAAAACGATGGGCACGTGCGCGTCCATGATTCGTTTCAGGTAGGGCCAAACCCTTTTTTCGATGTCATTGGCCTCGTCGATGATGATGTAATAATCGGTCAGATTGCGGATCAGCTTCAAATGATGGGGCGTGCGCCGATAAGTGGCCACCGCCTCGTAGTTCAACCCTTGAAGGATGGAGGCCAACATTTCATGCACATTGAAAAGCGACTCCACCCATACGCCTTGAAGTTTTTTGGGTTTGAGCAGTTCGAGGAAACGAGTTTTTCCGACACCATATTCGCCCTCGATCAATACGCTCTGTCCCCGGTAGATCCGGTTGTATACCGCGGATAGATAGGAGACCCGGCGCTTATCGTTTATAAAACTTTGTTTTCGCTGCATGAGGCATACGGGGCCAAAGGGTTGTTTGACAATTGTCTTTCGCAATCCAAAATGAACGCATTGAAAAGCGCCTTGCCGGTGATGGTTTCAGGCTGGCGTAGTTTGATCGCGTAAGCGATATATCGTTTCCGGTGTTGCCGATAGATTGTTTGGGCGGCATCGAGGGTCAAACCCCGAAGATGGATGTCAATCAGTCGTGGCCTGTCCACCGCCATCTTTTTCTCCTGCAGAAAAGCGCTGATCAATTCAACCGCGTTGGGTTCGGTGCCTGCCTTTTTGACCGGCTTTTCGTAAGGTTCCCGGCGCAGCGCTTCACCCAGCAGGATACCGTTTTCCTTATGCTCGAAGATAAACAGCTTGTCGCCAAGATCGGAGATATACACCTTGGTGCTCTTGTGGCGGCTGAAGTGTTGCGCGCCAACGGCCACATAGTAGGTCTGCTTTTTGAAAGTAATGATGCCTTTCGCCCCCACGGTGGCGTTGATCTTGTCATAGCCGTATTTGACGAAATGGCGTACGTCATCCGCACTGAACGTTATCCACTCGTATTGGGCAAGACCGTCGTCAAACTTCTCCTTGGGCACCCAGGCCGATGTTTTACCGTTCACAGAATAATAGTGCTTTTGCTCATTGTGCTGCCGGCGATAGGCTTCGAGTAAACCACTCTGGCGCAGCGTTGCAAGATCGATGTCGAGATAGGTGATGGTAATTTTTCCTTTTTTGCCCTTTTTGTAGATATAGCCCGGTTCTGTCTTAACGATGCGGTCTTCAAAGTGCTTGATGATCCGCATTTCAAAATGATGGATGCTGCGATGGGATGATTCCAGATGTGCTTTGTCCTTGGGCGCATGGATGCGTGAGAAGTTTGGTTGCAGATAAAATCCGCCTGGCAATGAAAATTTGATGTTCAGTTCGTTGATGGGGCGTTTCAGGTTGACAAAACCCTTTGCATTGTCCGGTCTCAGCCGTATCTTTTTTTGCGGAAAGGGGGTGCTCACCAAAAATTTCTCGAACAGGTCCACCGAATTTAGACTGCTTTCGGAAAAATAGGCGTCAAGCACAAGCATGTTGCGCGATCCGGTGTCAAAAAACTCGATCACCTGGGGCTTGGCCCAAACGCCGTCGTCCGATCGAATCTTGAAATAGCGAAACCTGCATCCGTCCATTTGAATCAAATCGAAGACCGGTTCGTCCTTAAAGCAGACGCTGGGATCGTTCTTTTCCTCGAAGTCTGGTTTTTCCAAATAGACCTTGAGGTTGGCTTGCCTGGCAAAACGCCTTAAAGCGCTAAGTGAGATGCTACGTTCGAACTCTTGTTCGAGCCAGGCGTGGTAATTTTTGATGGTTCGTCCATGGCGGGTGATAAATACAAAACGATCGTCCGATGGATCGCTGGAAGCCTTGACCATCTCGATGAAGCGGTTTTGGATTTTTTCGGTCAAGACCCGGCGCCGGCCGCTGCACTTTCTGCCTTCCATGATGCCTTGGCCGGCAAGCAGCAGCGGTTTGGGAATGACGCCGGTCTTACGGTATTGATCCATGTAATATTTTTTGGCCCTGCGTTTGGCGCTGCCGGTTTTGTCCATGATCTTTTTGTGCAGCAAGATCAGGAAACGGTCGTCCATGGGCAGTTGTTCAAAGTCTTTGTCTTTCATGACGAATGATTTTCTCTTTCATCACTTTCAGCCAGAATAAGGCCGCTTGTCTGGATGTCGTTTGCCAATCATCGTTTTGCGCCGACCGAATCTGTTCCAGCATGGCCATCACGGCCGTTTTATAGTCTGCGCTGATGATATCGACCACAGACGCATTCTTTTTTTTGACATGCTTGGCCTTTAGGGTTTGATGGGCGTACTTTCTAATATTCTTAGCCGTGAGCGCCATGCCGGATGCGATAAATGCACGCCAGATCTTGCGTTGATCCTCTTTTGTAAAACGCGTTAGAATCCTGGCCTGGTATTCATTCTCCGGAAGGATGCCGTCGCCAATTGGAGACAAATTGTCGATGACATTGGCGGCCTTAATCAGACGATATGCCTGGGATCGGGCCATATCCCACCGGTCCTTGACATAGCCTTCAAACGAATCGAACAGCAAATCTCGAAACAATTGATCGTCTCGAATCTGCTTTAATGCCTTACCGGTTTGGTGAAAATGGTGTTGATTGGCAGCGATGATCTCCTCCAATTGGGTGAGTCGGTTGTTGGCCATCTGTTCACCCGATGCTCATCCGTTTCCCGATATCGCCAAGCAGTTGATTCAATTCCAACCGTTGGTCCGTTAAAGGATCCGGTCTGTTTGGTACAAGGGTTTGCAAATATTTGACACTGTCAACGAATCCAAGGCCTTTCACGGTCATGACCAAATCAATCGGGTTGAAGTTTTTCTCGCAAAGAAAGCACCTGGCGAGATTGGTCTTGGGGTTGGTCGCGGTTTGAAATTCATTGCATAGCGGGCATAGAAAACGAAAAATGCCTTCGATCACTTTAGATGGGATATGAAGCTGTTCTTTGATCAGCCAGTCAACCGGGATCCGATTGCGCAGTTGAAACAGTTCTCCCCCTGTAAACCGTCGTCTCATGATATTGGCCTCCTTATCTGCGTAAAAAATCCTGAAAAAGATTTCATCCATAACCACGGCGTGGAAAATGGCTCACAATTTCACCCGGCCGACCGCAAAAATGGCAGCGGCATCGAAAACCGAGGCGAAAAGGTACCGAAATTTCGATCTGTGGTGGCAACATAACCCGTTTAAAAGGGCTTGTTGAAGTATGATCATCCATGTTTTTTCTACGTGGATCGATTTCACGATGCCGACGACGGTTTTCGGCAAGACGGTGGGCTTTTTTACCTTTATCGGTTTTACGGTAGCGTCGCTGCGCTTTTCGACGGGACTGGAGACGACCGGCGATGCGGCATGCATCGCAACAATAAGCATGCCCACGAAAGCAGCACCGGCACACACAAAAAACGGTGTTGCACCAACGACAGGATATTTGGATCAGCTTTACCATCCGGCCTTGAAAGTGGCCGGAGTTTAAAGTAATTTACTTAATGAACATCCGGCCTTGATACGGAGTTCACCCTGAAAGCCCGGAAGTGATGGTTCCGGGCTTTCTCCTCATTTTCTTGGACCATGACAATACCCACTTTACAACCTACAAAAACTTTTCGAGCTGTGCGGACCATGCCCAGGATGGATATTGCACAAAGGGCTAACCAAAAATTAAGATATGAAAATAGGTTCGGAATTGACTGGACATCATTAAAGATAAATGCGATGTTTTGGTAGATCACTATCTCAAACCCCGAGACGGAGGCTACCAATGAGCAAATACAAAATCGAAGTCATGGTGAACCTGGTTGAATGTGATGAGGAAACGGACGATAAGCCCATTGAACTGGAAGATGGATGTTATCAATACACTGTAAACGCTGATGCCGGTGAAAATATAGACGACTGCGAAATAGCAATTTTAAATACGGCATACCCTGCAATAAGAGCCGCCATAGCACGACACATGGAAAAGGTGTCTAAAAAAAAGTCCTGACTTTCAGTGGGGCTAATCAAATTGAGGTAAATGAAAGCCCATATCTGGTGGATGGCGCCGTGGGGCGTTTTGCGTTTGAAACCCACTTCGCATTTGATGAAAATGGCGTTCGGTTTGACAGTAGTCAATCGATATTTGCCCCATTAGGAACGAATCAGTTTTATTTGACCACGGGCTTTAAGGAACGGGCCATGATTATGGGTAATACGGAAGGATCCTTCCGGAAAACATCAAAATGGCTCAACTTCATACGGCACCAAATAGAAGGCGGTACGCCACATCGCACATTGCATGATCAGACCCAGAAAGAAGGTCGGGAATTGATCGACCATTTAAAGCAAAAGGCCGATGATTTGAATCATGGCAACTTCAGCGCTGACGGATGTTGTATCAACCCAGATATTCCCAGGGGCGGAGAACCGATATCAATTCCCATGGATGAAGTTCACAAGGCCCTTTCTAAAGGATCTTTCGACTATAATCCGATTGAACTGTTGAATAATCCCGTCATTTACGAAGAACCCAGTCAAACGGTCAACATAAGCATAGACGACGTAACCCCCAAAAGGCAGAAGGGTACACGAGAAAGCCCAAAAATCACTGAGCATACGCGAAAATATGTACATGATACCGTATGCCACATTGAACATGGAGGCCCAAAATACGTATTGGCAGCTGATGGCACCAAATCATGCTTGTGGTTGCTAATCGCGTTTCTTTTGTCAAATTTTCTATTCGGCAAACGTCTTCAGATTTTTACCGACGGCCATAAGGCGCTAAATGCTGCCATCGTCAAGCAATTTGGTTGGTACAATAATATGCAGATTGTTCTTGATTGGTTTCATCTATGCAAGAAGTTCAAAGAAGAATTGAGCATGGGGATGAAAGGCAGAAAGTTGAGAAATGAAACGCTTCGCGCGGTTATGCCGTTGTTGTGGCACGGCCTTACAAACAAGGCCATATCATATCTTGAAAACATCCCGGCATCCGAAATCAAGGATGAGAATCATATTCAAAAGCTCATTGACTATTTGGGTCGGAATAAATCCTCGATTCCCAACTATGATATGCGCAAACGGTTAAATCTTCGGAACTCGAGTAATGTGGGTGAAAAGATGAACGACCTCGTCGTTTCAAATCGCCAAAAGAAGAATGGAATGAGTTGGGCGAAGAAAGGCTCTCTCAATCTGGCTATCATCACAACTTTGAAAATCAACGATGAGTATCACAATTGGTTCAGCAATAAGGAAGTAAAATTTAGCTTAGCTGCTTGACCATTTAAGATATCTTCGTCCGCACAGATCGAAGTATATCGGGTGAAAGCTGCATTTGGGTATCCATAACGGTTGATTATGGCTATCATCAAATGTATTCGCTTGTCAAATGGGTAAAGTTGATTCATAGAATGAGCCGACCAACGAGAAAGGAGGATAAAAATGCTTGAAAAACAGGTTGAATTACAGGAACAGGTTCACGGACAATGGAATCGCTACAAAGCACTTATGCCTCATATTGCAAAAGCCTATGAGGATTTACCCAACCAAGCCTATGCAGACGGGGTCATCAGCGGAAAAATGAAACGCTTGATGGCGATGACGGCGGCCACCATTCATGGTTGTCGGGCCTGTATTCTTTACCAAGCCGATGAAGCACTTAAACTCGGCGCTTCCAGGGAGGAAATTCTGGAGTGCATTGGTGTCGCCGTGAGCTTGGGGGGCACAATGGCGGAGGGCCAGACAACACGGTTGATCGGTTACCTGGAGGAAAGAAATTTGTTATAGAGAAGAATCAGAATGGTTAGACGACAGCGTTATTGAATTGAAACCAGTGTCTTGTATAAAATCATTTCACTGAGGGACCGGCCATAATCAAGAATCCCTTTATTACTATCAATCAAGGAGAAAAGATGTCAAAAGTTTATGAAATAATGTTTTTGGAAAGGCCGGAGGGAGGAAACTTTATAAACCATACCGCTTTCGACTGATGACGCAGACCAAAAGCATTATCTTGAATGTTATGGTACCAACGGTTTTTTTCCTCTTCGTAGGTTTTTTACGCTATCTGATGCCGTACACGCTGTCAAAAAGGCTCATAGTTGTTTCAGAACCGATACAAACCAATGAACAGTTCGAACGTCGCTATAAAATAGACATGGTATGCCTGAAAGACGGAAATCGGAAACGCTATCCGGAATCCGCTAAAGCCAGAAGCATATAGGGACGGGGCACCATTCGTTTCGTACTGCTGGCCGATGGTATCGTCCGCGATCTGGTCGTCACTAAACCGGAACTTTTTAAGGGGATGAGTTAATAATGCTTGACTTTTTGTTTGCTGTTAGTTAGCAACTGTATATCCTACGAGAGAGACAGAAGCCTCCCAATCACGATAGTAACAAAATTTCCGTAACTTTATAATCGTAACTTCTTTTATATAGTAACTAAGGCCTGAAGGTCTCATCCAGACAATGATGTGATCTTGAGGTCTTTTTTATTACAAAGGGGAAAATTAAGTAATTAATTGAAATAACTTATATTTTTTCTTTTTAAAAGAAAAATATCCTGATTTATGGCATCCACCTGTAAAATCATGGGTTGATAGCTTAGCACCTGCCACAATTGCGAATGCAATTCCGAGGAATTGTTTCTAATGGCTGACAGATACCAAAGGAGGATGAAGAAATGAGGATTTTTAGGAGACAATTGGCGGTGTTATGTTTGAGTTTGGTTTTAATCCTGGGATGGTCGATACCTGGCTCAGCCCAGGAAACAGAAAATGAGGAAGAGCAGAATGTTCTTGAACTGGAAGAGATTGTCGTATCGGCACCTGAGGTACGAGGGGCTCCAGGAAGAACCACTGTAGTAACAAAAGAGGAAATAGACTTAAAGAACACCCGGAATGCCATTAACGTATTAGAGCACATACCCGGAGTCTATTTGAGAAAAGAAGGAAGACGTGGCGGTCAGATTAACATGAGGGGGGTTGACGAAACCAAAACCGTCATACTGCTTGACGATTCGATACTGAATGACTCTTTTCATCAGAACGTTTTCTGGAATATAATTCCCGTTGAGACAATTGAGCGGGTGGAGGTTATACCCGGCCCATTCTCCGCTCTTTATGGTGGAAGGGGCGGCATCGGAGGAACCATAAAGTTCATAACCAAGATGCCGGAAGAACAGGAGGTTTTTGTAAAAGGCGTTTATGGAAGTAATAATACCATTCGTGGTACGGCAAGCTACGGGAATAGGTTCCGTGATAAAGTGTCTTTTTACCTCTGCTACGATTATATGCAAACTGATGGAGATGTGGCAGACTATATAACAAAATCCGCCAGCAGTGGAGCAGGAGATATTCCCGTTACCGGGTGGGAAAAGACTACCGACAGTCAGGGGAACCCCATGTATCTTATCGGCGACAAAGGTGACAATGAGACATGGGAGTGGAGTGTCCTATCAGCCCTTTCAAGGTAGTACTATCGGGCCACTTTAACTGATTGAACTTATGTATAAAACACTGGACAAATGCCTCTGTCTGAAGTACGGTACAGCAAAACAACTGTACCCAGAGGAGGTGGATCCTATGTTGAGTCCTGTTTTCACGCCGTTCATCAAGAGTTCCCCGATTTCCGTTATGGCCCGCGGCATGGTAGAGCGGGTGCTGAATCCCGAGCAGTTAGACGAATGGTTCGATACCACAGCAAAGGAGCAATACACAAAGGACCTTTTGTTTTCGACCCTTTTTAACCTGATGAGCCAGGTTGTCCAGGGCAGCCAGCGGTCGATTCACGCGGCTTTCCAGACCTCAAAAGAGGATATTACCGTTTCAATCACGTCAATTTACAACAAGTTGAACGGCATGGAACCCAGCACATCGGCAGCGTTGGTCCGATATGCCGCTGAGCAAGTGGAACCAATTATCCAAAAGCTGTTGGGGAAACAGAACTCCCCTTTGCCTGGCAAACGGATCAAGCTGCTTGATGGCAACTGTATCGAAAAAAGTCATCACCGAATCAAAGAGTTGCGGTCCATAGCGGCGGGTCCGCTTCCAGGAAAATCATTGGTTGTGTATGATCCGATGTTACACCTGCCCATCGATGTGTTTCCTTGTGAAGACGGCCATGCACAAGAACGCTCAATGTTGAAAACGGTGCTTGAAACCATTGTTGCCGATGATGTCTGGATTGCCGATCGCAATTTCTGCGTGGTTGAATTCACCTGCGGCATCGATAAGCGGGATGCGTGGTTCATCATCCGGGAGCATGGGAATTATCCTTTCGAGTTAATTGGAAAGGGAAAATATATCGGCAAAATTGAAACCGGAGCGGTATATGAGCAACCCATTCGGGTTCGTGATGAGGCCGGCGAAGAGCACCCCTTCAGGCGGATTCGCGTGAAGCTGAAGGGCGAAACCCGTGATGGAGATACCGAGATCCTCATCATCACGAATCTGTCAAAAAGCGCAGCGAACGCAAAGACAGTCGCGAGGTTGTATCGGGACCGTTGGACCATCGAAACCGCCTTTCAACGTCTCGCTGAATATTTAAATTCTGAAATTAACACCTTGGGCTATCCTCGTGCTGCCCTTTTCGGTTTTTGCGTTGCCCTGGTCGCCTACATCGGCATGTCCGTTGTAAAAGCCGCGCTGGGCAGTGTGCATGGTATCGATTTCATAGATCAAAATGTATCGGGCTATTATGTGGCCAATGAAATCGAAGGCGTCTACCAAGGGATGATGATCGTCATCGACGTTGAGCATTGGGTTGTTTTTCGGGATATGCCAACAGGCGACCTGGTTCGGTTACTTAAGAAACCTAAAGTTTCCTAAATTCAATCAAGCCGCCATGCGCAGCAGTACGTCCACGAGAGAATTAAAGACGGATTTGCGTGGCACCGGGAAGAGCCTACCAAAATCCTTGTCCATCGCGGCCTTTGTAACGGATCGGCGGACATCCGAAAAGGCAAAATGACGGCGGCCGCCGACGGCATGCCGGCGAGATGGCGTTTTCTCGACCCGGCTGGCGTAAATCCAGGCGACGGTGGTCGCCAGCATGCAAAAGTGCAGATGGTTGCTGACGGCCTGCGGATGACGGCTTTGCGTGTCAGCGCTGCCGATGTCGTTTTTCAATTCCTTGAATAAGGCTTCGATCTTCCAGCGGGCCCCATAGTATTCGATAATCTGCTCAGCCGAAAGGGACAGGTCGGTGGAATAAAGTGCCACCCACTGTGTCTTACGATAGACCCAGACCACCTTGACCGCACATCGGATGGTCTTGAGCATCACCACGCGTTCATAGGCTACGATGTTCCGGTTGCGGCCATACAGGTTGACGATGTATTCTTTTGCCAGCGATTTGAATCGAACGGCCAACGCTGCCGCATTCCCCAGCTTGCGGCCATATTTACGCGGGCGGCCTTGTCGTCCGGTCGGAGGTGGCGGCAGTTCAAATATTGTGCTGTTGGATCGAAGCCTGGAAATCATATCCACCCATATGCCCAACTGTTTTTTCAATGGCTTCCACAGGCCGCCATTGCCGAACCATGAGTCGGTGATGATGACAATCCGTTTTCTGGGAAACACCGCGGCAATCTCACCGATCATGTCGACCGCCATGGCAAGCTTGCTCTTGAATGTCACTTCCGGTCCATTGCTGTCACGGTTCATTCGTTCGATGGTTTTCTTCAGGAGGTAGAAACGATAACTCAGCGGCAGACAGGCCCAACGTCCCTTGATCATCTTCAACAACCCCACAGCAACGATGTTCTGGGCCCACGGATACCTGGACTGGTTTTGCTTGGCAGCATGATCGAAAACCTTGTCGCAGGCGAAAATCTTCTTGCCTGTCTTGGCGTTGATACTGTCATCCAGAGCCAGCATTAACCGCCCACCGGTCGTTGGCAGCGGAATCAATTTCCACAGCGTGGGCCATAACCGTTGCCATGGAATCCGTGGGGATGCCATGAAGGTATAGAACTTTTTACGACTGATCCCGGAAAAGCCGAACACCGTCTTCAAGCACCGTAGAATGTTTGAGGTCCTCGATGAGGCGAAAGGAACAATGATCGCCACGATCGTGTATACGAACCATATTCCCCGTTCCTGACCTTTACTGGACTGAGCAAATTCGTTTTTGAGTTTTTCAAGGATGTCGTGTAGGATAAGCATGCGAGGCCTCCGGTTGGGTTGTTTGTTTGTGGAAGAAGAAACATACCACAACCGAGCCTCGCAATCAACATTAACATACTGTATTAACTAAATATTTGATCATATTGCCAAAAATCGGTCCCGATATCTGTAATGATTTCAATAGGTTACAGGCGACCGCCATTTTGCTAACCATCTGTTATTACAGGAAATATTAATATTCTTCAGTAGTACTCACCCCGCCGGGCTGCTTTCAAAAAGGGGAAACTTTAGTTAAGAAACTATCTGGCAACGTAAAATTATCAAAGTACCAAAAGCACCCTCGAGGGCCTAAAAAACCACGGCCAAAGCGAATTGCAATGAAAAATAAACCACATGTCTCAACCGCAAGAATTCTTGCGGAGAGAAAAAAGTAAAAGTACTACCTTGAAAGGGCTGGAGTGTCCTATCTAAGTTAAAGTTCGATTTTTCTGACACCTCACATATTACTTTTACATTTAGTCCCAGCCAATGGAATTATGGGGGATCAAGTACAAGTCTCGATGAACCAAATAGTTACCTGACAAACGCTGATACAGGTGAGCGCGTAACCTCCGGCAATGTTACCTTTTATGATGATGGAGAACAAAAGAATATAGATCTTGATACCAATACCTTTTTAGAAGGCGAAACCGAAAAAAGCGAACGCTATCGCTATAACCTCGCTTATGAAACAGAATTTACACCTGATTTTACTCTGAGAGCAACTGTCGAGTATGTTGATGAAAGTAAAAGAGGTTATGATATAACCGCATCCAGTGGCGCGACATCCGCTGGTGGAAATGGCAGACGGGCAGAGTATCCGTTTGAACGTTGGCAGGGAAGAATAGAGTCGAAAGCGCTAAATATTGCAGGTTTTAATAATCTAACCTTTGGTGCAGATTATATGTCGGAAGAAGGCGGTAGAAGAAATTACAACGAAATGACTGATTGGACGGATGATAGTAACAAAGGGCCGCTGACCGCCAAAAGTGATGGCACTAACAGTGTATATTCTCTTTTTGTTCAGGATGAGATGATTTTGATGAACGAACGCCTTACTCTTTATCTTGGAGGGAGGCTTGATTACTGGGAAATCACTGACCTTATGGATTGGACTACGGTAGGCAACGCTGGAGCCAATGAATATGAGGATAGGGATGAAACCTATTTCAGCCCCAAGGGTTCTGTTAAGTACCGTGCATCTAATTCAACGACCTTAAGGGTCTCGCTTGCGAAAGCCTTTACCGCCCCAAGGCTGCACGATATCCTTGGAGGATATTCGAAAGACGCTAACTCTATGCGTCTTTCCAGCCCTTATCTGGAACCGGAGAAAGCGACATGCTGGGAGGCAGGAATTGATCAAACGATATTCGATAAAACCCTTTTCAGAGCCACATACTTTGAAAATTACTTACGTGATTACAAGTATACGGAAAGCTGGGTTGAAGATGGTATTAATTATAGCACAGCTATGACTGGGGGTAAGTCAAGGATACGGGGTTTTGAACTTGGAATCAGGCATCAGCTAACCTCGTTTCTCAGTGCCTATGCCAATATGACCTATCAGGACACAGAGGTTACCGAAGATGAGCAGAATCCAGAAATAGAGGGCAAACATATGACCAACGTGCCTAGAGAGATCTATAATTTTGGATTATTGCTTGAAGATTATGCTGGCTTTAAAGGTTCTATTACAGGTCGTTATGCAAGCAAGGCGTATGCTAATTCTTCGAACCTGGATACAACAAGTCACGTATACGGCTCCTATGACGCCTATTTCACAATGGATGCAAAGGTTGGTTACGAGATCATAGAAGGTCTTATGGTTTCCTTTTCTGTGGATTCACTACCGTACACTTTTAAAAAGCTTATAACTATATGATATAGTAGAGTATAATAACTCTGGACATTCCACCAGTCATTTTATATATTAGGCTTCCACGATTATCTCTTATAATATGGAGGCCTTATGAATGACTGCAAATCGATTTATAGAAAAGTCAACGATTTTGTCAAACTTTTCTACCCGGTGGAACTCAAAGGAAATCTCCTGAGAAACATGAACACGCTAGCAACAATGATCACGGGCATCATTATCGGCAAAGAAACCCAGTTACCAAAGATCGCACTCAATGTACCCGAAAATATTAAAGTGCCCAGCACCGAAAAACGCATCAAGCGCCTGCTCATCAACGAAAAGGTTACCGAGCAAACCTACTTTCTACCCTTCATACAAAACGTATTGGCCCACCTTGGTCTTGAAGAAATCGTCCTGGCCATTGACGGCAGTCTGGTTGGACGCGGGTGTATTTGTTTGATGATCAGTTTGATTTACAATGGCCGCGCGTTGCCACTAGCCTTCAAAATCGTTGAGGGTAAAAAAGGCCATCTGCCTGAAGACATGCATGTTGAGGTGGTAAAGAAACTGCATCCATTGATCCCCGAATCCACTCGTCAGGTAATCTTTCTGGGAGATGGTGAGTTTGACGGCACAACGCTTCAGCAAACACTGGCCAAGTTTGGGTGGAAATATGTTTGCCGCACGGCATATAATATTACCATCTACGCCGATAATGAATCTTTTCAGATCGACATCCTTGCCACTATACTGCCCAAGGGCCATTGCAAAGGGATGAAAAACTGCCAGTTCACCAACAAAAAATATGGCCCGGTAACTGCGGTGGCCTGGTGGGGGAGCGATCACAATGAGCCCATATTCCTGGTAACCAATTTTAAATCGGCTGAAAAAGCATGCGACTACTATGCGAAGCGCTTTACGATTGAAACGTTTTTCAGTGATCAAAAAAGCCGAGGGTTCAATATCGCCAAGAGCCATCTTTCTTGTCCCAAGCGGTTAACCCGACTGATGATGGCCAGTTGCCTGGCATACTTATGGGTCATTTTTTTTTGGGATTCTCGCTTTTTCGACTGGCTTGTACAAACAGATCCATCGTTCGGATCGATGTGACCTCAGCCTGTTTCAGCTTGGCCTCAGGATGATAACCTATCTCGCGGTGCGAGGTTTGCCGTTCTCACTTCATAACGGACCAATACCTGATGACTTGCAGACATTTCACCAGAGGGATAAACGAGACCTGCAAAATTTTTCTCATTAGATCAAGGTGTTGTAAAATGTGTACGGTAGTGAATCTGTGGATAACATTTTCGATGAAGACTATTATCTGAGTAAAAAAGCTGCTGGCAGAGAATTTTTTGGGGAGGTCTCCTACAGATTCTAGATATAAAAAGTATCAGTGGCATGCAGATTCAACCGAGGATACGGATAACGACCTGTTCTGCTAATGTATGTAACTTTAGTCAAGTGTTTCTTTCGGTTTCAAGGGCAAACCAAAGATAGGAAAGGGAGGTAATAAGATAATGAATACGTTTGGCAAAAAAATGATGGCGTTGAGATTCACAATCTATACGGAATAAATAAAAAAACTACATAAGATAACGGGCATGAAATTATGCGTTGCATGGTTTAAGGAAAAGAACTCTCCAACTCAGTTGCCTACAAGGCATCAAGGTTTCGGTGCGGTATAGGTATTCCGGATTTCGCGTTTCACCAGTTTGCCGGCACTGCTTTTGGGCAATTCGTCAACTTCGATAAAGGCCTTGGGCACCTTGTAACTGGCCAAGCGCTCTTTCATATAGGCCTTTAAAACCACGCTGTCGATATGCTGGCCAGGCTGGGGAATGATGTAAGCGGTGACGCGCTCTCCGTATTCGGCATCGGGCAAGCCCACCACGGCACACTCAAACACTTTCGGGTGGGTATAGAGCACCTCCTCGACTTCACGGGAATATACATTTTCTCCGCCGGTGATGATCATGTCTTTGAGCCGATCCACAATAAACAGGTAGCCTTCCTCATCAAAGATACCGATGTCGCCGGTACGGTACCAATCGCCCCAGAATGCGTCCCGGGTCTCTTCGGGATGATTCAAGTACCCTTTGGTGATATTCGGGCCGCACACGCATATCTCGCCCTTTTCTCCCTGAGGCAGGGCATTGCCGCCGTCATCCCGGATTTCAACCTCGACGATGTTCACCACCGTTCCCACAGAGCCCACCTTATGGCGGTAAAAATGGTTGTATGTCACCATGGCGGCGCTCTCCGTCATGCCATACGACTCATAAATATCGAGACCGGTTTTTTCTTTCCACGCCTGCACCACCTCCAGGGCCATGCTGGCGGCTGCGGAAAAGCAGTATCGGATGGATTTGAACGTCTCTTTCAAGTCCGGAAGCCCCAGCAACCGAATGTAAATCGTGGGGACGGCATAAAATTTGGTGATTTTGTATTTAGTGAGGGCATTCAGCACCTGGTCCATGTCAAAGGCCGGCTGGAGAATGGTGGCGCCGCAGCTATATATGGTGGAGTTCATTATATGGACCTGTCCGAACACATGGTTCAGCGGCAAAAAGCACAGGGCGCGATCATCCATGGTGCAGCGCTCATAATGGGCGATATTGAAGATGGAGGATTTCAGGTTTTGATGGGAGAGCATCGCCCCCTTGGGGGTCCCAGTGGTCCCGCCGGTGTATAAAATGGCGGCCGTGTCGTCGCGGTGACGATTAACCGTGGGAAATTGCCGGTCACCTTTTTCAAGCAGGGACGGGAAAGAGATATCTCCGTTATTACAGACCACGATGGACAAATGAGATTCATCCCGTTGGTCTCCCATATCACTCAGTTTATCATCACTGGTAAATAATATTTTAGGCCGGCAATCGGCCAAAATCTTGGTCAGTTCACCCTTTTTCAACAGATAGGAAAAGGTGACCGCCACGGCACCGGCCTTGATGGCAGCATAATAAATGACCACCCAGGCATAAGCATTGGGGGCACACAACGCCACATGGTCGTCAAGTTGCAGCCCCAGCTTTACCATGGCTGAAGCGGCCTTGTTCACATCCTGATGGAGTTGGGAAAAGCTGATGGTGATGTCACCTTCGATGATGGCAGGTCGATCAGGAAAACAGTGTGCGTTTTTGTCCAACATGTCGGCAAAGTTCATCAATCACTCCTCCCTATTTTTTTTTACTGTTCGACCTCAAACTTCATTTTCGGAAGTAAATGGATAAAAATCCATGAATTTTATCATAGGGAAGAATCACACTAATCCGCGATGAGCCAAATGAACTTTCCCGGGAGGGACTGATTAAAAGGCTCGACCGAAGCAAAGTTTTCATTTCAGATCTTGCAGCACTGGAATCCATGGAAGACACCCGTCCAATTTAATCTAAACCACTTCCCCTAAGAAAAGGGTGAGAAACGGCCACCGCAGCGATCACACCACTGGATTCCCAGCCGTTTATCGTGTATATGCGCATCGATAAGATCAACTGTCTTTGCAGGACCGTCTTCCATAGTAAAAACAGCACCAGGGCTTTCAATCTGCCCTTCATACCGGCTTGGTGAAATTGCAGCAATCGGTAAATTTATTTTTTCCACTGCAGCATGCTGTGCCAGCCCATTGTAGAAATCAAGGATATCGGATTTATCTATCGTACTGCCGATATACAGGACCGGCAGTATCCCTATAAAATTGCAGAATTCTGCAATGCCGTCGCCTGCACGTTGAAAGAAGTCCGGTCCTATCATTCCTGCCATGTTTATGCCCACGGTCTCACCGATGGATATTGTCACCATGATATCACGATTGATCAGTTCCTGAATTAATTGTATATACTCAGAATCGTCTTTGCTCCCGGAGTTCGGGAAGTCGACAATGCTGACTACGCCGCGGACCCTTCCAAGTTTAAGCGATTTAAAAAATAGATCTGCGGATTCGTTTAAGGTCTCCCAGGAATCTTTATTCAATAGATTTAAGGTGGTAATTGAAAATGATTCACCGTTTTCAGTGGAAAGGTCTACAGACTGTCCATCACTGTTCATGCTTTTTCTCCTGCTTTTTCCAACGGTACATTGCGGTATAAGAGTCTGAATAACACGCAGGTGGTTATCAAGCAACTGTCTATCATTGAAATCATTGACGTACACCGACCCCATGGTGACCTGCAGGGTGTCGAATACATTGCATTGGGGATGATGGCATCATCCATTAGGGAATACCCCGGCACCGCGACCCAGTTGCGAATGTCGGGCATTTTTGCCAGGCGCTGGTTCACCGTTTCCACCACCGCCAGGGTGCGCTGCTGGAACGCGGCATCCGGCAGCTGGATCGTGTGCATGGCCCATCCCTGGTCCTCGTTGGGGACGAATCCCTTGGGGCGGCTGTCAAACCCAACCAGGGCCGGGCTGTCAGTCCCATAAAAACGATTATCATCACGATACTGCTGAGTGCGGCCACGAAAAATGATGGAAAAACAGCTTAAAATGGACAAGAACCGTGAGGGAAAAAAGATGGAGCCCCCTCGCGTTCCTTGGCCAGGGTCGTAGTAGGAGGCTCCTGCCACAATAACCATAAATGGCAGAGCCGATGATACCACCAGATATCCTCAATCACAAATCGTTATTTTCCCTTCTTCACCAGATAGATTTTGAGATAGCAGAGCAGACACGAATCCGCCGTTGCCCTATTGCGGGGGGCCGTTGCACTACGCCAATTATCCACGAAAGCCTCGGGGCGGCCCTTCTGATCTGGATGAGGTGTTTGGCCTTCGATATAGCCTGTGCTGTGGTCGTGAAGGCTGCAGGCGCCGTGTCCTGCCCCCATCGGTTCGGTTTTGGGGGCGCCGGGTATACTGGGCACCGGTGCTTTTTATCGTCGCCGCCCTTCGACAAGAACGAAATCCGGACCGTACCCTGGAGCAAATTAAAGGCCTTTTCGGACCGTGGCGTTCCACCGTCAACCGCTGGAAACACTATTTCCAAGAATTGTTTCCCCAGACCATCAACTACCGGCGTCTGGCCGGGCACCTGATTCCACCGATCCTTTCCAGTCATCTTCCCAAAGCGTTACTGGACCGATTTGAACGTGCCGCCAAAGCCCCCGGGACAGCACTGGTGAACTGCTTGCAAACCCTTGCCCTGGGGCCATGACGGTCTCGATCGCTGAGGCACCAAAAATCAGGTTCTGCTTCACGCAGAAGATCGGCCGATGTCAAAACCGAGGTAATCCGCTACAAGGATCGAACCCTCGATTCGACCCTGTTTGTCTCCATGGGGGAGGCCAGAGGAAGCGAATCGAAAGGAGTGATCCCATGAGCGAGCCTCAATTGCCCATGTGGCAGCGCTGGGCACAGTTTCGATTTTCTGTCATCGGTGAGCTGTTGTCCTGCCCGCCATCAAGAGGGCAGCTGTAACAGGCGATCAGTCAGTTAGCCCAAAAATGTTACCGGCACCCTATCGATCCCAACCGATGGATCAGCATTATGACAACCTGAAGGCGACGGCCAAAGAGCAACCCTGCCTGGGAGAGGTGCCCAGTTACAAAACCGTGCTGCGGTGCATGCGCGAAAATGGTTGGCTGAAAACGAATGAACCGGCACAACCCACCGATGGACAACTGATAGCGGCAAAGCGGCGCCAAAACCGTGAGGTCCGCGGTTTCGAAGTGTCCCATGTCCATGGCCTCTGGCACTTGGATTTTCACCAGGCAAAAATTAGAATCCTCGACAATAAAGGCACATGGCACCGTCCCGTGGCGCTGGCCATCATCGACGATCACTCGCGGCTTTGCTGTCATTTGCAATTGTATCTGGCCGAAACGGCGGAGTGCCTGATCCATGGCTTATCCCAGTCATTCATGAAACGAGGATTGCCACGGGCATTGATGACCGATTATGTGGCGGCCATGCTCGCCGAAGAAACCCGCCGGGGCTTGGAACGGTTGGGCATCGGCCATCAAACGACCTTGGCGTATTCGCCCTATCATTATGTGGCGTCCAAATTTATGTGGCGCTTCATAGGAAGAACGCTACCATCAGCTGACATCAAACAGAATTGCACCACATAATTTTCTGTCCCATGATGGGCCTCCGTCTACCCCCTAAAAGGAGGCTATCATGTTTGAAACCTTGTTTACCCGCCCCACTATCTTGGCCCGTTACCGCGAGGGTCCTCTGTTAAAAGCCCGAAAGCTATTCCTCAAGCAATGTGAAAGAAGTGGATATTCACGCAGCATGCTGCAAAAAATTGCCTGGGTGCTATTGTCGATAGCGCACCGTATCGACATCGACCATGGTACAGTGACAACACGTGATATTGAACTGGCCATAGATACTCGAATGCGCTTTAAGCGTTCTTCAGAGCGTGAGCAAAATTCTCAGGGATCTCGACAACTGTTTATCCATATCGCCAAAGCGTGGGTGCGTAGTCTCGGATGCTTTGAAGCGCCCCGGGAGGTGGAGCGTCCCTTTACGGCCCAGATTGCCGCTTTCGCTCAGCATTTATACGAGGAAAGAGGGTTGTCACCCGTAACCGTCTCGACTCGTTGTGAGCGTATGGCTTGGTTTTTCGATAGCTTGCCTCCCAACAAAAACTCGCTACACATGATTTCGATCGCTGACTTGGATGCCTTCATTGAGGCAAAAGGGAACACCGGCTGGACACGCTCGTCATTATCCAGTTTGGCCAGCAGTTTACGTAGCTTCTTTCGCTATGCCGAAAGCCAGGGCTGGTGTAATCCGGGGATTGCCACAGCCATTGAATCGCCTCTGCTCTATACTCGAGAAGGGCTTCCTAAAGGGCCAAACTGGGAGGACGTGCAGCGTCTGATGGCATTTAAAACGATAATGGTTTTCTTCCAATGGCCGATATGTCTCTTCAGAAACAAAGAGGTTTTGATTGAACACTGACTGATCGGCCTCAGGGCCGAAATAGGGGGTAGTTTCATGAGCACGGTCTTAGTTGTAGACGATGATGAAAAAATCAGGAAATTCGTCTCTATGGTCTTGAAAAAAGAAGGCTTTTATGTGGCCGAGGCCCGCAATGGGCAAGAAGGCTTTTTTATGTACAACACCCAATCGCCTGATCTTGTCTTGATCGACATCATCATGCCCGAGAAAGACGGTCTTTCCGCCATCAGGGAAATCAAGGCAATAAACGGTATGGCCAAGGTGGTCGCAATGTCGGGTGGCTTGGTGCTGACTCCCGATGCTTACCTTGATGAAGCCAAGGAAATCGGTGCTGATTGCGTCTTGTCGAAACCGTTTGATCGCCGTAAGCTGGTTGAAACCGTTCAAAATTTATTGCTGTAGGACATAGTCTGCGGCGTTCTTTGTTTGTCCGAACACACCTGGCTCCCAGAAGATATGGTCGAGATAGATTACCGGGCCGCCGGTAGGATCGACAAGCCTTCCGGCCAACCATGCCTTTCCGCTACCGCTGTTGCCTGTTATTATCATTCGTATCAAAGACGGTCCTAAGGATCGGGAATTTTATTAATTGAACAGAATTGCTTGTTCTTGCGCCCGTCTTCCGCGTTGCATTAACGGCCACATACTCCCAGTATGCAACCCTTGATGCGCCTTGAAGACGAACACAAGCCCGGCGCAATTACGTCCAATTAATTTCATCCCCGATCCTAACCCGCTAATTGGAACAGCGCTACCAATGCCTATGAATGGAATACTTATTTCTGAGCCCTGCCTTTTACGCCATCCAATACTTTCCGGACAGTTTTGGCCAGGTCTGCTTTAACCATCGGCTTGTAGGCGAACGCCTTGATGCCAATTTCCAAAGCTGTTTCATATGAAATCTTTTTACTGAAGCCCGTACAAAGAATAACGGGAATATCAGACCTTATCTTCATCAATTCAGTTACCAGTTTGTCTCCGGTCAAATTCGGCATTGTCATGTCCGTGATGACAAGATCGAAGGAATCTGGTTTCGACTTAAATAGCTCCAACGCCTCTATACTGCTGGTACGAGTAGTTACCGTATAACCTATACTTTCAAGGATCCGGCTACCCATTTTGACGATGGGCGATTCATCGTCTACGAATAAAATTCGTTCTGTACCTGAAGGCAACTGTTCTATTTCGTTTGCTCGAAGGGTTTTAGGTCTTTTAATGACGGGTAGGCAGATAGAAAATGTTGTCCCTCGCCCCAATTGGCTATCAACGGAAATTTTACCACCGTAGCTTTTGACGATACCATGTACCACAGCTAGCCCCATGCCGGTTCCCTCGCCTATTTCTTTGGTTGTGAAATAGGGATTAAAAATGGATTCGATCAATTCAGGAGCGATCCCAACGCCAGTATCCGCCACCTTGATTTCAACATAGGATCCCTGGTTCATGCCAGTTAACAAGTCCTCCTTATCTACAACTACATTTTTCAGGCTCACTTTCAAAACACCGCCAGAGTCCTCCATAGCATGGATTGCATTTGTGCATAGGTTCATCAACACCTGATGAACCTGGGTTGCGTTACCCATAATAATTGAATCGCTTTTAATATCCTGCTGTATCTCTATGGTAGTCGGTGTGGCGGAACGGATTAATTTTAAAGTCTCTTTTATTATCTCAACCAATTGAATAGGGCATATTCTTTTATCTGATTGTCGGGCAAAGGCAAGAATCTGGTTCACCAAATCTTTTGCCCGTTTTCCAGCCGAAAACACTTCCTGCAGGCAGTCCTCTACTATTGTGCCACTTGGCGTTTCATCAAGTGCAAGCTCGGTGAAACCAATTATTGATGACAGAATATTGTTGAAATCATGAGCGATCCCTCCAGCTAAAGTTCCAATGGATTCCATTTTTTGTGCCTGTTGAAGCTTGGACTCAAGCTCTTTATTTTCTTTCTCCGCGGCCTTCCTTTCAGAAAGATCACTGATGACGCTAATTCTGGCAGTTCGCCTATTGTATTCCATTAACCTTGCTCGTATTTCCATTGGGAACTGCGTTCCATCTTTTTTAATCCCTATCGCTTCGTAAGGACCCGTCGCCCCGGAAACTATCTTTTCCTTTATTTTTTCTATTGAATCAGAAGTCGCAACAAGTTCAATCGCATTTATACCTTTCAATTCCTCAGGCATGTAACCGAACATCTCATAGAATTGGTCATTTGCATTGATGATATATCCTTTGTTATGGATAACTATTCCTTCAAAAGCGGCCTGAGATAAAATTCGGAATCTTTCCTCGCTCTTACGGAGGTCTTCTTCTACCCGCTTCCGCTTGGTGATGTCTTGATTTACCCCATAGATTTTAATAGTATTGCCGTCTGCATCTTTCAATATTCCGAAGCTTACAATAATATTACGAGTTTCTCCATCTCTACGAACGATTCGATGCTCCAGACGTGACTCAAAATCTGAATTGGTGGCTTCTATAGCCTTTTTTATTTCTTCAGCTACGACGTACCGGTCTTCTGGATAAACAAATTCTTCGGCATACATGTCAGCTTGCATTTGGTAGCCACCTTCAATCTTTACAGTCGTACCATAGAGGGAAAAGAACCTGTCGTTAAAAGTAAAAATATTTTTGGGCACATCAAGTTCCCAATGCGCCATAAACGCCAGGTCCATGGCCTCCTCAAGTCTTTTCTGGCTTGATTTCAACGCCTCCCCAGTTTGCTTGAGTTCAGTGATATCCCGTAAAAAGACCAGAATGTGCCCGCTTTGGGGTAGAAATGTATTACTGACTTCGACATCAATAACGCGCCCATCCTTGCAGCGATGACGGGAATCGAATCTGTTCATGCCAACGGCAATGGTATTATTGAGTCGATTTCGAGCCTCCTTCGGTGTATCCAAGGCATCAACATCCGAAACAGTCATTGTAAGCAGTTCATCTCGGCTGTAACCAACCATGTGGCTAAATGACTCATTCACGTCCAGGAAGCGGATGGTGGCAACATCTACTACTGCAAAACCATCCATGGACGTATTGGTCATAATGCGGTATTTTTCAGCGCTTTCACGGAACACTTCCTCAATCTGTTTTAACCTTTTGGATTCTGTTTCTAATGCGCTAACCCTGTCTGTCAATTCTTCATATGTCGGTTTCCTTACCATTCGTATGTCTCCAATTCTTACTGTAACGAATTTAACTTTAAGAAATTGTTTATAATACGGACGGCAACCCACAATCGATCATGAATTTAAAATGTCATCAGTCGATCTTCTCGAGTTGGCAGGCAGGAATCAGCAACAGCAATCAATATGAATTATATCATATCGGTTTGAATGGGAAATGCATAGATATCCACAGTCAGGCGCTTCTGAATTACCCGTGGATTCTGCTTTGGTTACCTATGATCTGAGATTAATCTACGCTGGTAGCGCCTGTCAAATGTTGTGATAGGTGGTAAGGCGATTTCTGTCAAAGAATATACCCGCCTGCTTGTCTTTTCATCCGTCTTCTGCGTTGGGCTTTTCCACACATAGCCCCACTATGCGTAAAAAAGCCCGCCTTGAATACGAATGAAAATCCTGCGCATCCTCTATTTTCATTACCTGTTTCACGATTTGATCCAAGGGGTGACCGCCGTCCAGGGTCAGCCAAATCCGGATCTCTTTGCCGTCTCCAAGCGGAAGGCAGAGAATTTTTTGAACGTTGCAAGCACGGCGAGAAAACAGGCCGCAGATGTGAGACATTACCCCATGGTGCCAAGGCCTCCGGAGGTCAAAAGCTGACCGGGTCGGGAAAAGGGGTAGGCCTGGGCGGTCCACATCTGATGCTGCCCCACATCGGTAACGATGACGGCCTCGTCATTCAGACAGGCGGCCACCTGGCGGATGAGGTTGAAGAGGGACAAAAGACAGGGGGTGATTCGAGGGCATCGTCCCCAGGCCCATGAGGCTCATAGTGGTAAGGACCGGCACAGGCACAAAAAAAAGTCCGGCTTTCAACAAACCAGCTTGGGATGTTGCGGATATATTTTGTAACCGATCCAATTTTTTTATATCCAAAGTGCCAAAGAAAAAAAGAGGAGGCATTTTGCATGACGCTTTTGACGAGAAGATCGTTTCTTAAAACCGGGCTCGCGACGGCCGGCGCTGCCTGCGCCAGCCAGGTTCCCCTGCCTGCGGCCGCCCAGACAAAAAATGACGGCGAATTGGCAACCCTGATCGACATTCGAAAATGTGTCGGATGCGAGGCATGCGTCGAGGCGTGCCGGGAGGTCAACGCGGCCAAATACCCCGAGCCGGAGAAACCGTTTCCCAAGATGTACCCCAGCCGGGTAAAGGTGGCCGACTGGTCGGGAGAAGACAAACGGGAGGTGCGCGACCGCCTGACTCCCTACAACTGGCTTTTCATCCAGTGGGCCACGGTTGTCGTCGATGGCGAGGAACAGGAAATCTCTTTCCCCCGACGGTGCATGCACTGCCAGAATCCGCCTTGCGCGGACCTTTGTCCCTGGGGGGCCGCCCGCAAACTGAAAAACGGCATCACCCTGATTCACGCGGATATCTGCCTGGGCGGGCGCAAGTGCCAGGTCGTCTGTCCCTGGGATATCCCCCAGCGGCAGACCGGTGTCGGGCTCTATCTGGATCTGCTGCCCAGCTTTGCCGGCAACGGGGTGATGTACAAATGCGACCGATGCTACAACCGCATTGCCCAGGGTGAGCTGCCAGCCTGTATCGAACAGTGCCCGGAAGAAGTACAGACCATCGGTCCGCGTTCGGAAATCATAGCGGAAGCCCATCGTATCGCCAACGAGGAAGGGGCCTACATTTACGGAGAGAAGGAAAACGGCGGCACGAACACCATCTATTTGTCCCCGGTTCCCTTTGAAACCCTGAACCGATCCGTCGACAAAGGGCCGGGGAAACCCCACTTCGCCCCGGTTGAAGATCAAATGGCCCATGCCGACAATATGGCCAAAGCCATGCTGATTGCGCCATTTGCCGGCCTTGCCGCCGGTGTCAGTCGTGTTATCAGGGCCGCCAGGCGCGCGGACGAGCCCCCGGAGGATAATCATGAAGCCTAATGCACCCAAGCGATATCCCAAGCCATATATTGAACAAAAAGTCATCAAACCGGTCTATCTTGTTCTGCTTTTCATGATGGGGTTGACCGGGTTTGGCCAGATGCCGATTTTCAAACGGTATTACATCGCCGATATTCCCGGGCTGGAGTGGACGGGGAAATTTTATGTCACCCATTACCTGCATTACCTTGGCGCGATTGTCCTTTTTGTGCTCTTTGCTTACGTGATCGTGACCTATTTTGGATTGTTCCGCAGGTCCCATGCGCTTAGCAAGGCCGCCTATGTCCGGATATTCCTGTTGGCGGCCATCGTCGTGACCGGTATTTTCAGGACCTTGAAAAACTTGCCGAATGTTGTCTTTTCGCCCAATTTCACAATGTTCAACGACATATCCCATCTCGCTTTCATGATGCTGCTCATGGTTTCCGGCATCGTTTTCAGCATCACCAAAAGCGGTTGGCTGGTGCCCCGCGCGTTCCGGCAGACAGCCCCAAGGAACGACTAGGGACGTTTTCTCAGCCTTTTTTGATTCCCGCGGCAAGGTCACCGAACTGCTGTGCGTCGGCAACGACATCACCGACCGAAAAACCTTCGTGGCGGTCCTTGAATCGGCCCGGGTCCAACTGACCGCAACGGTACAGGCCCAAAACGCTCAGTTGCAGGAATCCAATCGGCGCCTGAAAAAGGAAATGGCGGAACGCAAAGCCGCCGAACAGGCGCTCAAAGAGAGCCGCGACCGTTATCAGCTCTATTCCATGGCCAGCACCGAAGGCATTCTATTTCATGCAAACGGCATTGCCATTGAAGTCAATGACGCCTTGGCCAAACTCTGTGAAACCCCGCGGGAACAGTTGATCGGCATGGACATTCTGCATCATTTTGTCAGCCCCGAAGATATCGAATCGGTAAAGCGCAAGATGGCCGCCAATGATGGTTATGCTTATGAAATTACCGCCCTCACCCCTTCCGGCCGGCGGTTTCCCGCTGAACTGCGCTCCTGGCCGGGAGAGTTGTCCGGTCATCCCTGCCGGGTGGTCAGCATCCGCGACATCCGTCAGCGCAAGAAAACCGAACGCAAACTGATCCATTCTCAGAAAATGGAGGCCATCGGCACTTTAGCAAGCGGGATCGCACATGATTTCAACAACATGCTGGCTGGCATTCAAGGCAATCTGGAAATCATTCGCCACCAACTTTCCGACCGCAGCCCCCACCAGAAAAGGCTGGCCATCATCGGTCAAATCGTAGAACGGGGGGCCAAGCTCTCCGGCCAGTTGCTCGGTTACGCCCGGGGGGGGACAGACGGAAATCAGCCTGATCGATCTGAATCACCTAGTCAGGGAGAGCCTTGAGATGTTCAGTCATGCCCACCGGCATGATCGACATCGAAACCCGGCTCAGTTCCGACAGGCCCACGATCAATGGCGATCACACACAAATCGAACAGGTGCTTCTGAACCTGGTAATC
Organism: Desulfosarcina ovata subsp. ovata; assembly: GCF_009689005.1. NCBI lineage: Bacteria > Pseudomonadati > Thermodesulfobacteriota > Desulfobacteria > Desulfobacterales > Desulfosarcinaceae > Desulfosarcina > Desulfosarcina ovata. The sequence goes on along the minus strand of NZ_AP021879.1, from coordinate 7,463,619 downwards.
AATGCGGTGCACGCCATGCCCACCGGCGGCCATCTGTGTATCGAAACCAGCACACCATCCTGACCGCCAGTGACGATCGCGCCTACGAAATCGTTACCGGCCGGTATGCCATGCTTTCCGTTCGCGATACCGGCCACGGTATGGACGCCGATACCCGGAAAAAGATTTTCGAACCTTTTTTCACCACCAAACCGGAAGGCCAGGGAACCGGCCTGGAGCTGGCATCGACCTATGGGATCGTAAAAAACCATAAAGGTTATATCGACGTCTTCAGCAAACCGGGAGCGGGATCTCAATTCAATGTGCTTTTGCCGTCCGCCCAGGCTGCCCTGCAACCCCAAGCCCGATCCGGATGGGAATGAGCCGTCCGCCGAATGTTAAATCGTAGTCTAACTGGCCACCAGGTTGGCCATCCACATGGTAATCGGTGAGTAAAAAGTGATAATCAGGAGATCGACGAGCAGAATTCCCATGAAGGGCAAAACCCGCCGGCTGATGGCAGCCAAAGAATCCCCGGAGATGGAACAGGAGACAATCAGACAGATACCCATGGGCGGCGTCAACATGCCGATGGCCAGGTTGGTAACCACGATGACCCCCAGCTGAACCATGTCGATCCCCAGGGAGGGCAGCATGGCCGTAATCATCGGCACCAGCAGGATCAGGGCCGCGGTGGTCTCCACAAAGGTGCCGGCGATCAGCAGCACCAGGTTGATCAAAAGCAGCAGGGCCACCGGGTTGGCGGTAAGGCCCAGCAGGCCGCCGGCCAGCCGCGCCGGGATATCCTCGATGGCCGCAATCCAACTGAACGCCGATGCCGTGGCGATGATCAGCATGACAATGGCCGAGGTGATGGCCCCGTCCCGGAACAGGGGATAAAGATCTCGGATGCGAATGCGGCGGTAAACGCCCATGCCCACCACCAGTCCGTAAACCACGGCCACAGCCGCCGATTCGGTGGCCGTGAAAACCCCGAAAAGAATACCGCCCAGAATGATAATCGGCGCGCCCATGGCCAGGATGGCCCGTTTGAAGGTGTGCCAGACATCGGCCATGGAAAAACGGGTGGTTGCCGAGTAGCCCTTCTGCCACGAAATAAAGGTGGCCACGCCGATCAGTGATACACCGATCAACAGGCCCGGCAGAATGCCGGCAGCGAAAAGCTGACCGATGGAGGCACCGGTAAGGAAGCCGAAAATGATCATGGGGATCGACGGCGGAATGACCACGCCGATGGATCCTCCGGAGGCCTGCACGGCAGCGGCAAAATCGGACTCGTAGCCCGATGTTTTCATGGCCGGGATCAAAATGGCGCCCACGGCCGCGGCGTCAGCTGCCGCCGAGCCGGAAATCCCGGCGAAAAACATGGCCGACACAATGGTCACGGCCGCCATGCCGCCCGGCAGCCAGCCTACCAGGGCGTTGGCGAAATCGATGATCCGGCGACTGATGCCGCCGGCCTCCAGGATGGTTCCCGTGAACATAAACAGGGGAACCGCCATCAGATGAAACGAGTCGGTACCGCCGAACATCCGCTGTACTATCATCATGGGATTGAAATCCCCCTGAACGACGATACCCAGCACGGACGCCACGCCGATGGCAATGGCAATGGGCGTATTGATGGCAAACAGGACGAGGAGCGATACGAGCAGAACGGTAGACGTCATGGGCGGCTCCGCTGCAGGGCATCCACCAAAAAGGTGATGCCGTGAATCAGCAAAACAGCGCCGCTGATGGGAATGATACTCAGGACGATCCATTTGGGCAGTTGTAGAGCCGGTGTGGTCTGCAACTGCACGAAATGGGCAAAGCGGTAACCGTAGACGATCATCACCACAAAAAGGCTGATCGAAACCAGGTGAATCAACACCAGGCAAACCTTGCGCAGACCCGGCGTCATTCTGCGGTAGAGGATATCCACCCCCGGATGGGCATGGCGATAATAGGCTGCCGAGGCGCCGAGAAACGTCAGCCAAACCAAAAGGTAGCGGGCCAACTCCTCGGACCAGAAGAGCGACTGGTTCAGGACATAGCGGAAAAAGACCTGGGTGGCCACGAGCAGGGCCATGGAGAAGCCCATCCCGAACAGCAGATATTCAATCCAGTGGTTGACACCGGCACTCATCTTCTCAAGAACAGACACGATCATACACCTCTTCTCAATCAGGTATCGGATCCGATCAAAACGCACAAATCAACGGTAGGGAACAACACCGCCGGCCCGAAACCATTGCGGGTCGGCGGCAACCAACAAGATCCATCGAAGAACCGACCAACGGATCAGCGTGTCGCGTCCAAGATTTTCTCAAGCAGGGCCTTGACCTGGGGGTCACTGTACAGATCGAGGTTCTTCAGATCCGCCACCCTGGCACGAAACGCCTGGATATCCGGATTCTCGACAATCTGCATCCCCTTCTCCTTGAGCATGGCCAGACGGGCGGCATTCTTGGAGCGGTTGTCCTGGCGCTCGAACACGGCGGCGTCATGAATGGTTTTCTGGATCAGCGCCTGATCCGCAGGGTTAAGGCTGTTCCACCAATCCAGGGAAGCCACATCAATGTGACAGGAATAGACGTGGCGGGTCATGGTCATGTACTTCTGAATTTCGTAAAACTTATAGACTTCCATAACCCACAGGGGGTTTTCCTGGCCGTCGATGACGCCCTGCTCCAACTCGGTGTATATCGGCCAAGGCATGGGCGTGGGGTTGGCCCCCAGGGCCTGCCAGATAGATTTGTGGATGGTGGAGGACATGACCCGGATTTTGAGGCCCTTGACATCTTCAGGGGTGTTCACCGGGCGTTTGTTGTTGCTTAGGTTGCGAAACCCGTTTTCGGAAAAACACAAGCCCTTGATTTTGGACCGTTCCAGGCTTTTCAGGATTTCGGCGCCCAACGGACCGTCGAGAATGGCATCGGCCTGGGCATAATCCTTGAGTAGGAACGGATAGCTGACGACCCGGACAATGGGATCAAACGTGTCAAACGGCCCACCGGTGATCACGGCCATCTGGATGGTATTCATCTGTATCTGCTGGAGAATCTCGGTTTCGTTGCCCAGTGATGCAGAGTGATACACCTTGACGGAGATGTTCCCGCCGGAGCGCTGCGCGATGAGTTCCTCAAACTTAGCGGCAACGATATTCTGTGCGGACCCGGGTTTGGTGACCACGGCCAGTTTGATGTTGATATCGGCCATGGCGGTTCCGGTAAAAGCCAACAGGGCGACGGCAGCGATAAACAGGACAGTCTTTTTCATTGGTTCTCCTTGGAATCGGCTTTAAATATTGAGCCTTGCAGAATATTCAATTTTGTCGGGTTGTCAATGGATATCTATCAAGAAGGATGGGGCGGAAACTGCAGCAAAATTTTGTCCACGGTCTTCCGGATCGATTCGGCCGCCGCCTGGGGGTTCGGGTAGGTCTTGTACCGGTAAACGCCTGTTCCCCGCCACAGCAGGTGGCCCGTCTCTGCAGCATGAATGTCTATGACCAGCCGGCACTCGTCATACTGATGAATCCGTGTTTCTGCCTCCATCCCGCCAAACCACGGATAGCCGTACCACCATGCACCGAAGGTAGGATAGACCGTGTTCCCCTCGATTCTTTGCTCGATGGACAGATGGTAGCTGATATAAAGATCCGGCATATGGGTGGGCTGCCTCATTTTTCGACCGGCCAGATGGCTCTCCACAGCCCGTCGGATCCGCCCGTCCAGAAGCGGGTTGTCGATACGCACGTCTCCGACGGTCGCCTGATCCGGCTGCCGCCACTGCCAGGTGCCCTGGCCGGACAGATCGGCTCGGGGGTCATAATCCTGACTCACCTGAACCACACTGCAGCCGGTCAGGGCCGCGAGGGTAACCACCACCCCTACCATTTTAATCATCCATTGCATGGTGAACCTCCGTCAAAATGGGTCGATTATGGTTTTCGAACCGTCCAGGAATAAATTTTAACCGATCGGGCCCGATGTCAATGGGTAAAGCCCCAGGGAAACCATTGAAGGCGGATTGACAGCGTTATCGGAAGCGGCTAACTTTAGTTTGCTTTGCGGATCGGAAACAAACCGAAACACAACTTCAGGGAGGTCCCATGCAAGCCCTTCACGTTAATTTCACCGAGGCCACCCGGGCCATTGAAAACGTGGCCGACGCATCCCCGGAACCCTGGCAGGATGTGTGCGAACGTTTTGACGACGATGTCCACCGCATCATGGATGTCACTGACCAGGCGGGCTATACCGCCCTTTACGCGTGTTATGATGAGAACAACCAGCCGGTTTACTATCTGGTGGAGGAAGGTAAGGCGCTGGCACGGCTGAGACATAAAAATTTTCTCAGCAAGCTGGGACAGCCTCAGAGCTAACCGCCTGTCTGACGGTGACAAAGCAGGAACAAACGAACAATTTTCATTCTCGGGGCATTACGGGCGTGGCCGCCCGAAAGGGCAATTCCACATCATGTGGAAAAGTGAACCGCTGAGGGAAAGAGGAGGTGCCGGCAAGCGGATTGATTCAACCGCTGTTGATCTTGTTGCGCAGTTTCCCCGAGCATTTGAAGGTGACCACCCTGCGCTCGCGCAGGATCAGGTCGGAACCGGTGGCCGGATTCCTGCCACGGCGTTTTTTTTTCGCTTTTACGCAGAACTTTCCAAAACCCGATACCAGTACATCATCTCCGTTTTCGAGCGTCGACTTGATGATCTCGAGCAAAGACTCAACGGTTTCGATGGATTTTTTTTTGGTAAAACCCAGGTCATTCACCTTCGCGACGATATCGTTCTTGGTCAAAGCCATTGCACCTCCTGAATGGATGAGTTGCGCTCTTGGCGGTTATGCGCCCGATCGGTTTTCATTCGTCCGCCCGGTTCCCTCTTCGTCCTGGGGCATGACCTTGGCGACGTTGTCCATGATTGTTTTTACCCGGTCCATGATCTCGTCGATTTCCATTTTCAGCGCGTCTTCATCATTTTCAGCCATTCTCACCGCTCCTTTAGGGTTGTGCGAAATCGGTTTCACTGCGGCATTCCGACGCCCGTTCAGCGGGGGTACTCGCCCCGAGCATACACATGGTCGTAACAGTATGCGTGATACTCCATATCCGGGCTGGCGGCCGCCGCCGGATCCGACTCGGCGGCCTTCTCCAGACGCAACAGCCACTGCGCCTTTGCATGATCGTACAGGACATCCCGAAGCAAATCCGGTGAGTGATTGAGTTCGGGGTTGCTTTTCAAGAACAGCACCGCCCCGTCGATCACCATCTTCGCATTGCGGATATACTCACTGACATCCATCCGGTACTCGGCGGACAGATCCACAAATTGTGTCAGTACTGATTTTGCCGTACCTTCTACCGCATCGATACAGTTCATGGGATGCCGATTCCGTGCCCCTGAACCGGGCAAATCTGCCCCGGTGTCGTTGACCCATCCAAAACGAAAGCTTTGTTCAATAAAATCATACGGCTATAAAAATATACGGAAAGACCGGATCCTGTCAAGCGCATAAGCGGGGCGCTGCAGGGCGATCGCATTTGGATTGATTTTTGTTTTTTCGCGGGCATGGCCCGCTCCTACGCGTGCCAATCGTTTGGTTCTACACCGTTTTCTGCAGGAGCTGGCCATGCCTGCGACCAGATTTTTCTAATCCGGGCTCTAAATGCGATCACCCTGCGGGGCGCTGCCGCATTTCAATCAGCGATCCCCCAGGACGGCATCGATCTCTTCCAGGAAGCGGCTGCGCGGATTGAACTGGCCCTTGCGGAAATTGGCCGACGTGATGAACAGGCAACGTTCCGCGCGGGTCACCGCCACGTACATGAGCCGCCGTTCCTCTTCCAGGTCCTCGGCCCGGTCCATGGAACGCCAGTGGGGAAAGAGCTGTTCCTCACAGCCGACAACGAAGACCGTATGAAATTCCAGCCCCTTGGCCGCGTGAACCGTGGAGAGGTTGATTCCGCCGGTTTGCTCCTCCTCATCCTCCTCCTTGTCCTCGCGCACCAGCGCCGCCTCCTCCAGGTACTCGGCGATGGTCTCCTTCTGGGCGGCGGCGTGGATCAGCTGCTCGATATTTTCCTGGCGGGTGGTCAGGTCCATGGCGTGGGAGCGGGTATAGTTTTCCAGGTAATCCATATAGCCGCTGCGGGTGAGGGCCCGTTTGATGGCTTCATCGGGTTTCAGATCCCGGATTTCGTCCAGAAGGTCCAACAGCTCGCTCAGGGCCTTGTACAATTTCGGCGAAAGCACCCGTTCGGCCACCGCCTTGCGGGCGGCGTCCTGGAGGCTCATCCCGTCACCGCGCATCCCGGCGATCTTCTTCAGCGTTCCCGGCCCGATCCCCCGTTTGGGGGTGTTGACGATACGCTCGAAGGCGGTGTCGTCTTTATCAAACACCGCGGCAGTGATATAACAGTTCAGGTCCAGGATCTCCATGCGCTCGAAAAAGCCCTTGCCACCCATCATGTGATAGGGAATGTCGGCCCGCCGGAAAGCCTGTTCGAAAGGCAGCGAACAGAACTTGGTCCGGTACAGCACCGCCATCTTATCCAGGGGAACCTTCATCCGGACCAGACTGCGGACCTTATCGACCACCCAAAAGGCCTCCTCCTGATCGGTGACGAACTCGTGGGTCTCCACCACGCCGCCCTGCTTGTCCGAAAAGCAGGCCTTGTCCATGCGGTTTTCGTTGTGGCCGATGACGTGGTTGCCCAGTTGAACGATTTCATCGGCGCTGCGGTAGTTCTGTTCCAGACGGAAAATCCGTGAGCCTTTGTACTTTTTTTGGAACGACAGAAAATGGCCCACATTGCTCATGCGAAACGAGTAAATGGACTGCCAGTCGTCCCCCACGGCAAAGAGGTTGCCGTCCTTGAGCAGCAGGGCGGTGATCTCTTCGTTAAGATCGTTGGTATCCTGGTACTCGTCGCACAGGATGTACTGGAACCAGTCCTGGTAGCGCTGGCGGATATCCGCATGATCCCGCAACAGGTTGCGGGTCAGAAGCAGGATGTTGTCGAAATCGACCGCGTTGGCCGCTTTGAGAGTGGCCTCGTAGCGGTCGTAGATGTCGATCAGACGGATGTTGCCCTGCCGGGGATGCTGGTCGAAATAGGCGCCCGGATGGCCGCTGTTCTTGGCGTTGGAAATCTGGCCGAGGACGCCCATGGCATGCTTTTTGTCAAAATTGAGCCCCAGCAGAATTTCCTTGACCGTCTTCTGCTGATGATAGGCCGTAAAAATCTGCAGGGGCGTGTGATACCCCAACAGCTGGCAGTGCTTTTTGAGAATCTGCAGGCAGGCGGAGTGATAGGTCCGCACCCAGGGAAAACGGGCCAGGCTCAGGCCGGTCATGCGCAACAACCGGCCTTTCATTTCGTCGGCCGCCTTGTTGGTGAAGGTAATCGCCATGATCCGTTCCGGGGGCATGCCCTCGGCCACCAGATGGGCGAACTTGGCAGTCAGGGTGCGGGTTTTTCCGGATCCGGCACCGGCAACGACAAGGGCCGGCGAACCGGTATGCTGCACAGCGGCTTGCTGCTGGGGGGAAAGCTGCATAAAAAAGGTCTCCTCTTTGGGGTGGCCACCATGCCGGGGTGACCGATTGGTCGTTTGAGCCTCGTGTATCCGGCACCAAAGGGGGCGGGAATCGCCGCCGATCGCAAACGGCGGTTGCAAAAGCGATGCGGGTTGCGCTAAAAAGGCGGCCCGTTGACGGATATCCGCCGCGCCGGAACCCACCGGCACCGGAGATAAAAAAAACGGGCTCCCGCAAGGTTGATGGGGGGAACCCGAAACAGGCCATGGAGCCACCGCGCGGACTCGAACCGCGGGCCTGCTGATTACGAATCAGCTGCTCTACCAGCTGAGCTACGGTGGCAAAAAATAGAAGGATCAAGTATAGTGTTTAGGGACCAAAATCAAGAAAAAACTGCATTGCGTGACCTTGTCCGCACCATCGCCACCCGCCGCGGCCCGTTGATGGTCACCGGAATCTCGGGCAGCGCCGCCGCCTTTCTGGCCGCAACGGTCCGGCAGGCGATGGGCATACCGGTCCTCCTGGTGACCGCGTCATCCAAAGCCGCCGAACAGCGCCAGGCGGAGATCGAATTTTTCAGCGGCGAGGCGGCGCCGAAGACGGCCTTCCTACCCGCCTACAACCTCTCCCCGTTCAAATTTATGTCCTACCACAACGAAACCGCCGCCCGCCGGATCCGGGTGCTCTACGGCATGATCGCCGACACCGATCCCCGGGTGACCGTGACCACACAAGCGGCCCTGCGCCAGCGTCTGATACCCCGCAGCGTGCTGGCCGGATCGGCCGAACTGCTCATTGCCGAAGAGGAGATCGAGCCCGATCGCCTGGTGGCCAAACTGGTCGCCGGCGGCTACACCCGCAGCGTGGTGGTGGAGGAACCGGGTGACTTTTGCGTACGGGGAGGCATCATCGACATCTTCTCGCCCCTGTACGATCGCCCGCTGCGCATCGAACTGTTCGGAGACTTTGCCGAAAGCATCCGCTTCTTCTCTCCGGCCACCCAGCGCAGCCAGGATCACATCGGTGAAGCGGTGATCCTGCCGGCCCGGGAGGTGACTCTGGAAAAGGACCGCCTGGACGAAATCGTCAACCGCTTCCGCGCGCGGGCCATCGAGCAGGAGCTGCCGCGCACCACGGCCCGTGACATCGTCCAGCGCATCCGCGACCAGGGGGTCTTTCCCGGCATCGAAAGCCTCACGCCGCTGATCTATGCACGTATGGATACCCTCTTCGACTATCTTTCCAAAAACACGCTGGTGATTGCCGAAGATCCCATGGAACTGGCCCAGGCGGCGGAAAAAAGTCTCGAGGCGGCCCAGGTCAACGTCAACAAGGCCAAGGCCGACGCACGGTTGTGTGTCGAGGTCGATGCCCTGTTCTTAAACTGGGCGGAAATCAGCAGCCGGCTTGACCGTTCGGAGGCCGTGTTCCTGGCCCCCATCGCAGTCAGCGGGAAAGCGGACCGCCCGGTCAGTGCGGTCGGCATGGTCGATAACAGTGATCTGATGCTGGCCATGCAGACGGCCCGCAAAAGCGAGCAACCGGCCGCACCGCTGATCCAATGGATCGCCACCCAGGGCGAAGCCGGCCACCGGATGGTCATGGTCTGTGAAACCGAACGCCAGGCCAGTCGTCTGGCGTCTATCCTGGCCCCCCACAAAACGACCGCCAACATCGAGCCATCCTTCGGGCCATCCTTGAAACCCGGACGGGTGACGATCTGCCGCGGGCGGCTGAGCGCCGGATTCGTCTGGCCGGATGAGGGTCTGGCCGTACTCACCGAAGCCGAAATTTTCGGTCCGCGAACCAAACGGGCCACCCGCAGCCGCAAAAGCGTACACACCGAACTGCTCTCCTTTTCCGATCTCAAGCAGGGCGATCTGGTGGTTCACGACGAACACGGCATCGGCCGCTACGAAGGCCTGGTCAAATTGAACCTGGAAGGCACGGTCAACGATTTCCTGCTGATCGTCTACCGTGACGATGACCGGCTCTACCTGCCCGTGGATCGCATGGGACTGATCCAGACCTACATGGGCGTCGAGGGAATGATGCCGGCCCTGGACAAGATGGGCGGCCGGTCCTGGGAACGCGCCAAGGAAAAGGTGCGCCAGTCGGCCGAAAAAATCGCCGGCGAACTGCTCAAGATCTATGCTCAGCGCAAGATCAACGAGGGCCACCACTACGGCGCGACCGACAGCCACTTTGTCGACTTCGAGGCGGACTTTCCCTTTGAGGAGACCCCCGACCAGCTGCACGCCATTGAGGATGTGCTGGCCGACATGCGCAGCCCCAATCCCATGGATCGCCTGGTGTGCGGTGACGTGGGCTACGGAAAAACCGAGGTGGCCCTCAGGGCCTCGTTCCTGGCGGTCAGCGAGGCCAAGCAGGTGGCCATGCTGGTGCCCACCACGGTCCTGGCCGAACAGCATTTTGCCACCTTCGAAAGGCGATTCGACGCCTACCCGGTGAAGGTGGCCTGTCTGAGCCGCTTCCGTTCCCGGGGTGAGCAGCGCCAGATCGTGGAGGAGATTAAAAAAGGGACCGTGGACATTGCCATCGGCACCCACCGCCTGCTGCAGAAGGACGTCAGCTTTGCCGACCTGGGCCTGTTCATCATTGACGAGGAACAGCGCTTCGGCGTACGGCACAAGGAGAAGCTCAAGAAACTGCGCGCCACCGTGGATGTTTTGGCCCTTACGGCCACGCCGATTCCGCGCACCCTGCATCTGTCCATGATGGGCATCCGCGACATCAGTGTCATCTCCACTCCGCCCGAACAGCGCCGGGCGATCATCACCTATGTGTGCGAATTCGACGACACCGTGGTCACCGAGGCGATTCGCAGCGAGCTGGCCAGAGGCGGTCAGATTTTTTTCGTGCACAACAATGTGGGCTCCATCGAACGCATGGCCGGACGCCTCAAGCAGATGGTCCCCGAAGTGCGCCTGGCCGTGGCCCATGGTCAGATGGCCGAAAATGAACTGGAAACGGTGATGATGCGGTTCATGGCCCGCGAGGTGGATATGCTGGTCTGCACCACGATTATCGAATCGGGCATCGACGTGGCCACGGCCAATACCATCCTGGTCAACCGGGCGGACCGGTTCGGTCTGTCCCAGATCTATCAGCTGCGCGGCCGGGTGGGCCGCTCCGACGAGCAGGCCTACGCCTACCTGTTCATTCCCGAGGAGAGCCGCCTGGGCAAGGACGCCCAGAAGCGTCTCAAGGTGCTCATGGAGCACAGCGACCTGGGATCGGGTTTTCAGATCGCCATGAACGATCTCAAGATCCGCGGCGGCGGCGCCATCCTGGGTGCCTCCCAGTCGGGCCATATCGCGGCCGTGGGGTACGACATGTTCCTCAAGCTCATGGAAGAGGCCGTGGCCCAAATGAAGGGCGAGCCCATCACCGAGGGTCTCGAACCGGAGATCAACCTGCCCATGTCCGCTTATGTGGCCGAGGACTACGTGGCCGACATCGACCAGCGCCTCTCCATCTACCGTCGTCTGGCCAAGCTGGCCGATCTCAAGGAGATCGCGGCCATGAAAGCCGAGTTGATCGACCGTTTCGGCCCCATGCCCGAAGAAACGGAAAACCTGCTGCTCAAAATCATGCTCCGGGTACTGTCGGTCCGCGCCGGCGTCAAACGGTTGGACCTGTTCGGTCAGCAGCTGGTTCTGGCCTTCAGCGAAATTCATCAACGCCGCCCCCTGGGAATCGTCCAGATGATCACCGACGGCCAGGACCTCTATCAGTTCACCCCGGACCATCAGTTCAAGGCCAGCCTGACCAAAGGCGCGCCCCGGGTCATGCTGGCCCAGGTGAAAAACATCTTGATCGAATTGGCGCAACATGTTAATTTCTGAACCTTTATGAAAATAATATTTAGAAAGGTTGCAGTACGTTATCAACAGTGGCGCCAAACATCGGAGCAAAGCGCCACGCAGGCCGGTCTGGCGGTATGGTTCCTACTGATCGTTTTTCTGGCCGGATGCACCGAATCGGAAAGCCCGACATCTGCGGCAGTATTGATCCAGGCCAATGGGCAACGCATCACACTGACCCAGTTTGAACGCGCCTTTGACGTGGCGCGGATTGCCTTCAGCGACGACCGCATGGCAGATCCACAACTGGTCAACGACGGCCGGTTGCGGCTGTTGCATCAGATGACCGAAGAGGTGGCCATCCGCTGCCGGGCCGATGAACTGGGCATGGAATTAGACGATCAGGAGGTCACCGCAGCGATCGACGCCATCAAAAAAGACTACCCGGAAGGTGAATTCGAGCAGATGCTGCTGGAAAGCGCCATCACCCTGCCCTTGTGGCGGGAACGCCTCGCGGCGCGGCTGCTCATGGAAAAAGTCGTCAATCAGGACCTGATCCCGTCGGTGACCATCACGCCCAAGGAAATCGAGACGTACTACCGCAGCCACCCGGACCAGTTCAATGTGGATGATGAAACCGTGGCCGATACCAATCTAAAGCACCGCATCATCACGCATCTGCGGCAAGAAAAAGTTGAGGCGGCCTGGCCGCAGTGGATGAACGGGCTGAAAACCCGTTACCGGGTAAAGATCAACTGGGAACTGTGGAAACAGGCCCAACCGCCCGATGCCGGTTCCGGCAGCCGGGAAAAGGAAAAGTGATGTTGAAACGTATTCTGTATACCGGTAGCCTGATCCTGGCACTGGTGCCGATGCTTACCGCTCTGGCCACGGCCTCGGCCGCATCCAAAGTGCTCGATCGCATCGTGGCCGTTGTCAATGAGGACATCATCCTGCTCAGCGAACTCGATGCACGCATGTCTCCCTATGTCCAACGGATCCGCCAGCAGGGGTTCGATCTCGAGAAGGAGCAAAAGATGCTCTACAAGGTCCGCGAGGATATGCTAAACCGCCTGGTGGATGAAAAGCTCACCGACCAGGAAATCAAGCGCAACGACATCAATGTGGACGACGCCGAAATCGACAATGCCATCGAACGCATCAAGGCCGCCAACTACTATACCGACGAAGATCTACGCGGTTTCCTGGAAGCGGACCAGATGACCATGGAAGAGTACCGGGAGAAAATCAAGGAGCAGATTCTGCGTTCCCGGCTGGTCAATTATGAGGTCAAATCCAAAATCGTCATCACCGATGAGGAGGTCAGCAACTATTACGACAACCATCCCGAACTCTACGGCGGCACGCTGCACTACCACCTGCGCAACATCCTGTTGCCGATGCCGGCAGGCGCAACGGATGATGAGAAGACGGCCATCGGCCAGAAAATGGCCGTGCTGCGCGCCCAATTCGAAGCGGGCACGGCGTTTGCCGACCTGGCCCGGACATACAGCGAGGGCCCGGCCGCCGATAATGGCGGCGATATCGGCGAATTTACAATCGATACCTTCTCTCCTCAGATCCGGGCGGCCCTTGACGGACTGCAACCCGGACAGGCCACATCGGTTCTGGATACGGACCGGGGATTTCAGCTTTTTTACGTCGAAGCGGTCAAACGCAGTGAAGACAAACCCCTGGAAAGTGTCCGGGAAGAGATTCACCAAAAGCTGTACGCCGAGGTGGTGGACAAGACATTTCTCTCCTGGCTCGAGGATCTGCGCGGCCAGTCACATATAAAAATCATCAATTAATCGGAAATCCGAATCGGTTTTCGATCATCGAATATGGTGGTCCGGGTCTATGGAATCGGATTCAAGTCGCGATACTTACGGGCATTATCTCCAGGCGTTCCGACTGAAAGCGGCCTTGTCGGTGGAAGCGGTATCCAAACAAACCAAGATTGCCACCCACTGCCTCAATGCCATGGAGGCGGACGACCATGCCCAACTGCCGCCGCGACCCTATGTAAAAAGCTTTATCCGATCCTATGCCAAGGCGGTGGGGGCCAATGCCGATGTGGCCCTGAACCTGTACCTGACCGACCTTGAGCGCCAGGCCATGACAAGGCAGCAGCGTTTGAAACGGCAGGCCAAGTTGTCGATCCTGCGCCGCACGTTGCTGACCATCGGGATCATCACCAGCATTCTGCTGATCGTGCGCTACACTGATCTTTTTCTGGATCCTGAGCCCCCGCCCGACCCGGCGCTGCCCCAGGAGGACCGGTTGCCCCCCCCGGCAACCCCAGCCGCACAAACCGACGCGGATCCGCTGATGCCGGTGATGGTCAGTGAAAAATTGCGGCTTAAGGTGGTTGCCGTCGAACAGACCTGGCTGAAGGTCATTGTGGACGGCCAGAACACCCGTTCGTACGATCTGAAACCCGAAGAGCGACTGGAGCTGGAAGGCACCCGCAACTTCAACCTGATGATCGGCAACGCCACCGGCCTGCAGATCTTTCTCAACGAGCGGCCCGTCAAAATTTACGGTAGCAGCGGCCAGGTCGTGAGCCTGAAGATTCCATAATGCAACAGGACAGACAGAAAATTCTGACCGTCAGTGTCAAGCGCCTTTTGCGTCGGGGCGCCAGCAGCCGCCTGCACAAAATCGTCAACAAGACCCACGGGGCCGATCTTTCGATCCTTTTCAGGGACCTGTCGCTTCAGGACCAGCGCCTGCTGTTCGACATGATCGAGGATGTGGACCAACAAGGCATCCTGTTCAGCGAACTGGATGAAGATCTTTTTGTCCAACTCATCGACGGCATGGATCCGGACCAGGTGGTGGCGATTCTCGAAGAGATGCCCAACGACGATGTGGCCGACCTGCTTCATCAGCTCCCCGAGGAGACCGTCAGCAGCCTGCTCAAGCGCATGAAAAAGGAGGGCTCCGACGAAGTCGAGGATCTCATGCACTTTGCCGACGACAGCGCCGGCGGCATCATGAACCCCGATTTCATCGCCCTGAGCGAAGAGATAACCGCCACCGAGGCCATCGAACGCATCCAGAAGGAGTTTGCCGATGTGGAGATGCCCTTCTATCTCTACGCGGTGGACGGCTACGGCAAACTGGTGGGGGTCTGCTCTCTGCGGCAGTTGGTGGTGGTCAAGCCGCAAACCCCGCTCAAGGCGTTCATGACCACCGATGTGCTCTCCGTGCAAACCCACATGGACCAGGAGGAGGTGGCCAAGCTGGTGGCCCGTTACGATATCCTGGCCGTACCGGTGGTGGACGACAGCAACCGGCTGGTGGGTATTGTCACCGTGGACGACGTCATCGATATTTTCCGTGAGGAGGCCACCGAGGATATCCTTAAAATGGCCGGCGTGGGCGAAGAGTTCGTCGAAACCAAAAGCATTTTCAAAAGCACGCGCATCCGCCTGCCATGGCTTTTTGCCAGCTGCCTGGGCGGTATCTTCGCCTTTTACGTGATCGGCCATTTCGAGGACAGCCTCAGCCGGGTCACCTATCTGGCCGCCTTCATCCCGGTAATCATGGGCATGGGCGGCAATATCGGCACCCAGTCCTCCACCATCGTGGTGCGCGGGCTGGCCACCGGACGGCTCAACATCCGCGACATTTGGTCGGTGGTGGGCAAGGAGCTGACCGTGGGCCTCATCCTCGGGGTTGTCTACGGCGCCTTGATCGGGTCGGTGGCCCAGGCCCAGTACAATACGTTCATGCTGGCCCTGGCCGTCTGCCTGGCCGTGGTCTGTTCCATGTCCGTGGCTGCCCTGGTGGGATCGTGCGTGCCCATGCTGCTGGCCCGCATCAATATCGATCCGGCCGTGGCCACGGGTCCCTTTGTGACCACCTCCGTCGATATCATCAGCGTCTATTTTTACTTCACCATCGCCACCGGATTCCTGGGCATCTGAAACCATGGCCGGTTCGAACACCCCCGCCATCCTGCTGCGCCGCATCGAATTCGGCGATTTCGATCTTATCGTGACCCTGTTCACCCTGGCCCAGGGAAAAACCAGCGCCATCGCCAAATCAGCCAAAAAAAGCGTACGCCGCTTTCCCGGTGTGCTGGAACCGTTCTCCCAGCTCGAGGTGGTCCTGACCCAGGGAAAACGCAAGGGCATGCCGGTTCTCCAGGAAGCCTCCCTGGAAAACCCATTTTTCAAAATCCGTGAAAACATCATCAAGACCGCTTACGCCAGTTACTGGTCGGAAATCATCTATCTGTGGATGGCCGAAGGGGAGCCCCATGAAAATCTTTACCGGCTGACCCATCATGTGCTCACCGAGCTCAACCGGGGAGAGATCCCCGTGGAAGTACTCAGCATCCTTTTTCAGATGCGATTTCTGACCATTGCCGGATTCCGTCCCAATTTCGAGCACTGCCACGCCTGCAAGACCCGCCTTGACCAGATCCGTCACCGCTCGGTGATCTCGGACCCGTCCAAAGGCGGCATCGCCTGTCCCAGTTGCGCCGGCATAGCCGGTGATCAGCTGCGCATCTCCAAGGGGACCCTGAAACAACTCGCCTGGACCGACAACGGCGACCTGGAACGGGCCGCCCGCGTGCGCTTCACCCCACTGGCGATTACCGAGGGACTGGCGTTTCTGGAAGCCTTCGTCCCCTATCACATCGGAAAAACCCCCAAGAGCCTCAAGGTGCTCCGGGCGGTAAGGAACACCATCCATGCAAGAAAAAAACGGTCCCATGCATGACGCCGGCCCGGCCCTGGGCAATATCGGCGCACTGCTGAAAGAGCGCGCCATCGAGACATCGGCCCCCTGCCGCATCGATTTCGGCGGGACCCTGGACATCAGCAGTTTTCACTACCCCCTGCGGCACCTGGCTCCCGCCACCGTCAATATCGCCCTGGATCTGCGCACCACGGTCCGGCTCAGCCCATCCGGTGACGATCGGATCCGGATATCGTCAACCGGCATTACCGATGCCGTCTTCGACCCCATGGCGGCCCCCTACGATCACCCCCTGGGGTTGATGTTTGCCGTGACCGACTGTTTTGGCGCCCGCGGTGTCCACATCCAGATCCACTCCACCTCGCCCCCGCGCAGCGGCCTGGGCGGCTCGTCGGTGGCCGCCGTGGCCCTGATCACCGCCTTTTCGCGGATTCTGGAGAAGCTCGGCCGGCCAGCGCTGTCGGCGACCCAGACCGTGCTGTTGGCCCACGCCATCGAACAGGGCGTGGCCGGGGTGCCCTGCGGGCTTCAGGATCAGTTGGCCGCTGCCTATGGCGGGGTCAACCGCTGGGAGTGGCCGGCCGAACCGGACCGCCCGCCGTTTGCCCGCCACCCGCTGTTGACAGAGGCGGTCCTGCCCCGCCTGGACGGCCACCTGCTGGTGGCCTATCTGGGGGTGACCCATGTGTCCAAGGATGTCAACAGCACCTGGGTCAGACAGTTCATCCAGGGGCAAAGCCGGGAAAACTGGACGGCCATCGTCCATCTGACCCGCGATTTCGCCGACGCCCTGGCCCGTTTCGACATGCCCGCCGCTGCTGCCGCCATGAACCGTGAAACCGCCATCCGCAGGGCCATGACCCCCCAGGTGCTCGAGTCCATGGGTCAGCGCCTGGCCGAGGCCGCCATGGCTGCCGGCTGCGGTGCCCGCTTTACCGGTGCCGGCGGGGGCGGTTGCCTGTGGGCCATTGGCGAAAAGGAGGCCATTTTAACGCTTAAACCCAAATGGGCCGTCCTGCTGGCCGAGCGCCCCACCGCCGGCCTGCTCGACTGTCGGGTGGACGTCCGGGGGGTATGCTGACCCCAAGAAAACAAAAAGGGTAACCGCATTTAACTTTTTGTCGCTCTTTTTACCCGGTAGCGACGGGTTAAGAATGTCAAATATCCAATGAAAAATGACAACTGGTGGTATTCTATCTATTTTAAGATCGGTTTCATCCTTCATTTGACATTTGGGCTTTGGCATTTGGCATTTTTCCACTTTCGGGAATGGTGTCTGTTCAGGAACGGACGGTTTTTGATTTTACTTGCGATTGCCCTGGAAATCCTTCATGTGGCCCTTGTTAAACCCCATGGTAAATGCTACGTATGGCGGTTATTGGGCCTTTCGTCAGGCCCATTCAGCAAAACAATGATTATAAACGTTATCAACTGTTTGACGATCGATACAGAAATTTGAGGAAACGCAGATGAACTTTCAGGATGTGATTCTCACGTTGGACCGATTCTGGGCCCGCAAGGGCTGCGTGGTGGCTCAGCCCTATGATCTGGAAGTGGGCGCCGGCACTTTCCACCACCATACCACCTTGAAAGCCCTGGGGCCCGAGCCGTGGAAGGTGGCCTACGTTCAGCCGTCCCGTCGGCCCACCGACGGACGCTACGGGGAGAACCCCAACCGCCTGCAGCACTATTACCAGTACCAGGTGCTCCTCAAGCCATCCCCCACCAACGTTCAGAGGCTCTACCTGCAGAGCATGAAAGCCCTGGGCGTGGATCCTTTGGAACACGACATCCGTTTTGTGGAGGACGACTGGGAATCCCCCACCCTGGGCGCCTCGGGGCTGGGCTGGGAAGTGTGGCTGGACGGCATGGAGTGCACCCAGTTTACCTATTTTCAGCAGGCCTGCAGCATGGAACTTGCGCCCATCGCCGTCGAATTGACCTACGGTCTGGAGCGCATCGCCATGTACCTTCAGGGAATCGACAACGTCTACGACCTGAAGTGGAACGATACGATCACCTACGGCCAGGTTCACCATCAGCAGGAGGTGGAGCAGTCCACTTACAACTTCGAACTGGCCGATATCGATATGCTGCTGGATCTGTTCGACCGCTATGAAGCCGAGGCCAAGCGGATCATCGATGAAGGCCTGGTGCTGCCGGCCTATGAATTCACCCTCAAGTGCAGTCACACCTTCAACCTGCTGGATGCCAGAGGCGCCATCAGCGTCACCGAGCGCACCGGATATATCGCTCGCATCCGCAACCTGGCACGGGCCTGTGGCTTGGGCTATGTGAAACAGCGTGAAGCCATGGGTTTCCCACTGCTCGCTCCCAATGCCTGACCCACGGCCAAAAAGGTGGGTGTGGAATCCGATTTGAATTGAACCTTCCGGACGGTGCCGCCCACCGTTCGAGATCAAAGCTTGCCAATACCGAGGAGAACATGGATACCCTACTACTTGAAATCGGTGCCGAAGAGATCCCGGCCGGCTACATCCGGCCGGCCCTGGACGCCATGGCCCAGAATCTGCTGAAACGGCTGGATGCGGCCCGCATCGGCCACGGAGAGGCACGCACCTGCGGCACCCCCCGGCGGCTGACGGTGATGGTGGACGGGGTCGCGGACAAGCAGGAAACCGTTACCGAAGACCTCATGGGGCCACCGGAAAAAATCGCCTTCGACGACGCCGGCAAGCCCACCATGGCGGCGGTCAAGTTTGCCGAAAAAGCCGGCGTTGCCGTGGGCCGCCTGACCGTGGTGGAGACCGGAAAAGGCCGCTACCTGAGCGCCCGCAAAACCCACCGGGGTCAGGCCACCCGCAGGCTGCTCAAAACCATCCTGCCCGAAGTGATCCTGGCGACGCCCTTTCCCAAAAGCATGCGCTGGGCCGATCTCTCGATCCAGTTTGCCCGGCCGATCCAGAGTATCGTGGCCCTTTTGGGCGGCAAAGTGGTTGCTTTCAGCCTGGGCGACCGGATCAAAAGCGGCCGCCACGCCCTGGGTCATATGTTCATGAATCCGGGCAAGGTGGCCATTGATTCTCCCGAGACGTACGAAACGACCCTGGCGGGTGTCAATGTTCTCGTGGATATTGCCAAGCGCCGTGAAATGACGGCCACGGCTGTGGCCGAGGCCGCCCGCGGCATCGGTGGCGAAGTCCTGCCCGATGAAGAACTGCTGGATATCGTCACCAACCTGGTGGAAATTCCGGTGGCCACGGCCGGACAATTCGATGACATCTTCCTTGAAGTCCCCAAGGAAATCCTGATTACGGCTATGCGCGAGCATCAGAAATACTTTGCCGTGGTCGACGCCACCGGCCGGCTGATGCCCGGTTTCATCGCCATCAACAACACCCGCACCCGGGACATGGACCTGGTGGCCACCGGTCACGAGCGCGTGCTGCGGGCCAGGCTCTCGGATGCCCGCTATTTTTACAATGCCGATATCAAAGTCCCCATGGAGACCTGGGTCGAGAAACTCAAACGGGTCCTTTTCCAGGCCAAACTGGGCAGCATGTATGACAAGATGACCCGGGTGAAACGCCTGGCCGCCTGGCTGGCCGATGCGATCAATCCCGCGCAAAAGGAGAACGTCACCCGCGCGGCTCACCTGTGCAAGGCCGACCTGGTCAGCCAGGTGGTGGGAGAATTTGCCAAGCTCCAGGGAATCATGGGACGCACCTACGCCCTCGCCGCCGGCGAACCACCGGACGTGGCCGCGGCCATCGAGGAGCACTACCGCCCCACCCACAGCGGCGGGCAGCTTCCCGAAACCGAAACCGGTGCCCTGCTCTCCATTGCCGAAAAGATCGACTCCATCTGCGGCTGCTTTTCCGTGGGCCTGGTCCCCACCGGTGCCGCCGACCCCTACGCCCTGAGGCGCCAGGGCATCGGCATCCTGCAGATCATGCGCAGCCGCAACATCGGCATTTCACTGACCCGGCTGGTGGAAACGGGCGTGGCCCTGTTCGCCGACAAGAGCAGCCGCCCGGCCGCTGAAACCGTGGATGCGGTCCTCACCTTCCTCGGCAACCGGTTCGCCCGGCTGCTGGCCGACGAGGGACTGTCCAAGGATGTCATTGCCGCGGTCATGGGCGCGTCGGCGGAGCGCGTCCCGGATGTGGAACGACGCGTCGCCGCCCTGGAAAAACTCAAGGGCAAGCCGGATTTCGAGCCGCTGGCCGCCGCTTTCAAACGGGTGGAGAACATCCTTAAAAAAGCGTCGTTGCAAGCGGACGCCACGGTGGATCCGGCACTGTTCGGCCAGCCGGCCGAAAGCGCCCTGCACGCGGCCTGCCAGTCGGTGACCCGCGATGTGGATCAGCGGCTGGCCCAGGAGGACCTGGACGGCGCGCTGGCAACCATCGCCACCCTGCGCGACCCGGTCGACGCTTTTTTCACCGACGTCATGGTGATGGCCGAGGATCCGGCCGTGCGCAGTAACCGGCTGGCCCTGCTGGCGACCATCTCGGCCATTTTCGGTCAGATTGCCGATTTTTCACAGATATCCACCTGATGGCAATGCCAAAGACCAAATTCAAAATGTCAAATGAAGACAAACTATCGGTTTAAAAAAAGAGGAGATCGATATGGCTTTTGATCCCAACAAAGACAAAGTCCTCAAAAAATGGAAGTGCCCGGAAACCGGGCTGGTCGTCACCATCAACCAGTATGATCAGGGCGAGGCCAAGGTCCAGATCGGTCCGCGCATTCTCAAGAAACAGGACGGCAGCGACCGGGCACCGACCAAGGCCGGGCGGTTGACCATCGAAGATATTCTCTGGCTCTATGATATGATGGATGAGATCAAGGACGAGTTGACCGATCTGCAGCGACCGGCCTGAGCGGAAATCAAGGAGCCCCGGATGCCTGAGCGCCGCGCCATTGTCAACCCCGTCAAGGGCAAGAAACCGCCCCGGACGGGAAGCATTGCCATTATTGCCGCCACCGACAGCGACCTGCAAATGATGGCCCGCCAGACCCACGTTCCACTGGTGAAGGAACGCAAGCTCTACATGAGCCGGCTTCGGATCTACGCTGACCAGCACCGGCGCTTCAGCATCGTCGGCCCGGTGGTGGGCGCCCCGTACGCCGCCATGATCGTCGAAAGCCTGGGCGCATGGGACGTTCGGCAGATTCTTTTCATCGGCTGGTGCGGCGGTGTATCCATCAACGTCAAGGCTGGCGATATCATCGTCCCGGCCAGCGCCATGGTGGATGAAGGCACCTCCGGCCACTACTGCGATCCCACCTGCCGGGTGGCCCTGCCGGCCCGGCAGCTGACCCATCAGGTCCAGCTGGCCCTTGAACATCATGGCGCCCATTTCCATAACGGAACGATCTGGACCACCGATGCCATCTTCCGGGAAACCGTCGAAAAGGTCAGGCATTACCAGGCCAACGGCGCCCTGGCCGTCGAAATGGAACTCTCCGCCGTCTTCACCGTGGCCGGGTTCCGGGAGATGGAAGCCGCCGGGATCCTGGTGGTGTCCGACGAGGTTTCCGATTACCGGTGGCGCCCGGGATTTCGCACACCCGCGTTTAAATCCGCCCGGCAACAGGCCTGCCAGGCGGCTCTGACCCTGGCCGGTTGCTTCGGTGTACAGGAAGGCCCTGATTAAAAATCCCTCATGGGACGATGATCCCACGCAAAACACCCCCATTGCCATGAATCCAACCCCCGTAGAAGAACTGGTCGACCTGCTCAAAGCCTACAACCGGGCTTACCGCCAGGGCGCACCGATCGTCGAGGATGCCGAATACGACAATCTGGTGGAACAGCTGCGCCAGCGCGTGCCGGACCACCCGTTCCTGCAGGCCGTGGAACCGGAACAGTTCAGCGGCCGCCAGCAGGTACGGCATCCCGCGCCCATGCTCTCCATCGAAAAAGCCTACGACCGTGATCAGCTGGAACGGTTCGTGGCCCGGGTCCAAAAAGAGGCCGACGCCCTGGGCATAGACACGCCGACCTTCCGGCTGACCCCCAAACTCGATGGCCTGGCCGGCCGGGACGATGGTGAGGTGTTTGCCACCCGGGGCAACGGCGAGATGGGCTACGAAATCTCCAACGCCTTTGCCAAGGGAGTGGTCCCCATCGGCGGACGCGGCCAGGGCGTGGGTGAAATCGTGGTCGTCAAGTCCTACTTCGAGGAACACATGGCGGAGTTTTTCGAACATCCGCGCAACATGGTGGTCGGCATCGTCTCCTCGGACACGCTCAACGAGAATGCCAAGACCGCCCTGGACGCGGGTATGGTTCGCTTCGTGCCCTACAATCAGCTGCAAGGCCCGACCGTCGAGGCGAAGCAGCTGGTGGCGGAGCGGCGCGGGCTCGTGGAAACCCTCCTGGCCGAGGTGGACTACCCCACCGACGGCGTTGTTGTCGCGGTGACCGACGAGGTACTGAAAACCCGCATGGGTGCCACCGCCCACCACTACCGCTGGCAGATTGCCATCAAGAGCAAAGGCGACACGGCCGAGACCACCGTGGAGGATATTCAGTGGCAGGTGGGCCGCACCGGCAACGTCACCCCGGTCATGATGGTGGCGCCGGTATCCCTGTCCGGGGCCACCATCCGCCGGGTCACGGCCCATCACGCCGGCAACATCCGCAACCAGGGCATCGGCATCGGCACGCGCATCGAGATCATCCGCAGCGGAGAAGTCATTCCCAAATTGGAGAAGGTCCTGGAAGCCCACGGCGAAGTATGCCTGCCCGAGGCCTGTCCGTCGTGCAGCGGCCCGCTGACCTGGCAGAACGATTTTCTCAAGTGCACCAACCCGGCCTGCCGGGCCCAGATCGAGCAGCGCATCAGCCACTGGTTCCGCATCCTGGGCAATGCCGACTGGTTCGGCATCAAGACCATCGGGAGAATCGTCGAAAGCGGGCACCGCAGCCTGGAGGCCGTCTACCGGCTCACCGAGGCGGACTTCCTGGAGATGGCGTTCGGCCCGGTGCAGTCCAAGAACCTGGCCGAGGCCATCACCCTCAGCCGCACCCGATTGGTGGAGGACTGGCGCTTCCTGGCCGCATTCGGTATCAGCGATCTGGGCACCGGCGACAGCCGCAAGCTGCTGGCCCATTTCTCCATCGAAGAAGTTCTCAGCCTGGAAGAAGAGCAGATCGAGCAGATCAAGGGCTTCGGGAAGATCACCAGCAAATCCATTGCCGCGGACCTCAAACGGATCGGCCCCCTGATGGCGCACATGCTCGATTTGGGGTTCAACCTGCAGCGCACCCCCCTGGCCGCCGAGCAGACGGCGGTGGAGAGTCCCATTGCCGGCAAGGGCATCGTCTTCACCGGCAAGATGGTCCAGGGCTCACGGGAGGCCATGCAAGCGGCGGCCCGGGCCATGGGCGCACGGGTGCAGACGGCGGTCAGCGGTACCACCGATTACCTGGTTTGCGGTGAGAAGGTGGGCGCCGCCAAAATGGCCAAGGCCACCCGCCTGGGGGTAAGCGTACTGACCGAAGCGGAATACCAGGCCCTGGTGAACGGCGGCCTGCCATGACCACGCCGTCGGCCGTCATTCTCAGCGCCGGTTATGCCTCGCGCATGGGGCGCTTCAAGCCGCTGCTCGACCTGGGCGGCAAAACCGCCCTCGACCGGGTGGTATCGCTCTACTTGGACGCCGGAATTACCGATGTCCGCGTGGTCACCGGTTATAGAGCGGGCGACATCCGCGCGGCCCTGGCCGACCGCCCCGTGCGGATCGTCCACAACCCGGATCACGACAGCGGCATGTTCTCATCGGTGCTGGCCGGCGTCAACGCCCTGCCGCCCGCCGTGCCGGCCTTCTTCGTCCACCCGGTGGACATCCCCCTGGTGAGGTCCTACACCGTGGACACCCTCATGGCGGCGATGGAAGAAAAACCGGCCGCCGTGATCTACCCCCGGGTTGGCGATGAACGCGGCCACCCGCCCCTGATCCACGGGTCACTGAAAGCGGCCATCGCAGCCCACGACGGTAGCGGTGGGCTCAAGGCCCTGCTGGATCGTTTTGAGGCCCAGGCCCTGGACATTCCCGTGGCCGACGAGGGCGCCCTGCTGGACATGGACACCCCCGATGATTTCCGGCAGCTTGGCGATCGCCTGGCCAAAGGATCGCTGCTCACGGAAAACGAGTGCCGCCTGCTCATGGAACAGGTCCACCGCCTGCCCGCCGAGATCAATGAGCACTGCCGCCAGGTTGCCCGGGTTGCCGAGAGCCTGGCCGCTGCGATCAATGCGGCCGGGGGGCATCTGGACGCCGCCCTGATCCGCTGCGCGGCCCGGGTGCACGATGTGGCCCGGCTGGAAAAGCACCATGCCGATGCCGGTGCCGCCCTGCTGCGGCGCATGGGCTTTGACCGGCTGGCCGCCATTGTCGCCGTGCACATGGATCTGACGGCCGACGAGCACTCCGCGTTGGACGAATCCGAGGTGGTCTATCTGGCGGACAAACTGGTGGTCGGCACGACCATCGTGGGCCTTGCCCGGCGCTTTGATGCCAAGCTGAAAAAATATGCGCAGGATCCGCAGGTGACCGATAACATCCAGCGGCGCAAACGGGCGGCGGCGGCCATCCAGACAAAGATCGAACGTCTCACCGGAAAGACGATCGACCATATTCTGCCAACCGCCATAAAAGGATAGCGATGGGCATATCGATTGACAACTGGGCGCATGCCAACGCGGAGAAGAAGATTTTTCTGCTGCGCCACGGCGAAATCGAGAAGCACCGTGATGAGAAATGCTTTATCGGTCAGATCGATCTGCCCCTCTCCCCTCGCGGACGCGCCCAGGCCGGTTTCTGGCGCGGGCAGTTGGCCGGCATCGCGCTGAGCCGCATCGTCTGCAGCGACCTGTCGCGCTGTGTGGAAACCGCCCGCATCGTTGCCGCCGCACATGGTGCTGATGTCAACACCGATGCGGGGTTGCGCGAAATCCACCTGGGACAATGGGACGGAATGGCCTTTGCCGAGGTCCAGGCCCGCTGGCCCGACCGCTTCCGTGAGCGCGGCCGGCTGATCGACGACTTCCGGCCACCGGACGGAGAGAGCTTTCGCGACCTGCAGCAGCGGGTGGCACCGGTTTTTGAAAAGGCCGTCGCAAACACTGACGGCAACCTCCTGGTGGTGACCCACGCCGGCGTTATTCGCGTGCTGCTGTGCCATCTGCTGGGAATGCCGGTCAGCCATCTTTTTCGTCTCAACCAGGATTACGCGGCCCTGAATCTGATTGTCCGGCAAAGCGGCGGATACCGGTTGCATGCGCTGAACCTCACCCCCGATGAGGAGCGATGAAATCATATCGACTGATCCAGCCGTACCTGATGGCTAACCGCGTCAGCATTATTTTCGGTCTGCTCTGCCTGATCGTGGTGGATCTCCTGCAGCTGTTCATCCCCCGGGTGATCAAGCGCGTGGTGGACGATCTGGCCCTGATGCAGGTGGATACAGCCGGCCTTTTGCGTTATGCCGGCATGATCCTGGCACTGGGTCTGTGCATCGGTTGCTTCCGCTTCTTCTGGCGCCGCTGCCTTCTGGGAACGGCGCGGAAGACCGAAGAGGCCTTGCGCAACCGGCTCTTCCGGCACGTGCAGACCCTGTCACCGGCCTACTTCGACCGGGTCCGCACCGGCGACCTGATGGCCCATGCCACCAACGACATCCAGCAGGTGCGCATGGCATCCGGGATGGGCCTGGTGGCACTGAACGACGCCATTTTCCTGGGCTCGGCCGCCATCGGTTTCATGATTTACATCAATCTGGAACTGACCCTCTATGTGCTCATTCCCATGCCGCTGATCGTCATCGGCAGCCGCTATTTCGGCCGCCATATGCACCGCCGCTATAAACGGGTGCAGGCCGCTTTCAGCGAACTGACCGAAGCGGTGCGCGAACGCTTCGCCGGTATCCGCGTGGTGATGGCCACCAACGCCCAGGCGACCGAAGCCCGGGCCATTGAGGCGATCTCCGAGGCCTACGTGCAGGAAAACATCGACCTGGTGAAAATTACCGGTGCATTTTTCCCGCTGATGATTCTGCTCACCAACCTGAGCCTGGCCATTGTCCTGTTCCAGGGTGGGCGCCAGACCATCTTCGGCCGGATCACACCCGGCGATTTTGTGGCCTTCATCAGCTACCTGGGCCTGCTCACCTGGCCCATGATGGCGCTGGGCTGGGTCACCAACCTGATTCAACGGGGCCGAGCCTCGCTGGACCGGCTGGATGGCATCCTGAGCACACCATCAGACCTGATCGAACGCGCGGATGCCCGGCCGGTCGACGCCTTCACGCGCCACCTGACCGTCGACGATGTCGGTTTTGCCTACCATCCGGCCAGGGGCAAGGTTCTCAATGGAATCCGGCTGCGGCTGGAAAAGGGGCAGACCCTGGGTATCGTGGGACCGCCGGGCGCCGGAAAGACCACGCTGCTGCAACTGCTGATGCGCCTTTACGATGTCAGCCAGGGGGCCGTGCGCATCGACGACTTGGATCTGCGGGACTTGAAGATCAAAGATCTGCGGGCGCTGATCTCTGTCGCCCCTCAGGAGCCGTTCCTGTTTGCCGGCACCATCCGTGAGAACATCACTTTCGGCAGTTTGGCTGTCACCGACGCCCAACTGACGCGCGTAACGCGTCTGGCCGCCCTGGACGCCACTATTGCCGAAATGCCCGACGGCCTGGATACAGTGGTGGGAGAAAAAGGCGTCATCCTCTCCGGCGGCCAGAAACAGCGGGTGGCCCTGGCCCGGGCCTTTCTGAACGACACGCCGATTCTGATTCTGGACGATCCGGTCAGCCAGGTGGACACGCGCACGGCCGCACACATCGTCGACACCCTGAATCAGATGGCCGGGGAGAAGACCCTGATCATCGTCTCCCACCGGCTCTCCGCCGTCCGCCATGCCGACCGCATCGTACTGATGGAAGACGGCCGCATCACCGCCGCCGGCACGCACGCGCAGATGATGGCCGACGACGCCTACTATGCCCGGGCCTATCGACTTCAGGAGCTGGAAGATGCGCTTTGATTACGGCTACGATGAAGAACAGCGGCTGGGCAAACCCTACGACCTGAAACTGCTGCGCCGCATTCTGCCCTATGCCCGCCCCCACCGGACCCGACTGCTCCTCTCCGTACTGCTGGTAATCACCATCACGCTGCTGGAACTGTCGGTCCCCTACATCACCAAGGAGATCATTGATCGGCATATCGTTCCCAAGGCCCGCATCGCCGGCGACCCGCAAGGAACGGACAGCGACGGCCGGCAACGGCTGTGGGTGGACCTGAGCGATCCCGTGACCGCCGCCGTGGTCGCGCGCAACGGGCAACACTTTGAAATCCGTGGCATGCGCGCCGGCATCGACATGGACGCCCTGGGACGTCTGAAGACGTCCGATCTGGAGAAATTGCGCCACACCGATCTGTCCGGCATCGCCCGCATCACCGCCATTTTCATGGCCGTGGTGGTGGCCATCTTCGCCTGCACGTTTGTGCAGAACCTGATCATGGAAATTGCCGGCAACCGCATCATGCACGACCTGCGGGTCAACCTGTACCGCCACATCCAGGCCATGCCGCTCTCTTTTTTCACAAGCAACCCCGTGGCCCGTCTGGTCACCCGCGTGACCAACGACATCGCCAACATGCACGACCTGTTCACCAATTTCATCTCCATGGTCTTCAAAGACATCTTCCTGCTGGTGGGCATTGCCGTGGTGCTGCTGGCCATGGACTGGCGGCTGGCCCTGCTGACGTTTCTGGTACTGCCGCTGGTGGCGCTGGCCGCATTCGGATTCTCCAAGCGCGTGCGCGACGTTTTTCGCGAACTGCGCACCAAAGTGGCCGAAATCAACACCCGTTTTTCGGAAACCATCAGCGGCATCAAGGTCATTCAGACGTTCGGACACGAGGAGGACAACGCAGGCGCCTTCGCCCGCCTCAATCACGACAATTACCGGGCCGGCATGCGCCAGATCAACATCTTCGCGGTTTTCATGCCCGTCATCGAAATGCTCGGGGTCACCGCCATTGCCATTGTCGTGCATGTGGGCGGCAGCCATGTGATCGGCCAGACCATGAGTATCGGTATCCTGGCCGCATTTCTCGCCTACATGCGCATGTTCTTCCGCCCCATCCGCGACCTGGCGGAAAAGTACAACATCCTGCAAAATGCCATGGCATCGGCCGAGCGGATCTTCCTGCTCATGGATCGGCCGACGGCGGTCACACCGGGAAACGAGCGGCAGACAATTGACGGCCCGCTCAAAACCATCCGCTTCGAGGATGTCTCCCTGGCCTACAATCCTGGGGAGATGGTGCTCAAATCAATCAACCTGAGTATCGAGGCCGGACAGACCGTGGCCATCGTCGGGGCCACCGGATCGGGAAAAACCTCGCTGGTCAATCTGCTGGTGCGGTTTTACGACCCCACCCATGGCCGGGTGTGTTTCAACGGCATCGACTGCAACCGGATTGCGCCCGCCGAGTTAAGAAAACGGATCGCCCTGGTCATGCAGGATCCGTTTCTGTTCACCGGTTCACTGCGGGACAATCTCTTTTTCGCCGCCAAAGCAATCTCCGCCGGTCGCCAGGCGGAGATTCTCGAGGCGTCCCGATGCAGCCAGCTGGTTTCCCGATTCCCCGACGGTCTCGACACCCCCATCACCGAGGGAGGGGCATCCCTCTCCAGCGGCGAGCGCCAGCTGATCTCCGTGGCACGGGCCTTTTCCACGGACCCGGAGGCGATCATCCTGGATGAGGCCACCTCGTATGTGGATTCCCAGACCGAAATGGTTCTGCAGGAAGCCATCGGCAACCTGATGCACGGACGGACCTGCGTGGTCGTGGCCCACCGTCTGACCACGGCCCGCACCGCCGATCAGATTGTGGTGCTGAACAACGGGTCGATCATGGAAATCGGCAACCACGAAACCTTGATAGCCAAAAAGGGGTATTATTACCGGCTTTACCAGCTGCATGGATAGTGGCGCCGGACCGGCCGGCGCAGGGGGGACCGAGCGAGCCTCCAATAAAATTCTATTCTATTGTTTTTTTAAATAGTTACGACGCTTCAAACTCCCATTTGAAGGCCACCATATAAGGCTTGCCAAAACGGGAAAGGCGTGTTAGATTACTCAAGTTTTTCCGACCTTAACGGAAAAGTTTTGATCAGTCTAATCTTGCATCAATCCGAACACGTTTTAACCCAATAGTTCAACGGTACCTGATAACGGGTAATCAGGGCCCCCCATCGTTAATCATTAACAAAGGAGGATTGGATAGATGGCTTACGATGCGGTAAATATGGCGGACTGGCAGATTTCCGAAGCAGCCGAAGAGAACATGCCGACGCCGGAACAGTGGCAGGAGAAGCTGGGACTCGACAAAGCAGAGATGCTTCCCATGGGTCGTCTGGCAAAAATTGATTTTCTGAAGGTCATCGATCGACTCAAAGACAAACCCGACGGCAAATACATCGAAGTCACCGCCATCACCCCGACCCCCCTGGGCGAGGGCAAAAGCACCACCTCCGTTGGTCTGATGGAAGGCCTTGGCATGCGCGGCAAAAACGTCGGCGGCGCCCTGCGTCAGCCCTCCGGCGGCCCCACCATGAACGTCAAGGGAACGGCAGCTGGCGGCGGCAACTCACTTCTGATCCCCATGACCGAATTCTCCCTGGGGCTCACCGGCGACATTAATGACATCATGAACGCCCATAACCTGGGTATGGTGGCCATGACTGCCCGTATGCAGCATGAGCGCAACTACAACGACGAGCAGCTTGCCCGCCTGACCGGTATGCGTCGTCTGGACATCGATCCCACCCGCGTGGAAATGGGCTGGATCATCGACTTCTGCGCCCAGGCCCTGCGTAACATCGTCATCGGTCTTGGCGGCCGTTTCGACGGCTACACCATGCAGAGCAAGTTCGGCATCGCCGTCGGTTCCGAGCTGATGGCCATCCTGGCCGTGGCCACCGACCTGGCCGATCTCAAGGACCGCATCAACAAAATCACCGTGGCCTTCGACAAGAGTGGCAAACCGGTTACCTGCGGAGACCTGGAAGTCGGTAACGCCATGGCCGCCTTCATGCGCAACACCATCAACCCGACCCTGATGTGCACCGCCGAATATCAGCCCTGCTTCGTGCACGCCGGCCCCTTCGCCAACATCGCCGTGGGCCAGAGCTCCATCATCGCCGACCGCGTCGGCCTGAAGCTGTTCGACTATCACGTCACCGAGTCCGGATTCGCCGCGGATATCGGCTTCGAAAAATTCTGGAACGTGAAGTGCCGCTTCTCCGGCCTCAAACCCCACGTCTCCGTCCTGACCTCGACCATCCGCGCCCTGAAGATGCACGGTGGCGGACCCAAGGTCGTCGCCGGCAAGGCCCTGGACGATGCCTACACCAAGGAGAACCTGGGACTGGTCGAAAAGGGTGTCGAGAACATGGTCCACATGATCGGCGTGATCCGCAAAGCCGGTATCAACCCGGTGGTCTGCATCAACCGGTTCTACACCGATACTGACGCCGAATGCGCCATCGTCCGCAAGGCTGCCGAGGCTGCCGGTGCCCGTTGCGCCGAGTCCAAGCACTGGGAAAAGGGTGGCGAAGGCGCATTGGAATTCGCCGATGCCGTTATCGACGCCTGCGAAGAGGGCAATGATTTCGATTTCCTCTATCCGCTGGAAATGAAACTGCGCGACCGTGTGAACAAAATCGCCACGGAAGTTTACGGCGCTGACGGCGTGGACTGGGCTCCGGAAGCCAACGCAAAGGCCGAAATGCTGGAAAACGATCCCAAGTACGCCGACTTCGCCACCATGATGGTCAAGACCCACCTCTCCCTCTCCCACGACCCGGTCGTTAAGGGCGTACCCAAGGGATGGCGTCTGCCCATCCGCGACGTGCTCATTTACTCCGGCGCCAAATTCCTCTGCCCCTGCGCAGGCACAATCAGCCTGATGCCGGGCACCGGCTCCAACCCGGCTTTCCGCCGCATCGACGTC
Organism: Desulfosarcina ovata subsp. ovata; assembly: GCF_009689005.1. Taxonomy (NCBI): domain Bacteria; kingdom Pseudomonadati; phylum Thermodesulfobacteriota; class Desulfobacteria; order Desulfobacterales; family Desulfosarcinaceae; genus Desulfosarcina; species Desulfosarcina ovata. The sequence goes on along the minus strand of NZ_AP021879.1, from coordinate 7,432,533 downwards.
GATCCGGCCACCGGAAAGGTCAGCGGCCTGTTCTAAACCGCTTTCCGTGTTGTCACAGCATCCCTGGCCCGGGCATTTCTGCCCGGGCCTTTTTATTGCAAATGATTGACAAAAATCGAAAATCGCCTTTACAATGAGGCGACCCATAACCGCTGCAATAACGGAACTTCGATGGAAAAAATCACCGACGAAGCCATACGCCAATCCATTACCGCCACCATCATGGAAACCTTCGATGCCATGGCAGCCATGCCGCTTGAGCCCGTTGATGAGGCCCAGCCCGCCGACCTCGATCAAAGCCGCATGGTTGGCGCCATCCATTTTGCCGGTGAGGCTGTCGGGGTAATGAGCTTCCAGCTCTCCGAGGCTTTTTCCCGAATGATCACCGCTTCCATGCTGGGCATGGAAATGGATGAAATAGAAAGCATTGAGGAAGTCAAGGATGTCATCGGCGAGTTATCCAACATTGTGGCCGGCAACCTGAAAACCGAATTTGTCGATTCCGGTCTGGCCTGTGTCATCTCCACCCCCTCGATCACCTTGGGCAGTGATTTCAAGATCGACCCGGTGGATATTGCTCCACCGGTGAAATTTATCTTCCGGCACGATGACCACCACGTGGTCGTGGAATTATGCGTCAAGGAGGAGATCGGCGCCAAAGAAGATATCATGAGCGATCTGTCCAGCGAAGTCATTATGGAACGGATCGCCGGCGTGGATATCAAAACCTCCATTGTCAATTCCGTTATCGATGTTTTCTACACCATGCTGGACATGGAAATCGAGGCCATCGACAAGGAGCCCGAAGGGTTTATCGAGGAGGTCCGCACCGTCGGGTCGGTTACTTTTGCCGGCGAAGTGGATGGTTTGTTCAACATCCAGGTCAACGACGACTTCGCCAAAACGATGACCGCCGCCATGCTCGGCATGGAGGTGGACGAGATTGAGAGTGAAGAGGAAGTCTTTGATGTCATCAGAGAGATAAGCAATATCATCGGCGGCAATCTGAAATCCAGCTTCGTCGATGCAGGCCTGTCGTGCGTCCTGTCAACCCCGTCCATCACCAACGGCCGCGACTTCAGGGTCAGCCCCACCAATGTCATCAAGCCGGCCCGATTCCTCTTTTCCCACAAAGGCAGTGTGATTATTGTCGAGGCCGGCGTCAAGATGGATCAATCGGCCGCCGTCGAACAAAAAGCGGAATCCATGGGGGGGGAATCCACCGAGGGGGAAAGCGCGTCGGCAGAGATGACGGCGCAGCCGCCCACCAACCTGACAGCCCCCCCATCCGAGGTGGATCCGTTTAAAAATCTGGGCCTGGTCATGGACATCCCCCTTCAGGTCACCGTTGAATTGGGGCGTACGAAAAAACGGATCAACGATGTTCTCCGATTGGGTCCGGAATCGGTTGTCGAACTTGAACAGATGGAAGGGGAACCCGTCGATATTCTGATCAACGAGACATTGATTGCCAAAGGATTCGTGGTCGTGGAAAAAGAGAAGTACGGCATTCGAATCAGTGAAATCGTCAGCCGCAAAGAACGCCTGAAAAGTATTCGATAGGGGTTATCCGAAAATTGATCCATGGTACTGAATACGCTGCCTACCGGTGGATTGGCGATTTGCATATGGGGTTGACTGTTTTCTTGACAGAAGTCGCCAAACGTGTTTTGGACAGTTTTCGAAAATTCAGGCCGCTTTCTTGTCCGCCCGGTACAACGACACCACGGCAGCAGAAAGGCCGCCCATATAATCGGCAGCGCACCATCCTGCCGAAACCACTAAAGGAGTACTCAATGAAAATCCTGGTCGGCTATGACGGGTCAAATTCGGCAAAAGATGCCTTGACCCTGGCCAAACAACACGCAGTCGCCTTCGATGCAAAAGTCATTGTGCTGGCATCGCTAACCGGTGAGAGCGTGACCCATACCGTGGAAGTGGAGCATGCCAACGAAAATTTGAAATATGCCGGTGATCTGTTAGCAGAGGCAAGCATCCCTTGTGAAACCAAACTGCTCGTCCGCGGCTTGACACCGGGCGAGGACCTGATCCAGTTTGCAGAGGAAGAGTCGGTTGATGAAATTATCATCGGCATCAAAGGCCGTTCGCAAGTCGGCAAACTGCTCTTTGGTTCAAACGCCCAGTTTGTGATCATCAAAGCCCCCTGCCCCGTGGTGACCGTCAAATAAAGTCATCCCATGACCATCAATGGCCCGTGCCTGCAGCGCTGTCCGGGCAACCTTTTCAATCCGTCCGATGCGGTCACCCGTCGGTCACGCCGTGGACATGACAAACACCGGGAAAGGAGTATCGTGATCATCGCCGGTCTCACCGGAGGAATCGCCAGCGGGAAATCAACGGTTTCTGACATCTTCAGGAAGGCTGGAGCAACCATCATCGATGCCGACATCATCGCCCGGGAGGTGGTTACACAGGGAACCCCCGCCTACGCGGAAATCATTCATGCCTTCGGCGATATCATTTTGCAGCCTGATGGCGCCATCGATCGCAAGCGACTGGGCGACATCATTTTTAATGCTCCAGAAAAAAAGGTCCTCCTGGATGCCATCGTCCATCCGCGGGTCTTTGAACGGATGGAACGGCGCATCGCCCAAACGGCTGAAACTACCCCCGGCGCCGTCGTGATTCTCGATATCCCGCTGCTTCTCGAAACCCGTATCCCAAGAAAGCTGGCAGAGGTCATCCTGGTCTATGTTCCGGAAACGTTGCAGTTGAAACGGCTCATGCAGCGGGACGCAATTGACAAACAGGCCGCCCTGGCACGGATTCATTCCCAGATGTCCATCGAAGAGAAACGGAGCCAAGCCACCGTTATTATCGACAACAGTGGGGACCGGGAACAAACCCGCCAGCAGGCACTGGCTGTTCTCAGCCGCCTGAAAAAGGGCTGAGCCACCGACCAGAATACATCCAAATGCGATTGCCCTGCCAACCGGATCGATTCCGTTTGACACGTTTTGTCACCTGCCTTATAGTAAGTCCCGCCTGAATTGATTGTAAAACAGATGATCTCAGGATAGACAAAGGCAGATGTAAATCGTCATGCGAAGTGATGAACAGGTTTCCAACGAAGCACGTGAGCGGCATCTGCAGACATTGGGTGAAATATCTGCCGCGCTGGAAAAGAAAGACTTGTATACACAGGCCCACGGCCACCGTGTGGCATTGTATTCCATGCGACTGGCCCGGCGGCTGGGTTTTTCAGCGGAAGAGATCCGCAATGTCGGCATTGGCGGGCTCTTTCACGATGTGGGCAAGTTGGCCATGAGCGATCACATTTTGGCAACCCGGGAAACGCAACTGTCCAATGAGCTTAAACAGGAAGTGCAGTGCCATCCGCTCATCGGGGCGGCACTGCTTAAAAACATTGCCTTTCTGGGACCGGTGGTGGATTTTGTGCTTTTCCACCACGAACGCGAAGATGGCAAGGGATATCCGTTTGGTCTGAATTCGGCTGAAATTCCTCCCGGAGCAAAAATCGTCAGCATTGCGGACTGCTTTGATGCCGTCACCACCGACCGCCCCTATCACAAAGGGCAACCGGCGGCAGCGGCGTACGCGGTGCTCCGGGAAGGCTGTCACGGCAATTTCAACGCAATCTTCGTCGAAGTGTTTATTCAGGAAATTGAAGAAGGCGGAATGATCCAGGACATTGATCCCGATCCGCTGCTGGCCGACGAACTGGTTCGATCCATCGCCGGCTGCAGTCACCAGGTGTTTTAACGGCGGCAACCGGTGGAAAGGCCGCAATAACGAACCGATAGGGTTAAGCGCAGAACGGTAACAGGCCAATAGTGGCCTGTTTTTTTTGAGCGCGGTGGAAAAAAGCAAGAACTATGGACGGCCATCTTATAAAAGAACTCCAGAAACGGCGAACGTTCGGCATCATCAGTCACCCGGACGCGGGAAAAACCACACTGACAGAGAAACTGCTCCTTTTCGGCGGGGCCATCCAGATGGCCGGTGCCGTCAAAGCCAAACGCGCCGGTCGATACGCCACCAGCGACTGGATGACCATCGAAAAAGAACGCGGTATTTCCGTGACCACCTCGGTCATGAAGTTCACCTATAACGGATTCGAGGTCAACCTGCTGGACACCCCGGGCCACCAGGATTTTTCCGAAGACACCTACCGCGTGCTCACCGCCGTGGACAGCGCCCTGATGGTAATCGACAGTGCCAAAGGGGTCGAGCCCCAGACCGAAAAGCTCATGGAGGTGTGCCGGATGCGCAACACCCCCATTATGACCTTCATCAACAAACTTGACCGCGACGGCATGGCACCGCTGGACATCCTGGCCGATATCGAAGACAAACTTCAGATTGAATGCGCGCCCCTCTCCTGGCCCATCGGCATGGGCAAGCGATTCCGCGGGGTTTACAATCGCCACCAAAATCAGCTCTACCTGTTCACGCCGGGTGGTGAAACCCGCCACCAGGAGGGCATTCTGATTACCGACCTTGCCGATCCGCGCCTGGATGAAATGCTGGACAGCCAGGCGGACGAACTCCGGGAAGATGTGGAACTGCTCGAAGGTGCGGCCAATCCCTTCGAACTGGAGGCATACCTCAAGGGCAGCCAGACGCCGGTCTTTTTCGGCAGTGCCATCAATAACTTTGGCGTCCGCGAACTGTTGGACGCTTTTGTGGAAATGGCCCCCTCCCCCCAGGCGCGCCCCACCACCACGCGTCTGGTAGACCCTCAGGAAACGGCATTTTCGGGCTTCGCCTTTAAAATTCAGGCCAACATGGATCCGGCCCATCGTGACCGCATCGCTTTTGTGCGCATCTGTTCGGGCAAGTTTACCCGCGGAATGAAGGTCCTGCAGACCCGCATCGGCAAACAGGTAACCCTCTCCAACGCCACCATTTTCATGGCCCAGGACCGCACCCATGTGGAAGAGGCCTACCCCGGTGATATCATCGGCATCCACAACCACGGAACCATCGGTATCGGGGATACCTTCTGTGAGAAGGAGGCGCTCAGTTTCACCGGCATTCCCAATTTTGCGCCGGATCATTTCAGGCGGGTACAGCTGAACAATCCGCTCAAGGCCAAGCAGTTGCTCAAAGGGCTGACCCAACTGGCCGAGGAGGGTGCCGTGCAGTTCTTCCGTCCGCTCACCGGAAACAGCTATATTCTCGGCGCCGTCGGGGTGCTTCAATTCGATGTCACCATGGCGCGCCTGAAATCCGAATACGGGGTCGATGCCCGGTATGAACCGGTCAGCTTTGCGGCCGCCCGGTGGGTGACCAGTGAAGACAGAAAACAGCTGGCCCACTTCGAAAAGGAAAAGTACGCCAGCCTGGCCCATGATTCCCATGGGAAGCTTACCTATCTGGCTTCCAGCCTGTGGCGACTGGACAATGCCATGGAAGAGTGGCCGGCCATCCGCTTCCACAAAACCCGCGAATTGATCGCCTGACGCCCCATGGTTCAGGGCCGATGACACGTCGGCTATGGAGGATCCCGCTGCACGGCAACGGGCTGGCCACTATCCATAGAAAGCAGGGTCGATCTCAGATTGGTGCCTTTTCTTTTCAATCCCAGCTTCATCCGGATGCGATAGCGCACGGCTTCAATGGTGCGAACAGACAGCCCCAGAATAACGGCAATATCTTTTGTGCGCTGCCCCTCCTTGACCAAATTGGCCACCTGAATCTCCATGGGGGTGAAATTCATGTAATGGCCCGACATTCGTTGGGTCAATGGTGAAATGATTTCATTGAGGTTGGATTCAATCAGGTTGAGATAAGTGCGCTGACGGATATCCAGACGGCTGGATTTGAGTTTCTCGAGGTAGGGCAGAATCAGGCTTTTTGCGTTGGTCAGCATCGTCTCCTTCATCTCCAGCCGGTCCGCTTCCCGTTCTCTGAGCAGCACTTCCAACGCCGTGTTGACTTCAGAGAGGCTATCGGTTCGCTCCTTCAGAGCCATTTTGGTCCGAACCAGATCGCGGCCCTCCTGAAAACTGACGAGCAGGTGGCGGATTCGGCCCACGCGGTCGGAAACAACGGAAAGTGTCAAAAGGCCGGAGACGGCTCGGCCGTCCCGGCGCAGGAGTTCCGGCTTGATCTGAAAACGCTGTTTTTCGCCGGCCTGGAGCTGCGCCATGACAGCGACAAGCCGACTGCGTTGATCAGGAACGATCAAATCCGTCAAACCGTGTTGCCGCAATGCGGACGCCTGATATCCCAGCAAGGCACACAGGGCACCATTGACCCGGACAAAACGACCGTCGGGAAACGTAACGGCCAGCCCGATATCTATCTGGTCGAAAAAGGCGCGCAGGATCTCATCCCCTTCCGTAAGCGCTGCTTGCGGAAGGGGTTCGGTGTCCCTCCGTCGGGAGGACGAGGACCTGCGGTTCCGACCCATCGGTGGAGAATCCGGTTTAGAAATGGTCTGTGTGGGTAAAGGCATCGGCTTCACGACGTTGGGGCGCCCCTCCCATCTTGGCGGGATACCCCATTGGTACTCTGCGCCCCTTTGTAACAACCGGAAACGCCCATTTTGGCACAGATGGCCGGCAGCACGCGCACATCGACGATGGATCAACCGATGTTGAACTGTCCGGATTCGATATAGGGAACATCCGTAATATCGAGCGCGTGCACAATGGGCTGATTGAGCCGCTTTTTCATTTCGGCAACCACCGGGCGCCGTTTGTTGATGGCCATGGCAAACGCCCGGGTCTCCGCCATGAGGGCCTCCATGGGCAAGGCGTTGTGGACGATGTGGTGTTCCACACACTGGTTCGCCGTCAGCCGCACACCGGTGTATTGCATATATTCGACCATGTACATGGGCATGGCTTTTTTCAAAATGGCATTCATCCCCGGCAGAAACGGAATCCCCAGGTCCACCTCGGGAAAGCAGAAAAATCCGCGGTCCGAGCGCATGAACCGGAAATCAAACGCACAGCACAAAATGGCGCCGCCGGCAAAGGCGTGACCGGAGATGGCCGCCACGGTGACCAGCGGATAGGTCACCAGGCGTTTGAACATCCGGTTGAGCAGATAGAAGAACGCTTTGGCCCGGGCCAGGTCGTTTTGCTGAATCACCGGGACAATCCATTCCAAATCGATGCCGTTGGAGAATATTTTCTCATGCGCGGAGGTGACCAGCAGTGTGGTCGCATCCGTGGTCGTTTCGACCTCATCAAGAATATCCAGAAATGCATTGAGAAAATCGGGATTGAACCGGTTTTCGCCATCGCTCAGGGTAACGGTGGCAACATGCTCATCTACAGCGAAATCCACCCGTGTCATGGGCTGCTCCTCATATTCTCGTGCATCGGTCGATGATTGAAAAGGTCGAGCCGCCTTTTTGACAACGCAATGCCTCCGTCAGCAGGACGCCTTTTTGCGGTCGGGGATGAAAGATTTATAGCAGGGCAGGCGTGGTGCTGCAAGATAAAGCGATGGATCGTTGCCGCAATATAAAAAAGGCGACCCGATCAGGTCGCCTTTGTACGGTAATGGTCTGTCAGGATCAGGCGCAGCAGGATCCTTTGGTACCGCAACTGGTGCATCCGGCACCAAAATCGATGCCGCAGTCCAGCTTGAAGCCGTACTGGTGGAAATCCACCTTGATCGGTTTGGCTTTTTCAAGAAAATCAGAATTGACGATAAACTTGAATCCATCAACCTCAAATTCCGTATCCGTGTTTGCCGGCTCATCCAGAGCCATGGCCAGACCAGGCCCCCCTCACCCGCCTTCGTTAAGAAAAATGCGGATCGGTTTGGCCTCTTTTCCCTTGAAGTATTCAGCAATCTGCTGAACTGCCGGTTGGGTAACCTCGAACATGATGCCCTCCTTGAAAGCGTATTCGGCCCGTATTTATTCAGGGCCGGAAATCCCGATTCAGGTTTCAGTCATTGAACTTAACCATGACGATCGGATTTGTCAATTCCAATTGCAAGGCGTATCGACTGCCGTGATACGAACAACCCTGCCGCAACGTGCCGACTACCCCGCATGGTTCTTCAGGTATTGGGAATAAACCGCCAGATCTTTATCAGAAAAAAGCATGAAAACAATCTTTTCAATGGCCTCGTTGGCCGTGATGAATGCGGCGCAGGTGTCCACGGCAATTTTGCAGGCTTCATCAATGGGATATCCGTAAACCCCGCAACTGATGGCCGGGAAAGCGATGCTGCAGATCCCATGATCCCGGGCCAGTATCAGGCTGTTGGTGTAACAGTTGGCCAAAAGACGCGGGTCCTCAGGGCGGCCGCGGTAGACCGGCCCCACGGTGTGAATCACGTACCTGGCCGGCAACCGGTAACCCCGGGTCAACCGGGCCTCGCCGGTGGGGCAGCCCCCCAGGGTCCGGCATTCGGCCAGCAGCTCCGGTCCGGCAGCCCGATGGATGGCGCCATCCACACCGCCACCGCCCTTCAGGGTTTGATTGGCTGCATTGACGATCGCATCCACGCTCAGTTGGGTAATGTCACCCTGCCGGGTTTCCAGTCGACGAGTCGGATCCATGGCATAAGCCTTTCGTATAGGTTACGTTCTCCCTCACCCCTCTGCCTGACCATCACAAATCGTAAAGCGTCTCGTCCTTAATGGGAGCCGGCCTGGTAGCACGCCCGCCCTGGCCCTTTTTTTCGGGCAGGATAAAGGGATCCTCCGATTCCAGAAGATCGCCCATCTCCGCCTCGACCTGCTCGGGATCGTCGCCGCGCTCCATCCTCCGCAAAGCCTCCTCCATACCGGCCCCCAGTTCCATGCCGGTCATATCGGTCAGTTTGCGCATAAGATCGGCCGCTTGGCGGGGGTCGTCCTCGTTGATCCGCTCCGCTTCACTGGAGAGCATTTGCATGGCCTTTTCCATTTTGCTCTCGTCAAAGGGCAGATCATCATCATCACCGCTCTCCTTGGCCTTGCCGGTAAAGGCAAACGCGGACATCTGCCGCTCCAGTTTACGGGTCTTGCATTTGGGGCAATCCGGCTGTTTGTCGGTGTTGATGCGACGGGAAAAGAAATTGAACAACGTATTGCAGTCCGGGCAGTAAAATTCGTAGATCGGCATAACGCTTCATCCTGACGGTCGTTTATATCAGTGTTTAAGATAATGTTTTTGGCAAGGCCATAGGGAGGAAGCTGTATAATCCATACCGCGACGACCGATAACGTAGCCCAAAAACATTATTTTGAATGCTATAGGAACGGGATCGCGCCGTTGCCCTTGGTCAGCGCTCTTGCCGCGGCCCGTCACCGGGACGGCATGGCAGCGGTTCAGCGCCTGGGCGAACGACGACTAACAAACTGTTTATGTTGAAAATGGACGCATAGGTTGAACTGTTCGTATAATAGGTCGCCAAAGCACGGCTGTCAACCGTCCAAAGTCCGGTTTGAGAAGTTCGGGGTGATGAGATAAATCATGACAAATCAAATTGTTGAGAAGCGATCCGGCACTCCCGGGAGGGGCTGCGGGTAGCGGTTGACTTGGTACCGGCCTTCTGCTATGGCAGCCACGAACCGGCGCCGCGGGCAGAAGAATATGGCGCAAAACACTGCATTCAACCGACGCGCAGCCGTGCCCACGACTTGGTCCGCCGCCCAGAATCCAATGAAAGGAAATCAACCATGCAGAGAACCTTATCCATCGTCAAGCCCGACGGCGTCGCCCGGGGCCTGATCGGCGATGTGGTCAAACGGCTGGAAGCCAACGGACTGACCATCATCGCCATGAAAATGATCCACATGACCAAAGCCCAGGCCGAAGGGTTTTACGCCGTCCATCGCGAACGCCCCTTTTTCGGCAGCCTCACCGATTTCATGTCTTCGGGGCCGGCCGTGGTCATGGTGCTCGAAGGCGACGATGCCATTGCCCGCTACCGGGACCTCATGGGGGCCACCAACTACAAGGATGCCGCCGAGGGAACCATCCGCCGTGATTTTGCCACCGATATCGAAAAAAACGTCGTCCATGGCTCCGATGCCCCGGAAACCGCCGCATTTGAGATCGGCTACTTCTTCAACGCCTTTGAAATTACCGCCCGATGACCGTCGGCATCGTCCGCGATAACATCTCCATCGTCCTGCAGCGGCCCCGGTATCCTGAGAATATCGGGTCCGCTGCCCGGGCCATGTGCAACATGGGGTTTACCCGCCTGATCGTTGTGGAGCCGGGCATCTGGGACAACGCCCGCATCCGCCGGCTGGCCACCCACACAGCGGGCAGCATTGTGGACCGCATCCAGCGTTTCTCCTCCCTGGAGGCGGCCCTGGCACCCTTTGGCCATGTGGTCGGCACGACCGCCCGCCTGGGCGAACAGCGCCCGGTGATCAAATCACCGGATTTTCTGGCACGCGGCCTGATCCCCATCGCGCACAACAATCCAGTGGCCATTCTTTTCGGTCCCGAGGACCGGGGGCTGACCAACGAGGATCTGAAACACTGCCATCAACTGGTCAATATCCCCACTGTGGATTTCAGCTCGCTCAATCTGGCCCAGGCGGTGATGATCATCTGCTACTGCCTGGCCACCGCCGATCAGGCCGATCCGAAACCGCTGACACCCCGCTTGGCCAAACGCGTCGAACTGGACCAGATGTACGGTGAGCTGACCGCCGCCCTGATGGAGATCGGCTATGTCAACCCGCAAAACCCCGACTACTGGATGGTCCGCATCCGTCGTTTCTTCACCCGGCTCTCCCTGCGTGCCGGCGAGGCCAGCATCGTCCGCGGCATCTGCCGGCAGATCCAGCGTTACGGCGTGCGCCGCTACACCGAAGGGCTGCGCGACGGGCAGTGCGATGGCAAGCCGATTGACGAAGGATAGCCGGACGCATCCCTCAGCACTAACGCTTTCAGCCCTGAGCCTTAAGCATCCACGTTCTATTCATCGTTTCTGACCGGTCCGCAGGCAACCACCCGACCCTGATCCAGCGCCAGGCGGTGTGTCGTGCAATGGGGGATCTCTTCCACATGGTGGGAAATAACAACCAGGGTGGTGGACTGCGCCTCACCAATGCCCTCCAACAGGTCCAACACCCGGCTGCGATGAAGGGCGTCCAGCCCGGAGAGGGGCTCGTCCAGGATCAGCAAGCGCGGCGATTTGACCATGGCCCGGGCGATCAGAATCATCTGTCGCTGCCCCTGGGAAAGCTGGTTGAACGGCTGGTCTGCCAAACCCGACAGCCCCATCCGGCCCAGCCACTGACGGGCGGTGGCAGCCTTTTCCGCGTCCACATGGCGGTACAGCCCCACCGAATCGTAAAACCCGGAGCAGACCACGTTCAGGGCGCAGACCGGTTTCTGGTACGCGGCAGCCAGATCGTGGCTCACCACCCCAAGCTGACGGCGCGTCTCTCCCAGTGTCTGGGCCGTTCCCCGATCACGCCCGAACAGGCGAATGGCGTTGGCGTACACCTGAAGGCAATCCCCGGTAACCAGTTTCAGCAGGGTCGATTTGCCGGCCCCATTGGGACCGGTGATGGCCCAGTGCTGGCCCTCGTTGACCGACCAGGTCAAGCGGTCCAAGACCACATGGTCGCCGTAACGCACCGTAACCGCCTGCATCTCGATCAGTGGCCGGGCGGAAGGCGGCTTTGCGCCGTTGGGAAGTGGCGGAAAGCGTTTCTCCCGAGGATTCGCTTTTTCAGGGTAAAGCGGCGGTTGCCCTGCGCGGTCCAGCGGTTCGGAGCGGACAACCCGCCCATCGTCGATGGCCAGCAGATGGGTCATGGCCGTGGGCAGTTCCGCCAGGCGGTGAACAATCAGGAGCAGGGGTAGCCCCGTGGTGGCCAGGCCATCGAGCATGCCGATCATCGCCTGGCGGCCCGGCATGTCAAGACCTTCGAAGGGTTCGTCGAGCACCAGCATCCTGGGCTGGCGAAGCAGCTCGCGGGCAACCAGCACCCGGCTCATCTCCCCCGTGGAGATGGCCAGGAGCGGCTTGTCCAGCAGATGCTGCAAATTGCAGCAGCGGACCACATCGGTCAGCTGGTTTTCGGGGACATGGGTTGTTCCAGGGGCAACGGACCGGCTGACCAGCAGCGCTCGCACAGGTGTGGCCTCGGTAAACCGTCCGGCAAAATCCCGACTCAAGGCCAGGCGCTGTTCCCTACGCCACAGATCCCGCCGGGCATCGCTGGCCACATAGGCGATGGCCTGGGTCGGTCGGAGGTCACCAAAGGCATGATAATGGATCTTGCCCCGGACCACCGGAAGTAGACCGGCAATGGCCTTGGCCAAGGTGGTTTTGCCCGCCCCGTTGGGACCGACAAGGGTCCACTGCTCGCCCGCCCGGATACACCATGACAGACCATCCAGAAACCAGCGGTCACGCAGCCGGACGGTAATATGGTCAACGGTAATCAGCGGCGGGTTCACCGGAAAAGCGCCTTGCCCTGCCAGCCGGCCTATTGGCCGCCATCGAGGTGGCGCACCACCGCATCGGCCATCTCCCCGGTGCCTATGGCCTGTCCGCCGGCAGCGATATCGGGTGTACGGATGCCTTCGGCCAGTACATGGGCCACGGCATCTTCAATCGCATCGGCCGCGTCACCCCGTTTGAGGCTGTAACGCAACATCATGGCCGCCGAAAGGATCTCGGCAATGGGATTAGCAATGCCTTGGCCGGCAATGTCCGGTGCGCTGCCGCCGGCCGGCTCATACAGGCCAAACCCACTTTCGCTGATGCTGGCCGATGGCAACAGGCCCATGGAACCGGTGATCATGGCACACTCGTCGGAGATGATATCGCCGAACATGTTGCCGCACAGCAGCACATCGAACTGGTGCGGATCCTTGACCAGCTGCATGGTGGCATTGTCCACATAGATATGGCTCAATTCCACATCGGGATAGTCTTTGGCGATCTCCTTGACCACCTCCCGCCACAGCACCATGGTGGTGAGCACATTGGCCTTGTCCACCGATGCCACGCGTTTGTCGCGCAACCGTGCCGCGTCGAATGCGGCCCGCGCAATCCGTTCGATCTCCCGGCGGGTGTAAACCATGGTGTCGAATGCCCGTTCATCGGGGCCGCTGCCCTCGCGGCCCTTGGGCTGCCCGAAATAGATGTCGCCGGTCAACTCACGGACGCAGAGAATGTCGAACCCTTCGCGGACAATATCCGGATGCAGGGGGCTAGCTGCGGCCAGCGCGGGAAAAACCTTGGCCGGACGAAAATTGCAGAACAGGTTGAAGTGTTTGCGCAGGGGCAACAGGGCTCCGCGCTCGGGCTGTTCGGCCGGCGGCAGGTGCTCCCACTTGGGGCCGCCCACCGATCCGAAAAGGATGGCATCACTGGACTCGCACAGGGCCAGGGTGGTATCGGGAAGGGCCTGGCCATGCCGGTCGATGGCAATTCCGCCCACATCGGCAGACTGACAGGTCAGTTGAAAGTTGAATTTTTTCTGAGTGGCCTCGAGAACCGTAAGGGCCGCTTCCATCACTTCGGGACCGATGCCATCACCGGGGAGAACAGCAATTTTAAACATGTACAACCATCCAGATTAATTTAGAATGTTAAAGAAAGTGCGCGATAATAAAAGGTTGTCCGGACTTTGTCAATCGAATCGTCTGCCAACCGGCGTATGACCCCACCCGGGCTACCGCTTTTTCAGCAGCCAATCGATGGCCGCCCCCGGATCGGGTGTTTCGGCTGTCGAAGCCGTGAAGTCATCTTCCTGAGGCGGAGCATCGATCGCTATCGGCCGCAACGATTCCACCCCTGCGGTCTCACGCGATCCGGGAAAATGGAGTTCGGGCGGCGGCGTTGGCGTCAGCAGCGGCAGTTCGGCCACCACCGGCGCAAAATCAACGGACTCAAGACTGATCGGCGCCAGGTTGTCCTCTGCATCGGACCGGGGTATCGGGTCGATGGTAGGCGCAGGGCGTTCAAAATAACGCCAGAAAAGGTCACCGATCCACTGTCCGGCGCTGTTCTTCCATTGCACCGGCGCGCAAACTGCCGCTGTGATCAGGACGATCAGGATCAGGGCGGCCATCCTCCATGGGGAGGCAAGCCAGCGCGATCGCCGCTTCAGGGGAGGACGGTAGTGTTGCCTCGGCGCAGGTGCGCGCACATTGTCCGGCATTTTTCCACCCGCTGTATCCACCGCAAAGGAGAGTCGTTCACGGCACTGGACGACCACTTTCCGGCTGATGGTCCGCTGGCCTGTCTGGGAGGAAAAAAACATGGCCAGGTCAGAAATGATGTTGATCTGGCGGGGAAACCCGTTGGAAAATCGGTAAACCTCTTCCATGGCCGCACTGGAAAAGATTTCGTACCCGGCACCGGCGGTGTTGAGGCGATGGCGGATATACTCGGCGGTCTCCTCCTGATTCAACGGATCAAGGTTGTAGGTAATCGTAATCCTGCGCATCAACGCCCGGTTTTCCGGCTGCAGCAGGATGGAATTGAACTCGTTCTGACCGACGAAAAAGATATTGAGCAGTTTGGCGTCCTGCCGTTCAAGGTTGGACAGCAGGCGAATCTCCTCCATCAGGTCTTGCTTGAGCCGCTGGGCCTCGTCAATGAGTAGCAGGACCGATTTTTTCTCCTTGTAGGCATCGTCGAGAAAACGGCTGAAAGGCTCCAGAAAGTCACTCTTGGTACGCACGTCAATGGGCAGGCCGAAATACCGTGAAACCATACGGTAGAAATCGTACTTGCTGAGTCCCGGATCAGGCACTTTGGCGGTGTATGCCCGGTCTTTGATGTCGGCCACCAGGCGATTGATCAGGGTGGTCTTGCCCGTTCCCACATCACCGGTGAGCAACAAAAAGCCCTTGTTGTCCATCACCCCGTATTTGAGGGTTGAAAGGGCCTCGCGGTGCGTTTTGCCCATCCACAGGAAACTGGGATCCGTGGTAATCTGAAAAGGTTTTTTCTTCAGCCCGTAAAAGGATTCATACATGGTCGTTTCCATTTTGGCGGGTCATGGGCGAAATACCGTTTGGATCGCTTTGGCAACCGGATTGGATGGATTGGCGCGCAGCGATGGGTTGGCCCGTAAATCGACCGGTGGAATGTAACCGGTGACGCAATCATAAGGCCGCCAGCCTTGAACATGGCCATCCAGGTCGACGGTCTGCCATTTGGGATGTCCGTTGGCCTTCAGCCAGGACAGGTTTTCCCGGATCAGATAGGCCAGTTCACCGATGGCGTCGCAGTGGTAGTCATGAAAATTATAGGCCACCAGCACTGTTCCGACAGATACGGTTTCCACATCGGCAGTCTGCCAGGCATAGGTGCCGGCGGGAATTCGGGCCGCCGGATAGAAGGAACGAATCCCCTTGTGGATGATGGAAACCAGATGCAGTCGGTCAGCCGGTTGGATATCCGTCACCAGTCGTTTCACCGGAATCCCGTCAATAACCAGCATGGCGTCCAGGGTACCGGCCTTGAGGGCGGCGAGTGCCCGGGCATCATCGAGAATGAACAGCTTCCGGGGCGTCACGCCGACAATCTCAAAAAGCAGGCGACTGGTCAGGTAACTGCCGCTCTCCGGAAGGCCGATCCCCACGCGTTTGCCCGAAAGATCGCTGAAATGCGATACGGTGTCACTGGCCAGCAGGTGAACCTCCTGTTGGTAAAGCGGATAAACCCACCTGACGGTTTTTTCAATCCGGGCCAATTGCGGATCCGCATTGAACTTGGACACAAAGGCGAGCACATCGGTCTGCACGATCCCCAGATGATTTCCCGGGCGCTGGGATACGGCAAAAATATTTTCAACCGATCCTTTGGAGGGGCAGGCGGCCAGATGCAGGTTGTACCATTTGGATAGGTCCTTCAGATCCAAACCGATATGATAGGCGGTGCTTTTTCTCCCGCCCGTCGTAATTGCCAGGAAGGTCTGCTCTTTTTCCGCAGACAGGGCAGGATGAAACAACGCGAGCAGCAACACGATCCCACCCGTTGCCCCTGCCACGCATCGTTTCATCTTTTTTGGCCTCACTGCCGGCTTAGGATCGGGGATGAAATTAATTGAACGTAATTGCGCCGGACTTGTGTCCGTCTTCAAGGCGCATCAACGGTTGCATAGCGGGAGTATGTGGCCGTTGATGCAACGCGGAAGACGGGCGCAAGAACAAGCAATTTCGTTTAATTAATAAAATTCCCGATCCTTAGCCATTTTGGATGGATGGTCATCAACATGATGAGTTGCCCGCGTTTGCGACCACCCAAAATGAAATTTCGTCCGTCATCTGGGAAGACGGAATTTGATACTGATGGATTACGCGTCGTTAGAAGTCGGATGATAGGAGAGTAATGATTCCGAGTCAATACAAAACCCGGTACCGATCAGGGTGATCGCATTTGAATGAAAATCCGGTTAATATAATCAAATCTGATGGGCTCGTAAAAAGTTGCCGTTCAATCGGCTGAACGGTTTGACGGGGTGTCCCCGGGCAGGGGTGGATCGCAGGAATCGGCCAGGCTGCATCCGCTGCAGCCACAGGCACAATTTTCCTTGCGGATGAATCCTCGGTAAAAAATACGGGCCACATAGATGGCCGCAACAATAACAATCCCACCAACGATGAATGTCTCCATAATTACAAACCTCTACTCATAAATGAATCAAGTGTTGGGGTAACCGTTAGCATCCCGTCCCCCCCCCCAGGCACATCAGTACCCCAGGGCGCTGCCAACCTGGTAAATCCCGACCGCCAGGAGAAAGGCCAGGGATGTATTGAAGATCATCGAAAAGATCCCCCAGCGCCATGAGGATTCTCGGGCGATACAGACCACTGTGATAAAACAGGGGGCGTAGAACATGACAAAAATGATCACGCTCCATGCCGTCAGGACACGCCACCCGGGTTCGGCAACCAGCCGGGCGGACAGGGAGTCGCCCCCTTGCACATCCACCGCCCCCAATGAATAGGCGGTGCCCAGGGTGGAAACAATCACCTCCTTGGCGGCAAAGCCCCCCAACAAGGCAATATTGGTACGCCAGTCAAAACCGGCCCAGCGGGAGACGACTTCAAGCGTGCTACCAATGCGACCGGCCAAACTATGGCGCAGGGCCTCGGCCGACTGGCGGCCCTGGACAACCAGCAATTCGCTTTTCAACCGGGCGGCGTCGGCGGAAAGGGAATTGTCTCCAACCGCCTGTTCCAGTTCGGCGACCACTGCGGACGGTGCCGCGGCAATGATCTGACTGCGCTGGGCAGCGTAGGTTTCAATCTGGCCATCGGGCATCCGGGGGAAGGTCATGGCGGCCCACAGCAGAACGGAAATGCCCAGGATAACGGTTCCGGCCTTTTTCACATATTGCCACGTCCGCTCCCAGGTGTGGATCATCAACCCGCGGAATGTCGGCAACCGGTAAGGCGGCAGTTCCATCACAAAAGGGGTCGAGGGTCCCTTGACCACGGTCAGGCGCAGTAATTTGGCCGCCAGGAGGGCACCGCTCCAGGAAATTAGGGTCAGGATGAACATCATCCGCGCCTGGTGAGCCGGGAAAAAGGCGGCGATCAATAAGGCGAACACCGGCAGCTTGGCTCCGCAGTTCATGAACGGGGCCGTCAGCAGCGTGGCGATCCGCTCTTTGGGCGAGCGCAGGGTCCGGGTGGCCATCACCCCCGGAACGGCACAACCGCCGGCAATGCCGCCTGAGACGATATAGGCCATGACCGAGCTGCCATGCAGGCCGAACATCTGGAACACCCGGTCGAGCATGAAGGCCACCCGCGCCAGGTATCCCGAGTCCTCCAAAATGGCGATGCCGAAAAACATGAACAGAATCAGGGGCACGAAACCGAGCACTCCGCCGACCCCGTCGATAATCCCGGAAACGATCAGGGATTTGAGCAGTCCGTCGGCAAGCTGGCCGGAAATGGTATCGGCCAGCCATTCGAAAAAGGATTCACACCAGCCCACCGGTACTTCGCTGTAAGTAAAGACAAACTGGTACAGGGCAAGGAGCACCCCAAACATGATCAGCGGACCGGCAAACCGGTTTACCAGCACCTTGTCGATACGATCGGAAAGAAAGAGCCGGTTCCGGTCGTGGCACTCCTTGAGAATGCCCTGTTTGAGCAGGGAACTGATGAATCCGTAGCGATGATCGGCGATCATGGCCTCCGGGTACGTCTCCAGGGTCTCCTCGATGTGCGCGCTGACTTTTCGCGTCACCGCCTCCAGCTGGTCGGAAACCGCTTTGTCCGTGCTTCTCCCCTTTTCAAGGATCTGGGCATCATTTTCCAGATACTTCAAAGCAATCCAGCGGGTCGGATAAAGCGCTGTGAGAAAGGCGTTTTCAGATATCAGTGGTTCCATCTCCTGGATCGCGGTTTCCAGGTCGCGGCCGTAGGAAACCCGTAAGGGCTGCGGCCGGGGAGCCTCGGCGACACGCGCCACGGCATCCATGAGCGCCTGTTTGCCCAGCCCGCTGCGGGCCACGATGGGAATCACCGGCACCCCCAGCAACCGGGTCAGCTTCTGATGATCGACCTCAATGCCGCGGCTGCGGGCCACATCGATCATGTTCAGGGCCACACAGGTGGGGATTCCCAGCTCAAGGAACTGGATGGTCAGATAGAGGTTGCGCTCCAGGTTGGATGCATCGACAATGTTGATGGTCACCTGCGGGCACTCGTTGACCAGAAAATCACGGGCCACGACCTCTTCAACACTGTAAGCGGTCAGGGAGTAAGTGCCGGGAAGGTCGACGATGTGCATGTCGTGCCCGTTTTGCACATAGCGTCCCTCCTTGCGGTCCACGGTCACACCGGGGTAATTGCCCACATGCTGGCGGGACCCCGTAAGGGCATTAAAAAGGGTGGTCTTCCCCGCGTTGGGGTTCCCACCCAGAGCAACACAGATATTCATCGCTATCCGTCAATCTCCACTTCGATGTGGTCGGCTTCGTTGTTGCGCAGGGTCAGAGTGAACCCCTTGACCCGCAGGGCCACCGGGTCATAGAGCGGAGCACGCCCCTGGATTTTGACAAATGTCCCCGGAACCAACCCCATGTCCCGGATGCGACGCCCCAGTTCACCACCGACCTTGACGCTGGCGATGGTGCCTTCCTGATTGACCTGCATCTTACGAATATTGATCTTTGTCATGGGTTCGCCTTGCTGAGATAATTTTGTGCTTCGTAAAAAGTTTGGTATTCCAAACTTTGACAGGAGTCAATAAAAAAATAAGGCATGAAGATTAAAATACGCCGTGCTTTGTTCGTTTCCGACCCCACGGGTCAGTGGCTGCAGCCTCAAGTACTGCCAGCACAGTGCTCCGGCGCCGCCAGGGAGCCATCGCCGGTTGGCCCAGGCCGCCTCCCCCCATCAGGAAAACGGCTGCGCAGAAAGTGCCAGACGGGTTTGACCGACAGCACCAGGATAATCATGGCACCGGCCAGTTCGATGGCGTAAGGGATGCTTTCCCCGGCCTGCCCCACGATAGCCCGGGCGGAAATACCCAAAACATGGTAGATCCGGTCCACCAGCAGGCCGAAACCGACTGCGCAGACAGCAATCGCCGTCAGGTAGATGGCGGTGGCCCGGCGTCCCAGCACGCGGGTCAGCACGGTAAGCGAGGTCACGTTGGTGGCCGGACCGACCATGAGAAAAACCAGGGCCGCTCCCGGGCTGACCCCCTGCAGGATCAGGGCGGCGGCGATGGGGGTTGAGGCGGTGGCACAGATATAGATCGGAATTCCCACGCCAAGCATGATCAGCATGGCGCTGAAACCGCCGCCCATGTAACGGCTGAAAACCGATTCGGGAATCAGTTCGGTGATGGCGCCGGACAAAAGCAGGCCAAAGAGAAACCACAACGCCAGATCCCCCCACACATCGGTAAAGGCAAAGCGCAGACCGGCTGTCACCTTTTCCCCAAAACCGTGGTGCCGGCGATGGACATCGGGAGCGCAGTCGACCCCGTCACAGCATCCATCCACCGGGCAGGAGAGGTCCGGGACCACCGGGCGGAACATATCGGGCCGGCCCAGCAGATTCTCGGCAATGCCGGCGGTAAAGGCCGTGAAAAACGCCGCCACCGGCCGCATGACGGTCATGATCGGATCCATCAAGGCATAGGTGATGGAGATGGAGTCGACACCCGACTCGGGCGTGGAGATCAGAAACGAGGTGACCGCCCCGTTGTTGGCCCCCTGTTTTTTCAGGGCGGCGGCAGCCGGCAGCACCCCGCAGGAGCACAGGGGGATCGGAATCCCCATCAGCGAGGCCTTGAACACGGAACGGAAGCGGCCCTCGCCCAGGTGCGTGGCCACCGCCCCGGGATTGAGAAACACGCGCAACAGGCCGCTGACCAGCAGGCCGAAGAGGATAAAGATCGAGGATTCCAGCAGGATATTCCAGGATTGCAGCAAAACGCCCAACAGCAAATTCATTTTCCGTCGCTCCTGTTTGTTATTCGCCTTTGTTATTCGCCGATGTGGTCCAGCCCGATGGATACCAGGTCCAGCACATGCGCGTCGTCCAAAGCGTAATACAGCACCTGTCCGTCGCGCCGGGCACGTACCAGGGCCAGCTCGCGCAGCCGTCGCAGCTGGTGGGAAACGGCCGACTCGCTGATTCCCAGAAAGGCGGCGATATCGCAAACGCACATCTCCCCTCCGCGCAGGGCCAGGATGATGTTGAGCCGCGTGGGGTCCCCCATGATCTTGAAGGTCAGGGCGAGACGTTGCAGATTTTCTTCCCGGATACGCTCCGCCCTCGCCCGGGCCACCCGTTCCAGATGAATCACCCGAACGTCACAGGTTTCCGATGTAAAGACCGGTTGTATTTTCTTGTTTGCCATTACCCCTCGCCAAATATATGAATATCTGTTCAAATATAAAGTCACACACCGTCATGTCAAGCGCAAGTGCGATCCGATCGCAGCTCTTATGCGGTCAACACCGGCTTCATCAAAAAAAACCGGCCAAACCGCCATTGGCGGGAGGCCGGATTGATCAGCTGTCGATTGAAACCCGGAAATTACAGTGAACGCGATTCGCGCAATGCACGGACCTTGCGGAGGGTATCGTCGGGCAGGGTCGTCACCGGCTGGCCGGTGGCCAGGGCGTGGTAGTATGCCTGGGCGGTCTTTTCGAGCAATTCGGCGTTTTTCCAGGCCTGGTCGAGAGTGGCCCCCAGATTCAGGGCGCCGTGGTTTTTCATGATAAAGCAGTCGCATCCATTGGTAACGGTCTGCCTGACCGCCTGGACCAGCTCGGGGGTGCCGGAAAAGGCATAGGGGATCACGTCCACCGTCTCGCCGATGGCCAGGGCCACTTCATCGAACAAGGCCGGAATGGACTGGTTGATCAGGGCGAATACACTGGCAAAGGCCTGATGGGTGTGCACCACAGCTCCCACATCCGGACGGACCCGGTAAATTCCTGCGTGCATGGCAGTTTCAATGGAGGGTTGATGCTGCCCGGCAACGGGTTTGAGATCGAAATCGACCACGCAGATGTCTGTGGGGGCAAGTTCCATGTAAGGTCGGCCCGAGGGGGTGATCACCAGTACCGGCTCACCGGGAATACGCACGGAAACGTTGCCACCGGCACTGAGCAGTGAGCCGAAATAACCGTGTTCGCACAACCAGCGGCAGCAGCGGATAATGTCTTTGCGTGGCTGAAGGTATGGATCCATGAGTCCTCCCTGAAAGTCAGTTATCACTAACCGACTTTCTCAGGCTATTATTCTTAGGGCCCGTCCCATTAGCGCTCTGATAGGCGCCTATAGCACTTATCTATTTAACGAACTCGCATAAAAAGGATAATTGATAGGCTATGCGACTTCAAGAATTATTTGAATGCTGCAGTGAATAGCGGTTTATTTTAATTTTACCGAGTCTCTTAAATGAGGACTGAGGGAGAAGTCGGTGGTCTTCCATATCGATCAATGCTCATGCTTGGAACCACGATTAAACACCAATTAAGCCCCAACCATTATTTTCTCTTTTTCCATCTGATTTTGACAGAATATACAGTATCTTGCATCAGGAATAGCTTTTAAACGTCCGATGGATATCTCTTCCTCGCACGCCTCACATATCCCATAGGTTCCCTCGTCAATTTTCTGCAACGCTCTCATAATATTTTCTTTGTTTAAGCCTTCTCGGAGCAATCTGCAAAATGCATAATCCATTTCGGTTTGAAGAATCGCCTTGTCGAGGGTATCGGACAATGTTTCCGATGTATTTGCCCATTTTTCGAGAACTTCGTTCGTATTTCGGGAAAGATTGTCCAGCAACTGGGTGAGATCTTTTTTAATCTGATCGATATCATTGGATTTCATCTGATTGAAGCTCCTGTTCTTTTTTGATTGTTATTCAAACCGCCTGGATCTGGCAATCCCTTAAGTTCATCAACTGTATATAGAGGAACGTTTTCAAAATCAGAGCCTTTCTGGATCGTGTTCCAGAAGAACAATCTATCGGACGTGTCGCGATATTCTGTAGCCAAAAAGGGTTTGCATTTCGTTAGATTTTCATTAAGATTCAAATAGTTCAATTTTACGAGATAAACTCACCGGGAAAGGGATATGAAGATAGGATCGTCCAGGCGGTTACGCCAACCGATGGGGTAAAACGGTTTGATAAAGCTTGGAAAAAGGCTTGCAAAGACGATAAGATTGGCCTAAGACACTTTCACGATTTCAGGCCACAAGAGAAGGTCCGTATTCGACCGCTGCAATATATAGCAACGCACTGTCTTAAATATATAAAGCCCCCGTAGCTCAGTGGATAGAGCATCGGATTCCTAATCCGTGTGCCGCAGGTTCGATTCCTGCCGGGGGCACCAATAAGAGCAATTGCTTAGCGAAAATCTTTAAGTCCTTTTCTTTTTGGCGACCCCATAGTCCACCCCCACCTCTCTCCTGTTTTTGACAACATCAGTCATTTCCCAGGTCACAAGGGTCGACGTGATCTACAAAAAAACCGGGCCACCAAAAGGCAGCCCGGCAATAAAAAAAAAGAAAGATGAAGCAACACGGGGGGTTGGGTTCCGTATGGCTCGCCCCAGATTGGAATCGCAGAATCGTTCCGGTTCGATGTCGGCAAGCAGGAGCAATACCGTGTCTTTTTCCTCGAAAAATTCGGTCAACCGGTAAAATGGCGTTCTCCCGGATAGTGTGTCGAGGACCATGGCGAAGATCATCATGCCTGGACTCACTTCCATTTGTGTGCCGACCTTTTGATCGTCGGTTATAAACGGCGGTCCCTGCCCCTCCTTTGTGCCTGCGGTGTCAAAGGCGGGGTTAGCGTATCAACAACCAGTTGAAATATCTGCATGTTTATTATTCATGGAAATACAATATGTTAACCCGGACATACCATTGATTTCACAGGATAAAATATTGTCAAAAACCAATACGTTTAGGTGCGGAATGTAGGTTGCGAGAACATTCAGGCAATGGTAAATCAATAAACAATGAAAGCCTTTTTTCTGTTTTCAGATAGGGAAACAAGAACGACCCAACCGTTCCTGATCCGGAATTCTGTTCATTCAAGGGGTTCGTTTTATATAAGGCGGTTAGCTTTTCTTGAATATCTTTTTGCGGGATACACCTGCGAGGCCGACCAAGCCACTGCCGAAAAGAAACATGGTTGCGGGTTCGGGGACTGGAGCAGTCTCATATGTGCCAGTCAGTTTCGAATAATCAAGGTATGCTGTGGCTGTACTATTGGAATTATACACAGCAATGGTAACATCAAGCAACCCATCATCATTGAGCCAGTCAATATCAAGTACTAATTCGTATATAGCCCAATCGATTTCACCGTCTCCATTGATTTGGATCCATGCTGTCCCATCAAAGGCAATTTTAGAATACTCACTAAAATCCCAAATAACATATTTACAAAATTTTAAAACACTATCAGTTATGTCATATACAAAAGCAAGCTCCAAAGTTGCTTCAATCACCAATTCACCAGAAGCAAGATCAACATCATCGTTAATATCATGAATGTAGCTTAGTGGTGAAGATGAAGTGATAACAGCCGTTCCTAAGAAATCATCAAAATCAATCGTATCTTCGAAGGTGTATTGAGTAGCTGTAGCGCTCCCAGAAAATAAGAAGAATGATAAGAAGAAACCAAGAATAGATAAGTTTTTTTTCATATTTATCTCGCAGAGGAATTAGTAATTGATTGAATTTAATTTTAATGTTTTAATTATTTTTTTTAAAAAATTATGTATTTCCTTTCCTTATAAAATTTAAACCACTTTATTCTGTACTCTTTGCAACTCACAAATCTGATATTCAGATTGCCAGGAACATTTCAATTTTAGATTGTCGCTGACGGCGTATCGTGAATGACACTGAACCCGTTTCACCAACGGTATTCAATGTTTATGCCAACCGCAATCTTATTCCTATAATACGCAATTTCTCTTTATTATTTAGGACATTTTGTATGATCCGTTTTCATAAAAAGGAAACTTGGTAGCGGTAGCTATGTAATAAAAGTCATAGATTGTAGGTAAGTATGTATTTTTTTCACTACAAGAAAAATTTGTTGGGATTTTAATTAGCGGGCAATCGGTTAATGAGGCATTTCATTTAAACCACAATAGTTTGTGAAGGATAAAAAAAACCGTTCACCGAGAAATGCTGCAAATTGCCTTAGCCGATTGAGTTGCCTGTGGGATTGTGGTAGAGGGTGGCGCAGTGGGGGCAACCCGCATTTCTATCAATCAATTAGCGTCGGACCATCGATTGGATAAAAGCATAAAATGAAAAAAACCTATGACTTAAATGTCCTTAAACGCACGTCCATTATTACGCCGGATCAGCTCCGCGAGGAATTCCCGATGACGGAGAAGGCCACCCGGACCGTACTTGACAGCCGCCAGGAGATCAAGGCGATCCTGGACGGTAAGGATCAGCGACTGCTGATCATCACCGGGCCATGTTCCATTATCAGTCATCGGCAAGCCGTGAGATACGGGGAATTGCTGGCGGAGCTGCAGGAAAAGGTGAAACCAACCATCAAACTGGTCATGCGGGTCTATTTTGAAAAACCGCGAACCAATGTGGGCTTCAAGGGACTCATCTCCGACCCCCATATCGACAAACAAACCTTTGATATCGACGAGGGCCTTCGCAAAGCCAGAAAAATCCTGATGGACCTCAACGAAATGGGCGTGGCCTGCGGAACGGAGATTCTGAGTCAGACGGCTGCCGAGCGTCTCTCCGGTCTGATCGCCTGGGCCTGCATCGGCGCCCGGACCACCGAGTCCCAGAATCACCGCGAGTGGGCCAGCGCCTTCTCCATGCCGGTGGGATTTAAAAACGGCACCGACGGCAATCTGGGCACGGCCATCAACGCCCTGCTGGCAGCCTCCACGCCCCAGGTTTTTATCGGCAACGATCCGTTTGGGGTCACCTCCAGGGTGTTTTCAAGTGGCAACAAGTACTGCCACATTGTCCTGCGCGGCGGCAAGCGTCCCAACTACGACCCGGTGAGCATCAGTGAGGCGTGTGAAATGCTGGCCAACCATCCGTCACTGCTGCAGTCCGTGATTGTCGACTGCTCGCACAAAAACTCCGGTAAGGACTACCGCAAGCAGGGAGAAGTATTCAATCATGTGCTGATTCAACGTATCGGCCACACCAACGGTATTCACATCAAACCCAATAAAGCCATCTGCGGCATGATGCTGGAAAGTAATATCGAGGCCGGCAAGCAGGCGTTCGTCTACGGAGAAACCAGAAAAGAGGATCTCAATCCGTTTATCTCCATCACCGATGCGTGTATCGGCTGGGATGAGACCGAAGAGATTATTCTCACTGCCCATCGGCAGCTGAAATGACAACCGGCTCTCATGCCACCCCCATACGAACCGGGATGAGAACGGCTCAGGGCATACGGATTTCAAATTCAGGCGTGGATACGCTTTCCGGCATTTTATCCCATAAGCCATCGCAGAAAGCGGCCCGAATCCGGTAACATCCCGGGCGGATATCCGCTGGCAGCCGTCCGTCCAAGGCGGCCATCTGGTCGATATCGCTAAACTGCCCGCAGCCGGCGGCATCCGTGGGTCCCACATCCACTTTGATCGGAATCGCCCCATCGGCACCATCCGGTTGCTCGGCAGGAACCAGCCAGAACGCCGCCCGCACCCCGATGGGAAAGGCCGTCATTCGGATGAACCGCAACCGCACCAGCCCTCCGGGGCGGTATGCATCATAATCGGTAACCACACCGATCAGCTTGTTGTCATCGGAAAGCCCCGAACCGACTCCGGAGGTCTTCTCGTCCCAGAATCGCGCCGGTCCCACATCCACATGCACGGTCCGTCCGTGATAATACCCGGCGCCACCAAACCCGAGACCCCGTATGGTTTCCCATACCCGTTTCGAGTCAACCCCCTGAATGACAATATCGGCGGCCATGCCGTACTGATGCAGACTGGCCTTGGCCGCCAGCGCCCCGCGCTTACGTAAATTGGCGTTGTATTGCGGAGCCCGATAACCGGAGGTGATGGTCAGCAATGCGCCAGGTTTCAGGCGGTCCTGAAGAAAATCCAGAAATTCGATCAGGCGCAGCGACAAGACAGGTCGTGCTGGATCATGGGGTGCGCCAAAGACGCCGGCAATGGCCTTGAGCGCATCGGCGTCATACTGTCCGTCCGCCTGGCGGTAACATCCGCTGAAGCGCTTGCTGTTTTTCTCGCTTACCAGTTGAATAGCACCATCGCCACTGTGGAAAAACCGTGTTGGTTCGGTGGCACAAGCCGGTGCCGCCATAAAGCCCATGATGATCAGCAAAAAAAGAGAGCGCGCACGGTTTTTAAGAATACGGCTGACGGGAAGTGATCCGTCTGCACAGCAAAAAAATGGCATGCGAAAATTCCTCCATGAGGGAAATAAACAGGTCCGGTTTGTCCATGTCATACCCGTAAATCGTCCTTTTGGCAACGATGGCCCGATTGTCGATTTCCGGCATCGTCGCACCATTAAACCCTTTTTGAGAAAAGAAGTGGGTGGTTTACCCGATCAATCCCACATCCATGTAATTGTCATCCCATACCAAGCCATTGACAATATATGAAATCTTTGCCAATTTAAATCAGCCTTACCGACTGTTTTCACCATTTTCAAAACCGGAGCATGATCGCATGGCATTGACCAAACAGGATATCGTTGAAAAAATCTGCGGGAAGCTGGGATTTCCCAAAAAACAGGCCACCACAATAGCAGAAGCTCTCCTCGAACTGATCAAATCCAGCCTGGAATCCGGTGAGGATGTCCTGGTGTCCGGTTTCGGCAAGTTCTGTGTGAAGAAAAAAACGGAACGGAAAGGGCGGAATCCAGCGACCGGTGAAGATGCTATTTTGCCCGCCCGGCGGGTGGTGACGTTCAAATGTTCCGGAAAACTTCGGGATAAGGTGAATGGAATCTGATTGGGTTCCAAAAACAGGCACCGGTTACCCCAAGCGCCCGATTAATCGTTCCTTTCCCCGGTCATCGTTTGCCGTCGTCATCCCGGTATACAATCATGGCCGCACCGTCACGGCAGTGGTCGAGCGCACCACCGCCCTGGGATTTGCCGTTTTTGTCATTGATGACGGTTCGGAAGATCTCGACACCCGGACGCTCGAAAAGATATCGGGCGTCCATTTGCTGCGCCATGGGCGCAACCGCGGCAAAGGCGCAGCCCTGGTCACCGGGTTCACTGCCGCCGCCAGGGCCGGTTTTGCCTGGGCCATTTCGCTGGATGCCGACGGGCAGCACCTCCCCGAAGAGTGTCTGTCCCTGATCAACGCCATCCCGGCGGGTACCCGGCCGATCGTCGTCGGTCAGCGCACGGGCATGCTGGGCGCCGGGGCGCCCTGGACCAGCCGATTTGGCCGCGGGTTTTCCAATTTCTGGATCCGCTGCTCCGGTGGGCCGTCCACCACCGACACCCAGAGCGGGTTCCGCATCTACCCCCTTCCCGAAGTGCTCAACCTGGACATCAAGGCCAGGCGCTATCAGTATGAGCTGGAGGTACTGGTCAAGGCCGCATGGCAAAAAATCCCGGTGATCGAAACCCCCATCAGCGTCATCTACCGGCCCGAAGGGGGCCGGATTTCCCATTTTCATCCGTTCTTCGATTTTCTGCGCAACACCGGCACCTTCACCCGCCTGATCGTAAGGCGGATCTTCGGCCGCCATCGCAAGGTTTTCCCATGTACCGCCAGGGAGCAGTGATTCCAGTATGCAGCGGATCTTCTATCAATGTCTCACCGTGATGGCCTGCATCGTCGGCCCATGGTTTTTCGTGCTCCTCTCCCGGTGCGTGGCCGCTGGCTATTTTCTCTTTTTCCCTGCGCGGGTAATGATCGGCGTGCGCTTTTACCACGCCCTGTTTCCCGATCGCGGCACACGGTTCCACCTGGGCTGCACCTGGCGGCAGTTCCAGAATTTCACGTCCCTCTTTCTGGACCGCTTTCTGCTTCAGACCGGCCGTACCATCGACTACACCTTCGCCGGCCGCGAGCACCTGCTGGCCGCCCTCAAGCAGGGCAGCGGCGGGATCATCCTCATGTCCCACATGGGCAACTGGGAAATCGCCGCCCACTTGCTGCGCCGCAGCATTTCCGACCTGCCCCTGATGCTGCTCATGGGCACGCGGGCCAAAGACGAAATCGAACGCCTGCAGAAAAAAGACCTGGCCGCTTCGGGCATCCGCATCCTTGCCGTGGATCAGGCGGCCGGATCGCCGTTCAGCCTGGTGGAGGCGCTGTCGTTTCTGAGAGGCGGCGGATTCGTTTCCCTGGCCGGGGACACCATCTGGCAGGCCGAAGAGCGCACCGTGGCGGTCGAATTTCTGGGCCATACGGCCAGGCTGCCTGAAACGGCCCACACCCTGGCCATGGTGTCGGGTGCGCCCCTGTTCATTTTTTTTGCCTCCCGAAAGGATCGAAGCCAATACCACTTCAGCGTGTCGGCACCCATCGTCGTGCAGGCTGCATCGCGCCAGGCTCGCGGCGAGGCCATCCGGCGCTCGGCCCAGGCCTATGCAGACCGGATGCAGTCCCAGTTAAGGGCGTCGCCCTTCGAATGGTACCATTTTGAACGCTTTCTCGAACCCGGATCGCCAAACCGGCCGACAGACTGAAATTGCTTTGAATTCAAACCGGTTTTCCTGTATACCAGCCCGGTGAACAAACCACTCGAAAATCACAGGAAAAAGAAATGTCAGCCGGATCCGCCAACCGTGGCCATCGCGTTTTGGGGTCCATCAGGAATGAAAAAGAGATATGACGCGCACCGAAGTCACCGGGAAACTGCTGGACATCTTCTCCCGGCAATTTGAAATCGAAGACATAGGACTGAATGACAATCTGCGGGAAGACCACGAATTTGACAGCATCGATGCCATCGAACTGCTTCGTGAAATCGAAATCATGCTGGACACGCCGTTGACCCGCGAAGAGAAAAAAAAAGCCATGGATATCCTCACCCTGGACCAGATCGTGGATTATGTGATGGATCTGGCCAAGGCCCGGGCCGCCTGATCCCCTGCCGCTTTTGGATGGATGTTGCCGATGAATAGAAGAGTCGTCATTACCGGATGCGCCGCCATCACCCCTATCGGGCACGGCAAGGCGGACATCGTTCAATCCATGCGCCAGGGCACCTCGGGCGTCAAACCGCTACGTAGTGACGGGCTGCTGACCGACCATATCCATTCCGGCGTCTACGGCACGGTAGATTATCCGATTGCCTACGAATTCAAACGCAGCAACCGCAAAACCATGGGTCCGGTTTCCTACTACGCCTGCCAGGTGGCCAAAGAGGCATTGGCTGAATCAGGACTCAGCCCCGATTTCATCACATCCGGACGCCTGGGCGTCGCCTTTGGTTCCGTGCACGGCAGCCCCTCGGTACAACGCCAGATTTACCGGACCTTTTTCGACGGCTCGGACAGCCGGCTCTCCAGTGTGGGGGCCGTGGATTACCTCAAATCCATGGCGCACACCACGGCAGTCAACATTACGCGCATGTTCGGCATCACCGGCCGGGTCATCTCCTCATCCACGGCCTGCACCACCAGCAGCCAGTCCATCGGCTTCGGCTATGAGGCGGTCAAGTTCGGTCTCCAGGATGCCATGCTCTGTGGCGGCGCCGACGAGTACGACACGACCACGGTGGCCGTGTTCGACAACCTTCTGGCCTGCTCCACCGATTACAACGACCGGCCCCACCTGACGCCACGGCCCTTTGACAAACACCGCGACGGTCTGGTGGTGGGCGAAGGGGCCGGTGCCGTGATTCTGGAAGATTACCAGTCGGCAAAAAAACGCGGCGCCCCCATTTTAGGAGAAATCATCGGATTCTCCTGCAACAACAACGGCGGCGACCTGATCCTGCCCAACAAGGACGGAATCGTGCAGACCATCCGGCTGGGACTGGAAAATGCCCGGGTGGCCCCCGAACAGATCGATTTTGTCAGCGCCCACGCCACGGCCACCAAAATGGGCGATGTCATCGAGGCCATGGCCATGGGCGAGGTTTACGGAAAAGAGCCTCTCGTATCGGCACTGAAAAGCTATATGGGCCACACCATGGCTGCCTGTGGGGTAATCGAAACCATCCAGACCCTCTATATGATGCAGGAGGGGTTCATCGCGCCCACGCTCAACCTGGAAACCGTGGACAAGCGTTGCGATGGGGTCCGCCACGTACAACGGTTGACCGATGCGTCGATCGAAATCGCCGCCGTGCAAAATTTTGCCTTTGGTGGCGTCAATACCTGCCTGATCCTGAAACGGGCCGGCGAATGAACCCATTGCGGTCCCGTACAGATGAGCATCGTCCATCGGCTTCCGACCGGTACCGATGGGTCATTGACCTGGGGATCACCCTGCTGCTATGGGCCTATTTCACGCTCGGGTTTCTGGTGTTCTTTGCACCGCTGTATCTGCTGGCCGCCGTCGTGCCGGCAACCCGAATGACGGCCTTTCAATGGCTGAACCACGGGTTCTATTGGATTTTTTTCCGGCTCTGCCGGTTATTGATGCCGCGCCAGCACTGGCAGATCGATGCGGCGGTAAAGGCCATCCGCGCCTCGGTAATCGTGTGCAACCATGTCTCCTATATCGATCCGATCCTGCTGATTTCGCTCTTTCCCCGGCACACGACCATCGTTAAGGCACGGCTGTTCAAAATTCCCATTTTCGGATGGATGCTGGGGCTGACCGGCTATATCCCCTCGGCTGCCGATCATCACCTGGCCGACGTAATGCTGCGGCGCATGGAAACCCTGTGCACGGACCTGGCCCGGGGCGCCAACCTGATCGTTTTTCCCGAGGGCACACGCAGCCGGGATGGCAGCATCGCCCCGTTCAACACCGGTGCCTTCAAGATTGCCCGGAGCTGCCGGATGCCCATCCATGTGATCGTGATCCGGGGTACCGAGCGGCTGTTCACACCGGGCCGGTTCCTGTTCAACACCCTTGCGGTGAACACGATCTCGGTGATGTCGGTGGGACACATCATGCCCGACTACAACGCACCGGGATTTTCCCTGGCCGGGCTGATGCATGAGGTCCGCCAGCAGATGGTGACGGCCATGGCAAGGCCGGCAAACGGAGCATAAGCGCGTCAATCGTTGCGGACTGAAAACCAACCATAACCTGACGAGAAAAGAGGCACCATGAAAGTGGTCTTGATCTCCATGCCGGACGTGGCCCCGTTGATTATCCACGAAGCGGCGGTTCACATGCCGGGTCACGGGATTGCCTGCGTGGGCGGCAACATCGACCCGGAGCACGATGTCTACCTGATCGACCTGATTCGCAAACGCCGTAGCATCCGCCGGTATCTCACCCGTACCCTGACCCGCATCCGACCGGAACTGGTCGGGCTCTCGGCCATGGCCTGGCAGTATGACACCTGCCTGAAACTGGCGCGCCTGATCAAAACCATCCTGCCGGAAGTAAAAATCGTCATCGGCGGTTATCACGCCACCTTGATGAGCGAGGAGATCGCCGCATCGCCCGAAGCGGCATTGATCGACTTCATCATCCGCGGCGAGGGGGAAGAGGCCTGCCGTCGGCTGGTCAACGCCCTGGCCGGCAAGGATGACCTGGCGTCGATCCCCTCACTCTCCTACAAAGCCGACGGCCGCTTCGTACACAACCCCTGGAGCGGTACGCTGGACCTGGACACCCTCAGGCTGCCCATCCGCGACAAGCGGCGGCTCACCTGGGGCTATCACATCCTCTATTCCAAAATCGAGCTCTTGGAGACCTCCCGCGGCTGCACCCGGACCTGCAATTTCTGCAGCATGAAGCACATGTACGGCCGGACCTTTCGCACCTATCCCATCAAGCGGGTGCTGGCCGACCTGGACGACATCTACTACAAACGCAAGGTGCGCTGGGTCTTCATCGTGGACGACAACATGGTCCTCGATCCCCAGCGGGTCATGGACCTGTGTGACGCCATCATCCGGCGCGGATACCGCAAGTTGAACCTGGTGGTGCAGGCCGACTGCATCTCCATGTCCCGCAACGAGGAGATGGTGAAAAAGATGGCCCAGGCCGGGTTCCGTTCGGTCTTCCTGGGCATTGAGAACGTTTCCCGGAAGAACCTGGCCGCCGCCCACAAAGGTGACATCGTCACCGCCTCCCAGAAGGCTGTGGAGATCTGCCACCGGCACGGCATCATGGTCATCGGCGGTCTGATCTTCGGATTCCCCGACGATGACGAGGCGGACATCGTCAACAATTATCAGTTTCTCAATACCATTGACGCGGATGCAGCCTACTGCCAGATTCTGACGCCTTATCCGAAAACCGAAATGCGCCAGCAGCTCATCGACCAGGGCATGGTCACCAACCCGGACAACCTAAAACGCTACAGCGGCCTGTGGGCCAATGTACGCACCCGGCACCTCTCGTCGGAACGGCTCCAGTACCTGTTCTGGTATCACCGCCAGAAGGTGCTCGGCTGGTGGAAGCCGTCCGGCCGCGTACGCAGCCAGGGCAAAGGCTGGACCTCCATCTGGACCTTTACCTTCAAGCCGTTCCTCAAGCTGTACTATGGACACATTCTTAGAAAACACGGCTGGATCGGACGCTATGAACGGGAACTGAAACGGCTGGCAAAAATGAATTACTTTCCTGACCTCGAAAATTGAACGTCAGGAATCCTTTTTTTTCAAGCGATCATAATGACAAACCGATCCATCGATACCAACGCACCGGCAGTTTACCTTTGCCAGGTCGGTCCCTTTATTTCCTGCGGAGCGTGCTGCGGCCTCTACAACGTCATCGATCCCAGCCTTGAACGGCTGGAGGCGATGCTGCGCCGGCGTACCCGCTGGTTTGCCGATGTGCCGCGCACGGTGGCCGGGGTGGACGATTTCAAGGCGCGCGTGGAAGCGGCCGAGCCCCAGACGCGCCCCTTTCCCGAGTTTCACCACTGCCCGTATCTAGGCATGATCGAGGACAGCGGATGCCGGGTGGGCTGTCTGCTGCACCCCCTGGCCAAGGGCAACAACGGGGTTGACTGGCGGGGATTGAGCTTTTACGGCGGGATGGCCTGTCGTACCTATTTCTGCCCCAGCGTGCGACATCTGCCGGCCCACTGGCTGACCGCCGTTCGCCAGAGCATGGACCACTGGTATCTGCACGGGTTGATTGTCACCGAACGGCGGCTGCTCGAAGCGTTTTTCATGGAGCTGGAACGGCGCATCGGCCGGCCGATCGACACCGCCGATTTTTCGGCCGGCGGGCAGGCGGCAGAGCTGTTCAACCGCTTTGCCGCCCTGAAAACCGGTTGGCCGTTCCGGCGCGCCGACGCGCCGGGGGCGGGCAACTATTTTTTCGAGGACGGGCTTTACCCGCGGCCGGATGTGTGGCGGGCAGACTCCGCGATTCCGGCTTCTCCGTTCGAGGTGATCCTCAGCGAACTCGATTCGGGATTCGCATCAAAAGCCGACTTGAAGGCTGCCGAAGAACGGATCGAGGCGATTATTGATTCGCTGGCAAAGCAACTCATCCAACAATAGCGTGGCGGGCGCGGCCCGCTCTGACAACAAGACCGGCGCGCTCTACAGCAGCTTGTCGATGGACGTGCAGTCCAGTCCGAAGGCTTCGGCCACGGCCCGGTAGGTGATCTTGCCGTCGACCACGTTGGCGCCCAGGCGGATCTCGCGGCTCGCCTGCATGGCCGCCTTCCAGCCCTGGTCGGCGATCTTCAGGGCGTAGGGCAATGTCGCGTTGGTCAGAGCCAGGGTCGAGGTCTTGGCCACGGCGCCGGGCATGTTGGCCACGCAGTAATGCACCACATTGTCCACCACATAGGTGGGATGGCTGTGGGTGGTCGCCTTGGAGGTCTCGAAGCAGCCCCCCTGGTCGATGGCCACGTCCACCAGCACCGATCCGGGTTTCATGGTCGGCAGCATGTCGCGGGTAACCAGCTTGGGCGCCTTGGCACCGGGAATCAGCACCGCCCCCACCACCACGTCGGCCCGGGTAACCAGATCGCGGATCGTCGCCGGGCTGGACATCAGGGTGAAACAGTTGGCCGGCATCACGTCGCTCAGGTAGCGCAGCCGGTCCAGGTTCATGTCCAGCAGGTAGACCTTGGCGCCCAGGCCGCAGGCCATCTTGGCCGCGTTGACGCCCACCACGCCGCCACCGATCACCACCACCATGCCCGGGTCCACGCCGGGAACGCCACCCAACAGCACGCCCTGGCCTCCCTGGGCCATCTCCAGGTACTTGGCCCCCTGCTGGATGGCCATGCGGCCGGCCACCTCGCTCATGGGGGTGAGCAGGGGCAGGGTGCCGTCGGCCTTTTGGATGGTTTCGTAGGCGATGCACACCGCACGGCTTTTGACCAGGGCCCGGGTCTGGGGCTCGTCGGCGGCCAGGTGCAGATAGGTGAAGACGATCTGTCCTTTGCGGATCAGGTCGTACTCGGCGGCCAGCGGCTCCTTGACGTGCATGACCATGTCGGCCTTGGCGTAGATGTCCTGGGGGCTATCGATCAGGGTCGCCCCGGCCTTGGCATATGCGTCGTCGTCAAAGCCGCTGCCGACACCGGCCGTTTTCTCCACCAGCACTGTGTGGTCGTGGTGGATCATCACCTCCACACCCGCCGGTGTCATGCTCACCCGGTTCTCCTCCGCTTTGATCTCCTTCAGAATTCCGACAATCATGTCCCCTCCCGATCCGTTGACAGTTACAATCGATCCTTCAAGCGCTTGCGGATCACCGCTTCAAGCGTTGGCGAGCTGTTGTCAGCGTAAGTGTAGCGGACCCGGACGACCGGTTTGTTGACCCTGACGACCGCCGTCAGATCGATGGGGGTGGCCGACAGCACCAGGTCGCACGGGCAGTCGTTGATGGTCGCCTCAAGATCCTTGATCTGTCCGGGGCTGTACCCCATGGCCGGCAGCAGGGTGCCCATATGGGAATAGCGGTCAAAGGTATCCACCAGCGACCCCTTGAGGTAGGGTCGCGGATCGGCCAGGGAGGCCGCACCAAACCGGCGGGCGGCGATCACGCCGGCACCATAGGCCATCTCTCCGTGGGTCAGGGTGGGACCATCCTCCACCACGAGAACGCGCCGGCCCATCACCCGGGACGGGTCCTCCACGGATACGGCGGAATCGGCAAGGATAATCGTTGCCGCGGGGTTATGCGTGGCGATGGTCCGACGCACCTGCTCGACCTTCTCGGGCAGGGCGCTGTCGACCTTGTTGATCACGGCCACGTCGGCCATGAGCATGTTGGTCTCGCCGGGGTGGTAGCCGGTTTCGTGGCCGGCACGGTGGGGATCGAAGACCACGATGTGCAGATCCGGTTTGAAAAACGGCGTATCGTTGTTGCCGCCGTCCCAGACGATCACGTCGCCCTCCTTTTCAGCCGCCTCCAAGATCAGGCCGTAATCCACGCCGGCGTATACCACCGCGCCCATGTCGATCACCGGTTCGTACTCTTCGCGTTCCTCGATGGTGCAGTGCTGGCTGACCAAATCGTCGCGGGAAGAGAAGCGCTGTACGATCTGGCGGGTCAGATCGCCGTAAGGCATGGGATGACGGACGCAGACCACGCGTTTGCCCATCTTCTGCAATAGCCTGACCACGTGGCGGCTGGTCTGGGACTTGCCGCAGCCGGTGCGCACCGCACACACCGAGATGACCGTGCGTTTGGATTCGAGCATGGTGTAGGGTGCCCCGATAATGATGAAATCGGCACCGGCAGCAGTAACCTGCGAGGCCTTGTGCATCACCTCGATGTGGGGAACGTCACTGTAGGAAAACGCCACCAGATCCACCTGGCGCTTGCGGATCAGTTCCACCAGGCGGCTGTCCGGATAGATGGGGATTCCATCCGGATAACGGCTGCCCGACAGCATCGACGGATAGATCCGGCCATCGATATCGGGAATCTGGGTGGCGGTGAAACCGACCACATCGTAGCGCTCGTTCTCCCTGAAATAGACGTTGAAATTGTGAAAATCCCTGCCTGCAGCGCCCATGATGATCACTCTTTCGACCATGCCACCTCCTTGGTAAATACCGGGAACGCGTCGGGACCGGTCAGCTATGTCGGCCACTCAACCGTATAACCAGTATCGCCCAAAAGGGGTATTGTGAAAAGAGTTTAAACGAAACGTCGCGTGGGAAACCGTCGGGGCATGGCTGTTGCAGTCAGGAAAGCGGGTCGATTCGGCGGCCACGCAGCCGTCAAGGAAGGAAAGGCGGCTGCGTCTGGAGACACGACGGAAAGGGAATCAGGCTGTGGCTTGATCGTAGTCGGATTCGAGGGAGTTCATCAACTCTTTAACGGAAACAATTTTATCCACCCGGAAGGCGTTGGCACCGGCAAAAGCAAACCCGTTTTTCAGTTTGCCCTGCCTGGCCATGGCCAGTGCGATACCGATGCAATAGGGACTGTTTTCCGGATCGCAGGTCTTGATGCAGTGGTAGGGACAACGGAAGGGCCGTCGGGATCCCTCGGCCACATCCAGCAGAAACTGGTTGCGCAATGCCCGGCCGGGCAGCCCCACCGGGCTCTTGATCACCATCAGGTCTTCCTTGCGGGCATCCACGTAAGACTGTTTGAAAGCCGCATCGGCATCGCACTCATGGGTGGCCACGAAGCGGGTACCCATCTGCACCCCACTGGCCCCCATTTCCAGAAAGCGTCGGATATCGGCACCGTCGTAAACGCCGCCGGCGGCAATCACCGGAATGTGCACACCGTGCTCGGCCTCGACGCTTTTCACTTCTGCCAGCACTTCAGCGACCAGATTCTCCAGGCAGAAGGCCGGGTCGTCCAGTTGCTCGGCCTTGAAGCCCAGGTGCCCGCCGGCCTTGGGACCCTCCACCACAAAGGCATCGGGCAGGTAGCCGTAGCGCTGGTACCAGCGTTTGCAGATGACGCCGGCAGCGCGTCCCGAACTGACAATGGGCACCAGGCGTGTCCGGTCGCCCTTCTTGAGGAAGCCGGGCAGGTCCAGCGGTAAACCGGCACCGGCGAAAATAAGATCCACTTTTTCGGCAATGGCAGTTTTGACCATATCAGCAAAATGGGTCAAGGCCACCATGATGTTGACGCCAACGATCCCGGTGGTCTTCTCTTTGGCTTTGCGGATCTCCCGTGCAAGCGCCCGGCAGTTGGCCTCAAGCCCGTTAGTCGCGATATCTTTTTCGGTAATGCCGGCCATGGCACCGGCAATCACACCGATCCCACCGGCATTGGCCACGGCGGAAGCCAGGCCGGACATGGAGATACCGACCCCCATTCCACCCTGGACAATAGGCAACCGACTGATCAAATGACCAATTTTCAGTTCAGGCATTTTCATGAATCGCACCGTCATACAGTTCCTTATTGGGTCACAGAAAAAAAGAGGCAATCAAACGGCGGTGTATCCATAGCCGTGAACGGCGTCATCCACAAGCAGGAAAAAGGGTATGACAAAACTTTTACATGTATTTGTCCCTGAGGGCGGTCAGGCGGGTCAGGTAGCGTTCCCGGTAACTCAGTCCTTTCTGGTTGGAAACGTCATAAAACAGGTAGTCGATGTATGGGCGCAAATCGATACCGTACTGGTTAAACTTTTCGTCGTTGGCCCGGTCGATGATCAAAATGGCGTAGTAGTTCACCAGCATGCGCAGTTTGGATTCACGGCGCAGCAGATAACTGCGGCCTCCCAGGGTATTGAGAAAGTAGCCGGCGTAATCGTAAACCCGTTCGATGGAGATCGGCTGCGCATCGCCGGGCAGCGGTTTCCCGCACTCCACCAGACGGGCGTACACGACGGCCAGGGCCGGTTCGATGATCCGCTCCTCGGCCGTCAGGATTTCCTTGGCCAGCAGCAACCGGTCTTTGCCCAGGACGCGGTAGAAATGGGTCACATTCTTCACCAGGCGGAACAGGTTGTTCAACTCGGCAATGTTGACCGGCGGATCGGCCACCAGCAAGGTCGCGCAGGTCCGTAAGAAACCGGCGCTGCCACCATCGATATTCTTGGACGCCAGGTAGGGACGGCTGTCCAGATAGTTGAAAAACGCGTTCAACTGCCCTTCCACCTTGGCGCAGTCGGCCGGCTGGTCATCGGCCGCATAACCCAGGGTCGGGGTGCCGAAAACCGTGGGGAAATCCTCCTCCCCCGGACGGATCTGGCGTTCGGTCTCCAGCTGGGCCTGCAAGTCGGCAAGATCGTCCTCCATTTTGTGAATCACTTCGAGGCATTCGTCTTGAGCTTGCTTGCGCCCCCGATCCATCTCGCTTTCGTGCCAGCGGTTGATCGTCACATAGGCAACCAGACCGCCGACAACCAGAATAAAAACAACCGTTACCGTCGCAAGGGTCTTGCTCATGGAATTCATCTCATCCGTCTCCTTGATCGCTGTAAGGGGGGAAGTACGATACGGGTCATCGCCTGACGGCCGGCGGCGGTCCGATGGCCGCTGAAAACCTCTGACGCCGCGGTCAACGCTGCCCGGGCTTCATCAAGACGGGCCATGAACCGATCCGGCCGGAGCCGTTGCAGGTCTGCCGGGCGGGTGGCCTCCACCAGGTGACGACCGCCGATGGCCCGTCGGCCCACATGGGTCATCAGCATACTCAGGGTCAGCAGTGCATGCCGGCAATCCGGGTCATCGCCCAGGGCATCGTTGATATCATGGCATAGGAACTCATAACAGACCGGCGGCCGTCCCGCAACCAGACTGCATCCGGTGGCCGCCAGCCAGCCGTGGGTCAGGCTGAAGGTCGATTCCGGCGAAAACATAGCGGCAACCCGCGCCAGAAACGGGCTCTGGCGGGTTTCATCGCAAAAGTGCGCCCGGCAACAGACCTTACCGCACCGGGAACAAAAAGGGCCGCACAACTTCTCGGTAAAATGCCTGACCTGTTTTTCGAACCGTCCATAATCGTCGATCAGGGGTGTCAGTACCGGCATCAACCCATCCATCGACCGTCAAAGGTCGCGTAATCGTATGTCAGAGGTGGTCTCATTGGGAACAACCATTTCTAATTCACATCAGCGGCTATTTCAACATTTATCCATCGGGAATCACACTGAGATGCCACTGCCACAACAGCCAGCCGTATCTGCGAGCCATCAGCAGGGCCAGCAATATCAGCATAGCATCATTGGAACCAGGGCCAGGCTCATGGGGCTCTTTTGGACGGAGAAGCAGATACAAAGCAGGAACCGGCCCCAATCCCGTTTCGGTCAGATGACCGGTCCAGGGGTAATGGGGATACTGTTGGGAAGAGAAGAAGTAAACCGCCGGATCGCGTTCGAACAGATGCTGGGTGCCGTTGCCATATGGATAAAAACCGTCACCTGCGGTGCCGTCAAGCCCTTGCCAGAGTCTTCAGCCGGGTGAGCACCTCCCAGGAGAAGGTCTCGCTGCGGCAGGGGAAAATGGCGTTATTGGTGTAGATGGGATCGGCGGCCAGATCATAGCGCGAGGCCTCTACGGCCGCCTCCCACATGGGCGTGTGGGGAATCGGCGTATAGTGCGCGATCACCGGCGTGATACCAGCCGCCTTGACCACGGCGATGGATGACTCGACAGCGGCAACATCCTGCCCCGGAAGACCGGCCAGCAGGTAGGCCCCCACTTGATCGGCAGCAAAACCGGCCGCTTTCAGATGGTTCAGCGCACGCAAAAATTCCTCCTCGGTCACCTTGCGGTCCATGCTTTGGCGCCGCTCGAAGGCGGTGGTTTCCAGGCCCAGGCGGATCGTGTGGAATCCGGCCCGCCGCATCAGGATAGCCAAAGGCCGGGTAATATTGCGGATGTGCAAGGCGTTGGGCGTGTGAAACCGGACCGTGATGCCTGCCTCGATCACCCCTTCGAGCAGCGGAACAATATGCCGGTCGGCATCCACCAGCAGGGCATCGTCGTAAAAGGCAAAATCCTTGACCCCATGGTCGCGGTGCCAGTGAACGATCTCCGCCACCACCGATGTCGGGCTGCGGCGCATCATGCGGGGCTGCAACCGATGGGACGCGCAGTAGGCACACTGAAACGGACACCCCCGGGACGTCAGCAGCGGCACATGGACCAGGCGACGGGTCAGATCCAGAGCGGGCAGCGGCAGAGTATCCAGATCCGTCGGATCGTGGCGTGGCGTGGGGCGCCATCCGGTCAGCCGGGCCACCATCGGCAGGATCGCCGCCTCTCCCGGCCCGCTGATCACATGATCGGCCCCACAATGCCTTTCGGCGTGCTCGGCGCATAAGGTGGCATAGATGCCGCCCAGTACCACCGGCACGTCGGAAAACACCGATTTGATCACTGCAATGGTTTCACGAACCCCCGGATACCAGTAGGTCATCAGGGATGTGACCAGCACCAGATCCGGCGGCGGCAGGACGGCCAGGTCATGGCGCAACCATTCGGGAGGGACTCCGTAGCGACAGTAATTACGCGGAATGTCGGCCAGCCCCGGTGGTTTGGGGATGGTCGTCTTAATATAGGGTCCGCGGCCGCAGCGCTTGTCAACCAAAGGAAGCGCGGCCTGCAGGGGATGGAAACGGTCCAGGCAATCCACAAATGAGATCCGTGCCCCATGGTCGCGCAGAATGCCCCCCAAGGTCAACAGTCCCAGTGGTGCGGCCCAGAAATCGTAGGCTGCAAAATCGTGAATCCAGGGATTGACCAGGAGGATGTGGGGGACGGTGGTAGCGGTGGACGTCATTGAATTGTTCGTAACATCTGCGCTGTCACGATGCCGCATCCGGAAAGTAGGTCATCGAAATCTTCTTCAGTTCGCGGCGGCTGAAGAGCAACTGATAGGTATCCACACCGGATTTATCAGCGATCTCACGGGCCGTGGCGCGGCAGTCGTCCTCGCTTTTGCCGTGAATCATGGTGTAGAGATTGTACGGCCAGTCTTCGGCCGGGTCACGGCGGTAGCAGTGGGAGACGGCGCGGAAAGAGGCCATGATCTTGCCCACCGCCTCAATGCGATCTTCGGGAACCTGCCAGGCAGTCATGGCATTGGCCTGGTAGCCGGATTTCTGGTGGCGCAGGGTGGCACCGAAGCGACGGATCACACCCCGGTCGGTCAGCCCCTGGAGGACAGCGATAAAAGTCGCCTCAGGAATACCGATCGCTTCGGCAAGCGCCTGGTAAGGGCGGGATACAATGGGGATATCCCCCTGAATGGCGGATATCACGCGCTTTTCAAGATCAGACAGCATAGTCGGTTTCACAGGTGATTCAAGCATTAATCGTGCTCGGGAAAAAGTTGATGAATCTCCGTCCGGCTGGCGCCGCAGATGCCCCTTTCGGTGATAAAACCGGTCACCAGCCGCGCCGGCGTCACGTCAAAAGCAAAATCCGCGGCCGGACTCGCTTCCGGCGGGACCAAGACCTTGACCAGCTTTCCGCCGGCCAGGCCCTGGATATAACGCACTTCATCCGGATTGCGCTCCTCGATGGGAATCTCTTTCACGCCGTCGGTCATGGCCCAGTCGAAAGTGGAAGACGGCAGCGCCACATAAAAAGGGATGCCGTTGTCCCGGGCCGCCAGGGCTTTGAGATAGGTGCCGATTTTGTTGGCCACATCGCCGGTGTGGGTGGAACGGTCGGTGCCCACGATCACCATGTCCACCCGGCCGTGCTGCATCAGATGGCCACCGGCGTTGTCCGTAATCACGGTATGGGGCACCCCGTGTTTGCCCATTTCCCAGGCCGTCAGCCGTGCCCCCTGGTTCAGGGGCCGGGTTTCGTCCACCCACACATGCACATCGATTCCGCGATGATGGGCTTCGTAAATGGGGGCCGTGGCCGTGCCGTACTCGATACAGGCCAGCCAGCCGGCATTGCAATGGGTCAGGATATTCACCGTATCACCGCGTTTCCCGTGGCTGATCGCCTGGATCAGCCTGGCGCCATGCTCCCCGATCAGGCGGCAATTCTCGGCCTCCAGTTCGGCAATCGCAGCGGCCTCGCTACGGGCCGCCTCAATTCGCTCCGCATCCGACCCGGCGGCCAGTACCCGCTGGAACACCCGGTCCACCCCCCAGGCCAGGTTCACCGCCGTGGGGCGAGCCGCCCGGATCCGGTCGCACTCCGCCTGGATCGTCTTCAGCGGATCGGCAGTGGTCTGAGCGGCAATCGCGGCGAGCATCACCCCGTAGGCACCGGTCACGCCAATGAGCGGCGCACCACGGACAAACATTTCCTGGATGGCCTCGATGACCTGGTCCACGGTTATCAAATCGGCCACCACAAAACAGTGGGGCAATTGGCGCTGATCGATCACTTTGACAGTAACGCCGTCTTCGCCCAGCCAAATGGGACGGACTTGTTTGCCATCGACGTTCATCGTGTAATCCTTATGAATTGACGGATTCGTAAAAAGTCCGATATCGGCGTTACGCGTATCCTTCGTCACTGCGGAGTACGATCAGTACGCCTCATTCCTCAGGATTCGCAAGCCTTGATCTCAGGCTCTTTACGAGGCCATCATGAATTGATTTTCCACCATGGGGTAAATACCACAAATCCCGGCCATTGAAAAGAATCGCTGACGCTCCAAAAGCATCAGAAAGCGGCCTTGAGCATCGTGTTGATCTCTTCCGGATAGGCCATGCAGACGGTTTCGTTGAAAAGGTTGCGCAAGGCGCCCACATCGGGTGTACCCAGGGCCTGGCTGAAAAACGTACGCGGTGAAAACAGCAGATGAAACCGGAAATGTCCATCGGCAGCGGTGCCGGTGAAAAAATTCATGTTAAAGCTGTAAATCCCCATTTTGTCATATTCGGCCATAACACAGGACAGGCCTGTCGCCAGGTCGATCAGGTCCGGCTCGGTCAGGTCCAGGGTGCAGCGGGCGTCCTCGACCACGGCAAGCACATCACCGGCAACCCCCATGGGCGCATACGCCGTCATCCAGTGGGTGCGGCCGATCTGTTTCAGGTAACGCTCCCCGCCGGCCTTCTCGGCAGCGACCAGATCGTCCCAAAACGTCGATTGGTTTTGCTCAAAGTAGCGCCGGGATGCATCCAGTTCCAGTTGCATCAGGTAGGGGGCCGATGAACTGGAAAAAACCTGCAGGTGGGGATGGATCAACGAGCTGCCGGCTGGCGGCATGTAGTTCCAGTTGACAATGTGGTAGACCGACTCGGGATGGCCGGAGGCTGCCACACGCCGGAAAAAATCGAGGGTAAAACCAAACGCCGAGGCCATATGTGACGGTGTGAATTCGGTCATGGGGATATAGTGACGGGCACCAAAAATCGCCACCGCACCAATGCTGTCGTAGGGCGCCATGTTGGGAAAAATAACCATATCGCCTTTTTGCATGCGCCCTTCGGCAATCAGGTCCTCGGGAAAGCAAGGCGTCAACTGATGAACTTTCTCACCGCAAAACGGGCACCAGGCATCGGTTCCGGCCACAAGGGTTTCAAAATCGGGTTTCTCCCATGCAAGCTTCATGAAGTGGCAGATCCGGGCCGTTCGTCCGGTAAGGGGATCAATCCGGATTTCACTGGGCGTACGCTGCAGTGCCGGCTCCTTTTGTGGCATCAGCATGACCGTCTCTTTTTTAATCGCCTCAAATTTCATATTAACTCCTCGATCGACATTTTTATAAAGCGAAGGGCATCATCGGTGGGAAGAAAAAAGGCTGCCGGCAACTGGATCGCAGGCAGCAGGAAAACCGGGCATTCAATAAAAAAAAGGGGAGGTGGACGGTTGGCACGCCCACTCCCCCTTTTCTAATTTTCAGTTTTTGCGCTTAGACAACAGTAACGTTGGCGGCGGCAGGACCTTTCGGCCCCTGAACGATCTCAAAGGTCACCCGGTCGCCCTCGTTGAGAGACCGGAACCCGCTTGCATTGATTCCTGAATGATGGACAAATACATCCGGCCCATCTTCCTGCTCAATGAAACCGTAGCCTTTACTGCTGTTAAACCACTTTACTACGCCGTTAACCATGCTGGCACCCTCCTTTCGAAAAAATTCTCTTGCTTCATCCATAAAGGGTGCCACTGGGCGAACATGACGACCACCTTCATAACGAAACCGGCCCGCCAAACTGAAACGAACCTTCGATTGTTCCAGATCATAGCATGACAAAAACGGAAATCAAGAAAATTGTTAATTTGATGTAATAATTTATGGGAAGTTGTATGATCATATATTCACCCGATAATAGTGCGGAAATGCAAACCCCGCCGTGTTCGATCGATTGACAAAATCGTCAGGGTTGATTAGAACGGTGAGAAATTGGATTATGTGGCTCATTTTCTGCATCAGAAAACTTCCGAAAGGTTGATGTGACCCTCAACACATTTATCCGCCACTGCCTCGGAGATACCCTTGACGGGCTTCGCGACGGTCTCTCCCACTTCTCAGGACCCAGCCGGGCGGCCATTCTT
Source organism: Desulfosarcina ovata subsp. ovata (assembly GCF_009689005.1). NCBI lineage: Bacteria > Pseudomonadati > Thermodesulfobacteriota > Desulfobacteria > Desulfobacterales > Desulfosarcinaceae > Desulfosarcina > Desulfosarcina ovata. The sequence continues at coordinate 7,387,701 of NZ_AP021879.1, read as the reverse complement.
TTTGCGATGGCCCCGGATGCGCCAGCCTATGTTTTCGACCCCCAGCATCTTCTGTCAGGACACGAGCCCCGACTCAGGGAACTCTTTCTGGAAAACCGGGAGTGGCGAAACCGCCCGCCAATGCGCCCTGGCAGTTTAAAATTCAATCATATCATGCCGGAAAAAAACCTGCAGTTGACGGGGTTGATCTCCTACGGCGGCCGATCCGGTGCGGTCTATTATCAAATGTGGTTTACCGAACATCACCCGGACATGTGCAGCCTGGGCCCTACCGAACGGTGGCTGGAACACGCCGCCTGGCGTTTCTCTCACGACATGGCCAGCGAGAGCACCTTGTATACGGGAATTTCCGGTGGCTTTCTGCGTGAGTATGCCGCCCATGCCGTCCGCGATGATGTGGTCGACCGCATGAACATGATACTGGGCTGGGACACCCGGCTGCGCATCTATCCTATCCTGGATGCCGTTCTGGAACTTTCCCGCACCCGGGAAGAAGGCGCCTGGCCCCGCGGCGAGCTGGTTTTTGTCGAGCCCCACGCGATTGAACAAATCCCTTTTCTGGTCCACTTTTCACCGTCGGAACAGCCCGCCCTGGAAAACATCAAACACGTCCGCAAACTGCTGGCCGCAGTGGAACAGGCCGGTTTAAAGCTGATTTCCGATGGACAGAGCGTGGCCGGCATCGCCACCGAGAATCTGCCATCGTTCACCATCACCGCTGATTTCAAAGGCGGCCACGGCTTTCTGCGGGTAGTCGACGAGACGGTCTGCAGTTTTGCCGACGGCACCTACCAGTCCACGACCCGACGGGCCAACCTGGTTCACCTGGAAGAGGCGTTTTTGGAAAGCGAACTGGATGCAGAAATCGGCAACACCCTCTTTAAGATCGTGGCAGCCCTGGTTCATCAGGCCGTGGACCAGAAACATGGTGCCACCATCGTGCTGGACCTGAACCCGACGCCGATTTTCATCTCCGGACAGTCCTTCGAGCGTCCCCGGGACCTTCGCGACCCGGCCATTCTCAATCTGGCCAAATCCCTGTTCAGGGTAGACGGGGCTCTGCACATCGGTGCGGACATGCACCTTCACGGATTCGCCTGTCTGCTGGACGGACGCTCCTTCCCGGGTGAAAATCGGGCACGCGGGGCACGCTACAATTCAGCCCTTCGGTTTACCGCCGAGCATGACAATGTTATTGTGGTGGTGGTCTCGTCGGACCGGCCGGTATCTGTCATTCAGGCAGGCATCGAAGCCAGCGCCGCCTGCCAATGGAAGCCGGTATCCCATCTTATTCTCACACCGATCCCTCTCGAGGAGTGGGTCCGCCGCAATGGCGACTGAATTTGACCAATTCATCGCATTGGTCGGTCTTGGCATTATCGCTAAGGCGATTGGCGGAAATCGCCTAAAGATCGTCGCCAAAATCGCCGATGTACCCCACGTGGCAGGAACGATCATGGTTGAAAACAATGATGAACAAATCCATTACAAAAAAAATCGCCCGATACGAAAAACAGTACAAACTCATTGAAAAAGCCATTGTCGATGTAATCTTTGTCGTGGATATGGAAACGATGACCTTTTTCTACATCAGCCCGTCCATTGAAAAGATCATCGGCTATGGCACGAATGAGATGGTTCGGATCCCCATCAATGATTGTGTAATGCCCCATTCCTATAGGAAAGCAATGGAGTACCTGGCCGAAGGATATCGCAAATACCGGTTGGGGAAAAACATCAAGCGGACTGCGCAACTGGAACTCATTCACAAGGATGGATCCCGTTTCTGGGTCGAAATCACGGCCAAGTTTTTCAAGGGGGAAACCGATGAAATCCAGCTTTTCGGTGTCATGCGCAATATCTCCAGCCAGCGGGCCATTGAACAAGAGCGCAACGAACTGCTCCAACGGCTGGAAGCGTCCTTGGGCCAGCAGAAAGTCCTGCAAGCGGAAAATGAAATGCTCCGCGGCCTGTTGCCCATCTGCTCGGGGTGTAAAAAAATCCGTGACGAAGATGGCAAGTGGTGGCAGGTCGAAGAGTATGTCTCCATGCATTCCGAGGCTGATTTTTCCCACACCATTTGCCCGCCCTGCAAAAAACGCATCTATCCTGAAATTGATTGATCCCCGCGTCTGATTAGTTGGTTTCGGCCTATCCAAATGTGCGCCCAATATGCTATACAATTTCGATCACAAAGGTGATCCTGGAGAAAATCCTGATGGATCGCCGGACCGAACCGTAGTCCGATACCGGTCACCTCACCGGGCACGCATGCGGCCCGACCAGACCCACAACGGCACCCCTTGATACCAACGGATCGGTTCCGGCCCCACGCGATAAGGACCATTTAAAATGCGCCGCACCAGAAAACTGTTCATGATCAGCCTCGGGTGCGCCGTCATCTCCATGTTTTTGCTTCTATCCGCGGTTTTGGTCACTCGCCTTCTCTCCAATCGCGAAATGGTGAAAACCTTTCTGGTCACCAAAACCGCCCAGGCCACCGGCGGCCAGTTGGATTATGCCCGACTGGAACTGAGCCTTCTGCCCATCCCCCATCTGGAAGCCCACGCATTGCATCTGTTTCAACCGCAGACGTTCGATCTTAAGGCCCGCAAACTATCGCTCTATCCTGCCCTGCGGCCGGCATTGTCAGGACGCTTCAGCGTATCCCGACTGACCCTGGATCGCCCTGACGTTTGCATCCTGCAAGAACCCGGCGGACCACAGGCAAAAGCGGATGAAGCGGATGGGAAGGGGCAGGATTTACCGGCGAAACGGATTGATACGCTGCTCAAACACGCCTTTGGTATGCTGGCCAGCATCGATCCGGGAACCGAGTTGGAGATCGGTGATGGAAGGATCCGCTTCACCCCTGGAGGATTAACGGAAATTAGGGCCTCCGGCATCGATGCCACCTTTGAAAATCAAGATGGGCAACTGTCACTGGGAATCCACGGCAGATCCACCCTCACCGGCGTCTTCGACCTGTCTGCCCACGCGGACGTCCATGCTGCTCGGGCCGCTGGAACCATTGCCATGACGGGCCTTGACGTGGAGCCGGTTCTCGCCTTTGCCGCCTTGCCTGGAGGAATCGGTGCCAAGGCGAGCCAGGCGGCCATCAACATGAATTTTCGCATGGACAGTTTTGACAGCGCAGAAATTCAATTCCGCATCAAGGCCCCAAAATTGACGGTCACACGCAATGACCGTTCACTGGCACTGAACACAGCCGATAGCACCGGTACCCTTTCGTACGACCATGGCGACCTCTCGCTTGTTATTGACAGGCTTGCCACCCAGCACCCGAAGCTGAATCTGTCGGCTGCCGCCAGCCTTGGAAAAGCAGGTGGCACCGGCAATCCGACCCTTACCCTGCGTGCCGCTGCCCGGCAGCTGGATGTGGCCGTTGCCGGGAATGTCGCCCGGACCATTGCCGGTGACCAGCGCGCCATCCGCACGGCCTTTAACGTGGCGCGGACGGGCCAGTTGACCGGTGCCACCTATTATGCCGGCTTCGAGAATGAAAATCATGGATGGCAGCTAAAGAAAATGGTGGCGACCGGCCATCTCTCGCAGGGGCGAATCACCATCCCGAAGATCGATACCGATCTGGAGCAGATGGATGGCGACGTGGTCTATATCGACAAACGGGTGGATTTTAAAAATGTCAGCGGCCATTTCCAGGGAATCGACTTCAAGCAGCTGAAATCCCGCATCGACTGGGAAAAGAGGGCCACCCTCTCCATCGACACCTCGTCGGCCCAGGTGGATGCGGCGGTCCTGTTTCCCTGGCTGACCCACTTCAAGGGGCTGGAGGCGGCCAGGAATTATATCAGTGCGGTCACGGGCAGCGCCCAATTGTCCCGTCTGAAAATCGATGGGCCGCTGGGACATCCCGAGAAATGGCAACTGGAAATCACCGGTACTCCCGAAGCGGTCCGCCTGACCAGCCCCCATACGCCCTTCCCGATCACCCTGTCGGGGGGAACGATTACCTACGTCCCCGGGGCGGAGCGATCCAGCGGCGTCAGTGTCCATTTTCTGGATACCACCCTTCAGGCCGCCCACCAATCCAGCGGTATACTCCATCCTGAGTCACTTTCCTGCGAGGTTGACGGGTCCATGGGACCGGCAGCCATCGATTGGCTGAGCACCCTTCTGCCGATACCCGCGTACCTACAGATCAAGCCACCGGTGGCCCTTTCAGGGGTCAAGATCCAATGGAACGGCAAAGATGCAATGGCAGTAGCAGTGGCAGGCCGGTTGAAAACCGCCGGGGGCGTGGACCTTTGTGCCGATATGTACCGTACGGCCGACACCTGGGGGATTAGCGACCTGCGCTTTGCCGACGGCCATTCGACGGCAACGCTTTCCGCTTCACGGCAGGGCGATGTTGTCAACTTGACATTTTCCGGCAATGTGGAAAAGAAAACCGTGGATCAGCTGCTCAGACACAATCAGACCCTCTCCGGCCGGGTCCAGGGCAATTTTTCCGCCTGCATCGACATGGCCCAACCGATTGGATCCGCATTCACGGGCAATGTCAGCGGAGACGGCTTGCATCTCAAATGGTTGACCCCCATCCCCGTGACTCTGGACAGATTTTCCATCGCCGGGGTTGGTGACAGAGCAACCTTCACCGCCACCCAAATCGCCGTGGACAAAAGCCTTCTGGTGGTCAACGGCAGTGTGGCGAACACGGACGGCGCTCCCACATTCGAACTGACCGTGGATGCCGACCAACTGGACGACGCCCTGCTTCAAAAGCTGTTCTCCGAGAAAACGCATACCAATTCCGATCAAGAAACGGCAGCCCCGGCTGGTGGAATCCCTCACGGCACCGTGCACCTTCGCACCGAGCGGTTCAGCGCCGACGCATTTACCTGGTCACCGCTGTCAGCCACCGTCACCGTTGCCGGCCAGAGCATCCATGTTCAGCTGGAAAAGGCGCTGCTGTGCGGCATCGCCACTCCCGGGGAGCTGGATTTTTCTCCCCGGGGCATTCGCCTGGATATTTTTCCCAAAGCCAGTGGAACGTCACTGCAGGAAAGTGCCAACTGCCTGTTGCCAAACCCGGTAACCGCCGACGCGCGCTACGACCTTTCCGGTGAAATCCATATGCCGGCGACCCAAAAGGATTTTTCCGGTGCCCTGACCGGATCGCTGACCGTCTCGTCGAAAAATGGCCGCATCGAGTATTCCAGTGTGCTGATGAAAATTTTTTCGGCCCTCAATATCACCGAACTGTTGACCGGTAAGGAATCGGATCTCAACAAAAAAGGCTATGGTTACAGCAGCGCCCGGATAGAAGCGACGATCGACGGCGGCCGGATCCATCTGACGGAAGTCCTGCTGGACGGCAACTCCCTGAAAATCACCGGTGAAGGTCAGATTCAGATTGGGGAAAAAACGGCCGATATCTACTTGCTGGCGGCACCACTGAAAACCATTGACCGGATTGTCGGCAAGGTGCCGATCATCGGTTATCTTACCGGCGGGTCGCTGATTTCCATCCCCCTGCGGGTCCACGGCCCGCTGGACGACCTATCGGTGGTGCCCATGTCGCCATCGGCAGTGGGCAAAGGGCTCCTCAACCTCATGGAACGGACTCTCAAGGCGCCTTTCAAGCTGGTCGAAAGTGCCGCCAGCCTGGCGAGCGACGCGTCCTCAGAGGAAAAAAAAGCAGATGGTGCGCCACAAACGGCACCTCAGCCATAGACGGGGCAGGCCCCGGAAAGGGATCACGGCCATCATGAACAGATTTGCCTGGCTTTTTATACCGCTTATTATCGTTTTGGGTTCGGTGTCGGCCAATGCGGAAATCCTCTCCCCCCTGGTCCGCCTGAACGGCGAACGGCTGACACTGCATGTGCGGAACCAACCCCTGGCCACCATTTTGGAGCGCCTGACCGCCCAGGGGCTGCGCATCCGTATCGATCCGCGCATCAATCCGATCATCAACGCCCGATTTGACAACCGCCCGATTTCCGCCGCATTGTCGAGCATTCTCAAATCGGCCGATTATGCGCTGATCTGGCGCGAAGACAAATCATCCCCCACCGGCGAACCGCAACTGTGGGAAGTGCGGATTTTCTACAAAGGCCAGGAGGCACGGGCCCAGACGTTGCAGCCCAAAACGAATCTGGCCGTGGTACAGCAGGCTGACGGCACCTGGCAGGTCCGGGACATTCTGCTCCTGCGCCTGACTCCCGAGATGACCGAAGCGGCCCTGGCATCTCTGCTGGATCGACTGGGCGCCACCCTTTTGGATGCCTATGTCCCACTGGGTGTCGTCCGCATTCGCCTGCCCCACGGCAGTGATGTCGCGGCCATTGCCTCAGCCATTGCCGGCACCCCGGGGGTTCAGAATGCCGAACCGGACTATGCTTATCCCCTGAAAGGCGATGCCCCGACCATCGTTGCGGGGGCAGCCTCGGCCCCATCCCAGTCACGCTTTCCTTCGACAGGCGACACCATCGTTGCCGTCATGGACAGCGGTCTGCGCAGCGACTATGGCGACAGTCCGTTCATCCGGGCCGCCTATGATGCGGTCTCGCCGGGCGCCGAGGTCGGCGATACCCTGGGCCACGGCACCCAGATGTCGCTGATCGCCGCCGGGGCGGTCACTCCGCTGGGAGTTTCGTCGGAGAGCGACAGCGACAGCGGCAGTCCGGTGGTGGCCATCCGCGCCTTTGACGACAATGGGTTTACCTCCACTTACACCTTGATGCGGGCCATCGATTATGCCGTTGATAGCGGTGCGCACGTGCTCAGCCTGAGCTGGGGCTCGGAAAACACCAGCACCCTGCTTGAGTCGGCCATGGGCTATGCCAGCAGCAAAGGGCTGGTGCTGGTGGCTGCCGCGGGGAACGCCCCCACGGGTGACCCGGTCTACCCGGCGGCCTATGACAATGTCATCGGGGTTGGCGCCCTCACGCCGGACGGCAACGCCTGGGACCAGTCTAACCATGGTGATTTCGTAGCCGTTTCCGCACCGGGCATGGCCGACCTGCCGGTGGGCTACAATGGAGAGGCCGGACGCTACGCCGGCACCTCCATCGCCACCGCCTACACCGCCCGCCGGGTGGCGGCCATCCTGAACGAAAATCCCGAGGCCGACCGGACGACGATCCTGAAGCGGCTGACGGCAACAGAGTGAGGCGTTGGACAAAAAACAGTCCGTTTAACAATTCGGTTTTGTGTTGCCTCCCATCCCGACAATCTTCCCTTGCTATCATTTTGTGAGCCGGTATATTGAACGCATCTGAATTGAATGTTACCCTCACACTATTAAATTATTTAACGCTCCTATTATAACTTTTAATACCGGAATAGCGACGCCACTGAATCCAGTTCAGTTCTACGGTCAACAAAAAATCCCACAAGAATTAAAATCTCTATTAAAAGTGACGCATTGATCATCTTTATCTCTTAATGTGGTCGCTATTGGTCATTTCTGGTACGAATATTGATTACCTGTAACATTACTTGCAACATCATATTCGGCAAACAGAAGGTGAATTCATTGGGAGAGTGCAAAATTGAACCAGGTTAAAAAGCAACAGACTGTATTTTCTGGAACCGGCACCCATTCATCAACCCACAAGCCCAAAGCGCCTATGAAAACGGAAAAATTAAATAATAAAAGTAGGATGCGGTTCCGTCGCGAAGATGGCTTCACGCTACTTGAAATCCTGGTCGCACTGGCCATCACGGCGGTTGTTTCGGTTCTGATTGTCAATATGTTCACCCGGCTCAGCAAGTCGTACATGGCCGAAAAAGCGGTTTCCGAGACCCAACAGGAACTGCGCCGGACCATGGAGCGAATCACGCTGGATATCCGTAACGCCGGTTTCGATCCCAAACGGGAGGCCGATGCGGGAATCGAGGTGGCCACGGCCACGCAGCTTCGCTTTACCCAAGACATTGACTACAACATCACCATGAACGACTACACCGGCACCATTGACGACGATAGTGGGGAACGCATTACCTATCAGATCGATACGGCCAATAACCGGCTCCTTAAAATCGCCGATGAGGGCACAGCCAGCCAGTCGTCCAGAACCGTTCTGGAAAACATCAATCCGGCAGACAGCAGTTTCAGCTACCTGGACGGGGACGGCGCCACGCTATCAATGACCAGTGGTGTTGTTGACAACCCTGGGGATATTCGTTCGGCCATCATTGCTCTGGCCCTGCAGAACAACGCCGGATGGGGGGACAGCGTGATCCGCGACCTCACCGCCCAAGTCAAATTCCGCAACATCGGACTTAACTAGGGAGACAACCATCATGCTGAACAAAAAAATCCGAAAACCCATCGATTGTATGAAACGCGTTGACAATCAAAAAGGGTTTACCCTTATCGAGGTCGCCGTGGCCCTGGCCATCTTTGCCATCGGCTTTTTGGCCGTGGCCGCCATGCAGACCCGGGCGGTGATCAGCAACACGACCGGGCGTTTCTCCATGGACGCGACCACCTGGACGGCCAGCCAATTCGAACAATTTGTCGCCATGAACTTTGACGATGCCGATCTCGTGGATACCAACGGCAACGGCGAAAGCGGGCTGGATGCCGATACGGTGGCAACAGCCGATTCCAGCCTTGCCTTTCCCGATGACCGCAACACCACCATGTACTGGAACGTCGCCGATAATCCCAGGGGCTTCAAACAAATCCGTGTAATCACTGTCTGGGATCCGGTCGGTGCCAGTTCCAAACGGGCGGTGTTCGACTTTATCAAGCAGGAGGACTGATCATGATCTCTCGCAACGCCCACCAACGGCAAAGAAAAGAACCCGTGCAAGGGGTCACCCGGCATGTGGACAACCCGGAAGGCTCGGCCATCATCCTCGCCGTGCTGCTGCTGCTGATCCTGACCCTTGGCGGTATCATCGCGATCGACTATTCCAACGTGGAATTGAAATACACGAGAAACGATATCGAGCGCAAGCAGTTGTTCTACTACTCCGAATCGGCGGGGCATGAAGTGGCCTATGATGTGGATAAAACCACGACCAATGATTATGCGATCCTGGACACCGCCACGCCGATCATCGTTACCCAAATCAGTGCCGGTACCCGAATTTCAAATCCGACGGCAACCCAGGTAACGAACTACACGGATACAGCGTGGCCGGTCAATACCGGCAATGCCGACCTGGGCAGTCTGACCGACCGGGAGTACGCCTACCGGGTCTACTACATCGGCCTGGGCCAGATGCCCAAAGGATTCGGCGCCGACTTCTCTTCCTTTGTCTACGACATCAGTACCCGGGTGCAGGAAACCACCGCCACGGGAATCGAGATACATTCCGCGGCCATCGCCCAAGGGTTCCGCAAGATCGGTCCCAAGAGTTGATCTTTCCGTTGTTATCCAAAAACAGGAGCGTACCATGTATAAAAAATTCAGATTTGCCACAATTCCGATAATCCTGCTGCTTTTTATCTTCCTGACGGTCGGCTCTGCCCTGGCGGAGGATACCGACATCTACAAACCCAAAGTCCAGCACAATGTCATGATCCTGCTGGACAATTCCGGCAGTATGGGCTTCGGAGTCTACGAAAACGATGTCGATTACCACGCGTTTTACCGTTATATTTGCGAAAACTCAGGGGATTGGACCACTTCGAAAGATGCCGTTGCCGGCGGTACCAACACAGGAGCCTATTTCTACCCAACCAGCCGGGCCATGGTCCGGGATCGAATTTATCTTGTCAGCGGGAACATCGGCTATGTCAAATCCTCGGGCATGACTGGCGACCCGGCAAACCCGAATTATGTCTGGTGGCTTAACAATATGGTCGACACCGGCACGACCATCAACACCGACGGGTCTCTGTCCGGAGGGCGGGTCACCGTGGATGCGGACGGCACGGTGCTCTTCGATGGCGATCCCCTGCCAAACAACCGTTCCCTCCAATTGCACGACTGGCAGGACAACTACGACGGCTCCCAGGTGGATAACGGTTTCGCCGGTCTCGTCCGTGCACCCGGCTACTACTTCAGCGGCTACTTCAAAACCTCCAGCGGAACATTGACCAAAGATCCCGATTCAGCGACCACCTATGACGGAAAAATCGTAGACTACTTTTTCATCACCGGCAACTGGATGAACATGCAGATGGTGTACAACCTGGAGGTGTATGTAAAAAACGCATGGGAGCGGGCCTGGGAATACTGCACCTTGCCAAAGGAAAACTACACGCCCATGGTCTCCTATTCCCTGGCCTCCCCCAACTACCCCAACGACTATCCCGCCAATTTCGATTCGGCGACCGATGGCACCGCCAATTACGTGATCTACAACGGTCAGTCCGGACAGATGAAACTCCATTTTTCCGAACTGATTCTCGCCTCGGGCGACGAACTGGAGATCAGGGACGGCAACAGCACCGTCCAGACGACCTATACCGGCCCCGTATCCCAAAGCGACTTCTGGACCGGCTGGGTCAGCGGCAAGCAGATCACCCTTCGCTTCAAAACGGATGGCTACGCGGATACCGTTGCCAAGGGCTGGCAAGTGGACACTTACCAGTATGAGTCGTCAACCGATTACGAGATGTCCTCCCGTCTCGAGGTGTCCCAGGAGGCCATCATCGAGGTCATCGAATCCACCCGCGGCAAGATCAACTGGGGGATCAGCGTCTTCGACCAGAAAAACAACTCCGGATCCACCGAACTGGCCCCGCTGAACGCCAGTTTCAACGACGACACGGACAAACAGAACCTGATCAACCACCTGGAGAGCGCCGTGGCTGACTGGGGCACGCCGTTGGGAGAGTCCCTGCAGGATATCTTCACCTATTTTTCGGGCAAGGTGAACCAGGTGCACCGGGACTGCAACAAAAATTTCGTGATCAGCCTGACCGACGGATTCCCCTCCAACGACACCGAGTGGGGCCGCATCTCCGGGGTCGATTTCACCGCCGCGGCCAACCACGACGGCGTTCAATACACCGCGGACCCGTTTCAGTATAGCTCACCGGGAAACAACTACTACGATGACGTGGCCTACTACATGTTCTCCCACAGTTATGTGGATCAGAGCGACGTGGCCATCGAGGACCGCCGGGACTCTGCGGATAACATCACTGTACACAACATCGGCTTCTGTGTGGACCAGCCCATGCTGCAACACACGGCCGATATCCAGGTGGATCAATACAACCAGGCCATCGGCATGTATCTGACCGCCTACAACAAGGCCCAGGTGATCAACGCCTTTCACTCCATCGGCCTGGCCATTGCCGAGTACACCTCCTACACGGCGCCAGTGGTGTCGGTGGATGAAACCAACCGGGTACAGTCCGGCGACCGTATCTACATGGCCCTGTTCAAGCCCAAGGAAGACGAGGCCTGGAGCGGCAATCTGAAAAAATATGGGCTTAAATACGGTTTCAAAAGCGGCTGTGACCGGGAGGAGGAGTGGTACGTGGCCGACGGCTCCGTCGACAGCAGTACCGGCGCCTGGATCGGCCAGGAGGCCACGGACTGCGACGGCTACATGCTGGCCAACACCTCCTCCTTCTGGTCGACCGTGGACGATGGCGGTGATGTGGAAAAGGGTGGCGCCGGCGAGGTTTTGAAAACCAACATCCCTTCGCCCAGTGGTGCGATTTTGAGCGGCACCCCGTCTTTCAGGAATATCCACACCATTGTCGGCGGTCTGGACGTCCAGATCTCTACGGACACGATCACCAATGCCGACCTGGGGGTGAGCACGGATGCCGAGCGCTACGAAATCATCAACTACCTCTACGGCTACACCTATGCCGCCAACGCAAACGGCTCTCCGGTGTACAAGCGCGGCTGGCCGCTGGGGTCCATCGTCCACTCCACACCCAAACTGATCGACTACTTCGACACCAGTTACTCGGTCACCCACCGTTATATCGCCGTGGGCGCCAATGACGGCATGCTGCATGTTTTCAACGATGACACCGGTGAGGAGATCTACGCCTTCGTGCCCACCGAGGTATTGGACCGCCTGCAATACTATGACCCGGATCTGGGCAACGAGAACTTCTACACGGTGGACGGTTCGGTCAACCTGATCAGAAACGACAAGGGCACCCTTACAGATAAAACCGACGACCAGCTGCTGCTGGTCTTCGGTCTGCGCAGGGGCGGACAGGCCTACTACGCCCTGGATGTGACCAGCACCGACCCGGCCAACTGGACGGTCGCCGGGTCCCTCAACACCAGCACCACCGGGATGGCGGAACTGGGCCAATCCTGGGAGACACCGAAATTTTTCAAAATCAAAACGGGCAAAACCGCCAGCGGCTACACCTACAAACGGCTGTTGATCATCCCCGGAGGCTATGATGCCGGCGAGGACCGCAGCACCAACGATGACTATTACCTGACCTCGGATCACGTCAGCGCCATGGGCCGGGGTATTTTCATCGTCGACATCGATACCGGCGCACTCCTGGACAGCAGCTACTTCTCCGGCGGCGCCCAATTCGTCTATGACGAGACAGATACGGGTTTGCGAAGCCAAATGAAGTACTGTTTCCCGGCCGACCCGACGGTCATTCTGAACACTGACGATTCACTGGCGGCCGCCTACCTGACCGATCTCTACGGACAGGTGTGGAAAGTCTCCTACGACGCCTCCACCATTCCCGGAAAATTCAACTTAAACCTGATTTTCCGGACCAACCCCATGAGCGACCAGGATTCGGCATATGAGAACCGCAACGCCTTTGACGGTTACACGGCCGGCGACCCGGACCCGCGCGGAACGATCAGTTTCATTGAGGACGCGAAAAATGGTATCCTCAACCCGCGGCGCACGTTCTACAGCCCCGAGGTCAGTTACGCGGGGAACTGTTACACCGATGTACCGGTACTCTACATGGGCACCGGCGACCGGGAAAACCCGACCTTTACCGGCGACAAAACCAATGTGGGAAACGGCATCTACGGATTTTACGACGCCCAGGCCTACTACACCGAGGATCAGAAAAGCACCTATGACGACCTGACCCAGCTGTTCACCGAAGCGGATCTGTTGAACGTCACCTGCGGCGCCCTGGAACCGGATGTGATCAACGTCACCAACAGCGAGAAAAACAGCATCTACACCTTCCTGGAAGAGACCGCCAAGGGCTGGTATATGCTCTTTGACGCCAATGGCCTAAGCGGCTGCCCAAGCCCGGACCAAGATGGCTACCACACCGGCGAAAAAGCCATCTCCCCCATCACCCTGTTCAACGGAGTGGTCTATGCCCCCACCTATCAGCCGGCGGAACCGGCGGCCAGCGGCGACGAGTGCGATTACGCCGGCCAGGCCCGGGTGTATGCGGTCAAATATTGCGACGGCAATGCCGCGTTTGATGCCTACTCCGGCAACAACGACACCACGACAGATGCGGAAGGAAACACCGTTGAGGAAGCCAGGTTCACCCGCCGGGATCGCTATCTGGGCGTCGGCACGCAGATCCCCTCCGGCCTGGCGGTGGTGATTCGCCATGGCATCGCCGAAGGGTTTATCTCCGTTGAAGGCAAAATCGTTACCCTGGATGAACTGGACTTCCCGTCCGGATTGATTCCTTACTACTGGCAGGATACCCGAAAATTCATCTACTAAGGAGAAATCCATGAAAATAGGAAAATTCCACCATTGCGTCATTGCCATCGCCATCATCAGCACCCTTTTTCTTGCTGCCGCCGTCAGTGCCAAGGTTGCCGGAACCCTGATGCACACTGCGGAAGGCCGGGTAACCGCCATCAATATCCAGCAGGGCAAGATCAGCGTTAACGGCGAGCCATACATCATCGAGGGAAACGGCCGGCTCCTGGACACCCTCAAATCAAACGACATCCAAGTGTCGGAAAAGGTCGTCGTTATCTACGAGGTCATGGGGGGGGCAAGGAAACTGATTTCAATCAACAAAAAGGCCGACAGGGCCAAGTGATCATCAACGGACATCCATTCCATAAATGAAGATAGCGGGCGTTTGTCGTCAATTCCCAGCAGGCTGACGGCAGCGCCCGGATCCTAAAAAACACCATCGCGGGTGGGCGTTCCCCACCCGTTTCTTATTGAAGGCACGATCCTAACCTCTTTGTGGACAACCGCCGCACAGTTTGCCATAGTAAGCGCCCAATGTGAGCACCGGTCGACCCATTGGTGGCCGACCCTTTGCCGCCATGCGAAAATCGATGGAAAGCCGACCGATGGCCACTTTAGTTCTCAAGCCCAAGCGCGAAAAGTCACTGATCAACCGTCATCCCTGGATCTTCTCCGGTGCCATCCAGCGGGTCGAGGGCGATCCCGAAACCGGGCAGACGGTCGATGTGCAGGCCGCGAACGGCCGCTGGCTTGGCCGGGCCGCCTACTCGCCCCGCTCCCAGATCCGTGCCCGTCTATGGACCTTCGACCCGGCCGAAACCGTCGATGACCGCTTTTTCGAACGCCGCCTCAACCAGGCCATCGGTCTTCGCCAGGCCATTCTGGCCGATACCGATACCACGGCCTGGCGACTGGTGGCCGCCGAATCCGACGGCCTGCCCGGATTGATTGTGGACCGCTACGACCGCTGGCTGGTGTGCCAGTTTCTCACCACCGGCAGCGAACGCTGGAAAACGGTCATCGCCGACACACTCCGCCGTTTGGTTCCCGAATGCACGGGCATTTACGAACGTTCGGATGTGGATGTGCGCAAGAAGGAGGGGCTGACGCTGACCGCCGGCGGCCTGTGGGGAACAGCCCCACCCGAATTGGTGGAAATCCGCGAAAACGGGTACCGTTTGCTCGTGGACATCCGTACCGGCCACAAGACCGGATTCTATCTGGATCAGCGGGACAACCGCGCCCGGGTGGCCGCCTTGGCATCCGGCAAGCGGATGCTCAATTGCTTTGCCTACAGCGGCGGATTTGCCGTTGCCGCATTGAAGGCTGCTGCCGCCCATGTGGTCAACATCGATTCATCGGCGGCGGCCCTGGCCCTGGCCGATAAAAACAGGGCGCTCAACGGTCTGGAGGCGGCCCGGCTGGAGAACGTAACCGGTGACGTGTTCACGCAGCTCAGGATGTATGTCGCCGAAAAACAGAGGTTTGACCTGATTGTCCTCGATCCGCCCAAGTTCGTCACCGCCAAAGCGGATCTGACCCGTGCCGCCCGCGGATACAAGGATATCAACCGGCTGGCCTTTGAACTGCTGCGTCCCGGCGGCACCCTCTGCACCTTCTCCTGTTCCGGCTTGATGGGACGCGACCTGTTTCAGAAAATCGTGGCCGACGCGGCACTGGATGCCCGCCAACCGGCCGTCATCCTGCACTGGTTGAGCCAGGCCCCGGATCATCCCACGGGGCTCGCTTTTCCCGAGGGCAGCTATCTCAAGGGCCTGATCTGCCGGGTCTGACAAAGGAGAAACCGATATGCGTATAATCATCCTATCCGTACTGCTGACCCTTTGCATGGCGGCCACCGCCACGGCCCAGGGGGGACTGGTCAGCGTTCGCAGCAATCACAGTGTCCAGGCCACCGCTGACCGCCTGGAACTCGCCCTGAAAGAGAAGGGCATCACCATTTTTGCTCGCATCGACCATGCCCAAGCCGCCCGTGAGATCGGGCAGAACCTGCCGCCCACGCAACTGGTGATCTTCGGTTCCGCGTCCATCGGTGCGGTGCTGATCGAGCGCAGCCGCAGCATGGGCATCGATCTGCCATTGAAAGCGCTGATATGGAAAGACCCTGCCGGTCAGGTGTGGTTCACCTACCCCGCGCCTGACGAGTTGGCCCGGCGGCATGGCATTGTCGAGATGGACGAAGCCATTGGCAACCTGCAGGTCATGCTCTCCGATCTGGTCTCGATGGTCACGATGCCCTGAGCGGATCCCAAATACGATTGCCCTGCTTCTCCGATGGTTGTCCGTTGCCGCTCAACGGGCAATATGCTAAAGATAAAGGCTAAGGAACCACAGTCGGACCCGACCCCTTACAAGGTTTTCCGATCACTATGCCGCCGGAACTATCAAATTCTGAAACCAGTCTGCAATGGCAGGACGAACAGGGCGTGCCCCATCGCCTTGTCCTGACCGACAAGATATTTCTCGGCCGCGTATGCCGGGGCATTGAGCCGGACAAGTGCATCATCGTGCGCAACCCCACGGTTTCGCGGGACCATGCCGTGGTCCGCCTGACCCGCGATGGTGTTGAAATTACGGATCTGAGTAAAAACGGAACCTGGGTCAACGATGTCCGTATGGCCCCGGGTGCATCAAGACAACTTGCCGACGGCGATTGCATCTCCCTGGGCGGCACCGCCATCATCCGTATTTCCCATCCCCAAGCAGCCCCCCTGCCCTCGGCAACGGATACCTGGGGCGAGCAGACCGCCATCAAGCCGGCGGCCGCTTTTATCACCAGCCTGGTGGCCGATGTGCGCGGTTTTACGGCCTTCTCCCAGCATGCCGAATCAGCGGACGTGTATACCTTCATCAAAGCGATTTTCGCCCGTTTCACGACCATCGTGAATGCCCATCACGGCACCGTCAAAGACTATATCGGAGATGCGGTGTTTGCCTTCTGGGAGCACCCCGACGGCTGCGCCGGTGACTATGCGGTATCCGCCTGCCAGGCGGCCATCGACCAGATGCGCAGTGTGCCCGAAATCCACCGGCAACTGATCCGGCGTGGCCTGACGGTCGAACCGCCACGACTGGGATGGGGCCTGACCAGCGGTCTGATCACCCTTTCCCATTTCGGATCACGATCCGCCGATCTGGCTCTGGTGGGCGATTGTGTCAACCTGGCATTCCGTCTCTCCTCCATGGCCAGCAAAACACTGCCCGGTCCCATCGTCATGTGTGCCCAAACCGCATCCCTGGTATCCGCAAGGCTGCCGCTGGTGGATCTGGGCAACCAATCGATCCGGGGACGGGCCGGGGAAGAACACCTTTTCGGACTTCAAGTGACCTGACAATGTGACGTTCATCGGCAACACCGATATTTTTTTTCAGCGCCCCGGCACCATTGCGCTGAAGCACTGCTGCAGGAGACAACCCCGCGCCCTTGAATCCACATCGACTTTGTGATAGAGGGCGAAAATTCTTTTTCCCAATAACCCGGTGCAAAACAAGTGGCCCATGATCCCCAAACACAGTGCTGAATTTTCCGTTCACCTGCATCACCTCGGACCCGATGGCTTGGCCCGGCCGGGGGTGATGTTCGATTTCTTCCAGGATGCGGCCAGCCAGCAGACCTCCCCTCTGAAATTGTCCATCCGACATCTTATCGAGCGGGGATTGACCTGGGTAGTGGTGCGCTACCGGGTCCGGATCCTGCGCTATCCGCAGTGGCAGGAGCGCATCCGGGTCACCACGTGGCGATCCGCGACACATGGCCAGCGTGTTCCCCGCGAGTTCATGGTCACCGACACCGACGGCCGGAAGATCGCCCTTGGTCAGGGTATCTTCATGCTGCTGGACTACGCCACCCGCCACCCGGTTTCACCGGAGGTACCCCTGGCCGACTTTCCCATTGTGGATGAAACGGTTTTCGAAGATGATTTTGAGCGCCTGCCGCCAGTGTCAACCCCTTGGGTCCCCGACGTCAACGTTGCCGTGCGCCGTGACGACCTAGACCTCAACCACCATGTCAACAACCCGCGCTACATCGCCTTTGCTCTGGAAAGCATCCCCGATGACTTCCGCCAAACCCATCAAGTCAAGCAGATCGAGGCAATTTTCAAGGCGTCGATCGGGTATGGCGACACCCTCACCAGCCGCATTGAGAAACAGGCCGATGAGATGCCGACATTCATCCATCAGCTGACCGGGAATTGCGACGGTCATGAATTCTGCCGGCTGCTGACCCGCTGGCAAGGAATACGATGAAGCGGCCATCCCTATCGTGGTCAAGGCCGAGGATGTCCTCGACCCCGTTACCTTTGCCAAAATCAGCCGACTTTCCGACGCTGCGGCAAAAATCGATGGCGTAATCCGCGTACTGGATCCAGGACGGCAACTGCGGCGGAGATACCTGGTCGCTGATAAATGCCGACACGCCGGATGCCGCCGACCTGCTGGCCGACGGCCTGCAGGTCAACAAGAGGAGAAACGCTTCGGTGAACGCGGCTGCCTCTTTTTCTATATGGGCTGCCACGGCCCCTTGGTGACCGGTCCCTGCAACAAAGCCCTGTGGAACCGCAGATCATCCAAAACCCGGGTGGGCGTACCCTGTTTCGCCGGCTATCCCCGGAAACTGTTCAACAGCGGGCAGATCAAGTGGACCGACCTGATCCTGCCGGAGGATCGCGCACAGGCCCGGCAGGTCTTCATCGAAGCGCTGAAAGGACGCTTCCCCCGTGAATGAAATGAAAAGGAGTGCTTCCGCGTGAGTTTGCAAAATTCCCGACACAGCGACGTTCTGGTGATCGGCGGCGGCGTCATCGGCCTCGCCTGCGCCTATTACCTGGTGCGCGACGGCCGATCGGTGCGCATCATCGAACAAGACACCGTGAGCGCCGGTGCGTCGCATGGCAATTGTGGGCTGCTTTTTGTCAGTGACCTGCCGCCCCTGTGCGTGCCCGGTGCCATCCGCCACGAGTTGATCCGCACCCTCCGGGGAACCTCGCCCCTGACCATCAAGCCCCACTTCGATCTCTCCCTGGCCTTATGGCTGCTGCGCTTTGCCGCCCATTGCCATTCGCGTCAGCGTGACCACGCCATCCGGGCAAGGAACAGCATCCTGCGGGCTTCCGCCACTCTTTTTGGCACCCTCTTCGAGGATGAACGGCTGGAATGCGATTTCGAGCGGCGCGGCGTGCTGATCGCCTTTACCGATCCAGCCACTATGGAGGGCTATCAGGCCACCAACCGCCTGTTGGCGCCGTTCGGTCTGGCGGCCCGGTTCCACGATCGCCGCTCGGTCAGAACACTCGAGCCGGCCCTGAGTGACCGGGTCTGCGGCGGCTGGTACCATCCGGCCGACAGCCATCTGCGGCCGGAACGGCTCGTGCACAGTTGGGGCCAGGCGGTGCAGCAGCGTGGCGGGATGATCGAGGAAGACTGCAGCCTGCAACAATTCGAAACCCGGAAGGACAAAGTGACCGCCGTGATCACCACCCGGGGCCGGTTCACCGCCGACCGATTCGTCCTGGCCGCCGGTGCCTGGACGCCGGCCATGGCCCGCCAGCTGGGCCTGCGCATTCCCGTACAACCGGGTAAGGGCTACAGCATCACCATGCAGCGACCGGCGGCATGTCCCACCCGGCCGTGTTATCTTTACGAACGCAATATGGTTGTGACCCCGTGGAAAAGCGGCTACCGCCTGGGCGGCACCATGGAATTTTCCGGGTTCGACGACACCTTGAATCCGCGCCGTCTGGCCAACCTGGAAACGTCGGCGGCGATCTATCTCAAAACGCCGGTCGGCCGGCCGGTGACCGAACAATGGACCGGCCTGCGCCCCATGTGCGTGGACGATCTTCCCATCATTGACCGAATGCCCGATAGGAACAACCTTTACATCGCCACTGGCCACGGCATGCTGGGCATCTCCACGGCTACGGGAACCGGGCGTCTGATGGCCGACATGGTTGCCGGCAAGCGGCCGTCCTTTGATCCGGCGCCTTTTTCCATCCGCCGTTTTGCCAGGCTGGGCTGACGGGTTGCCCATTCCCGGCTGACAATTGGCGGTTGATCTGCGCCGCCGGAAATGGTTAATCTGGCCTCTGACTGGCTGCCGATCGCACTCAATTCGGCCGATCGGCAAACGCCCGTCAATATCACCTGGATTCATTAACAAAAACGGTAAGCACAGGGGCAGAAAAACGGATTTGCTCGAAATCGATCTACAAACGCTCTTCATGCAGCACACCTTTGTCGCCGCAGTCATCTGTCTGGCGCTGATCGTTTATCTGATTCCCCGACGGCAGACGCCCAGTTCACGGGAATTGATCCTGCTTCTGGCTGCGGTGGCGGTTTGGTCATTTTGCTACGGAATGGAACTGAGGGTCAGCGGTCTTACAGCCAAGCTGACCTGGGTCCGCCGGGAATATCTGGGCGCCGCCTGGGTCGGCCTCCTGTTTTTCCGTTTTGCCATGGTTCTTTCCGGAAGAACGGCCTGGATTTCCGGCCTGCGCGGCGGGAGTCTGATTGTTGTTCCCGTGCTGATCGTCATTGGCGTCTATACCAACGACCACCACCATCTGATCTGGTCACACACCTGGATCGAAACGGATAGCGCATTTGAAATCGAATGCCGGCATAAAGACGGACAATCATCAAAATAATGAAAAAAACGCTGTCAGCTGATCCATTTCGCAGAATAATCATGGTTTGGAACCTGAAAAAACTGGCTGTGGGTATTACCGCCGCATTGGTCCTGATGGTGGTTCTGGGCCTGCTCGGGCGACTGCTGACGCCCAAGAGCCTGCGCCAGCGCCTGGAGGCCAGCCGCAGCTGCCGCCTGTGCGATTTGAGTGGTGTGGACTTATCGGGGGCCGATCTGGCCGGGGCCGATCTTACCGGTGCCTATCTGCAGACCGCCAATCTTTCCAGCGCCAACCTGGAAGGAGCCAACCTGACCAATGCCGACACCCGTTATGCCCATTTTGAAGAGGCCCGATTGACCCATGCCACCTGGGTTAACGGCCAGACCTGCGGTGCATCGTCGGTGGGACGCTGCCTGACACCGGCCACTGCAATGCTGATGGAGATCAGCCAGTGCCCGGGCTGCAATCTGAAAGCGGCGACCCTGGGGCAGCAGGATTTGACCGGCGCCTTCCTCAAGGGGGCGGACATGAGTCGCGCCGATCTCTCCGCCGCACAATTGACGGCGGCCGATCTGGCCAGGGCCAATCTGACCCGGGTCGTGGCCCGCCGGAGCCATTTTCAAGGAAGCCATCTGATGGAGGCGGACTTCACCGAGGCGGACCTCTCCGGCAGTGATTTCTCCGGCGCCTATCTGCGGGGAGCGCTGATGGTACATGCGATTCTGACGGAGGCGCAATTGGACAACGCCGATCTGAAGACCGCGGTCATGCTGGGAGCCGATCTCTCCGCCGCCCGGCTGACCGATGCCGATCTTTCCGTTGCCAACCTGAAACTGGCCAATCTCAGCCATGCCGACTTTTCCGGCGCCAACCTGACAGGAGCCAATCTGGCCGGGGCCAACATCAGCGCCGCAATATTCAACGATGCCTACCTGGTGGGCGCCATCTGGACCAATGGCAAAAAATGTGCGCCCGGATCCATTGGCCGCTGTGTTCAGTAGGGGGCCTCTCAATCAAATTCCACCGTTCAGGAGAAAATTGGCGACGCCCAAGGTTGAATCAACGATCAATCCGGCAGGTAGCCCCGGGCCAGGGCCATGAATCCATCGGTTTGCTGCCGGATCCAGGCCGCGTCCCGTCCCAGCACGTCGGCCATGATGCCGGCGACGGCCTCGGCCATCGCCATGCTGGCCGCCGCATCCAGAATCAATGCGCGGGTTCGCCGGGCAAGCACATCCTCGAGGGTCCGGGCCATCTCGTTTTGCACCGCCCACACCACCTCGGCTTTGCAATAGGGCAGGCGATCGTGAAGCCGTTCCCCCATTTCGGGCTGCGCATCGATGATCCGCCGGATCAACACCGCATCGGAACCGTAGGCGCACAGCGGATCCTGGGGGTCGATGTTTTTCAGCCATCCGTGAATGCGCAGCTTGCGGGTGGGGCAGTCGCTTTCGGGAAGTCCGGCGATCTGGGCCGCCTGGTTGACCGTATCTTCCGCCATCTTGCGATAGGTGGTCCATTTTCCCCCGGCAATGGTCACCAGGCCTGACGGGGAGACCTCCAGATGGTGGTCCCGGGAGATCGAGGCGGTTTTTTTGCCATCGCTGGTCCCCACCAGCGGCCGGATGCCGGCGAACACGCACAGGATATCCTCGCGGGAAGGGTCCTCGACCATATACTGGGCGGCATGCTTGAGGATGAATTCGATCTCCGAGGCCAGGGGGCGCGGTTCCAGACTGGCCTCGGCCACCGGTGTGTCCGTGGTTCCCACCAGTACCCGGTTGTGCCAGGGCACGGCAAACAGCACCCGTCCATCCTCGGTCTGGGGAACCATGATGGCGGTATCGCCCTTCAGGAAGCGCTTGTCCAGCACGAGGTGAATCCCCTGGCTGGGAACGATCAGGGGTTTTGCGCCAGGCTGGTCCATACGCAGGATATGGTCGGTGAAAATGCCGGTGGCATTGATCACCACCCGGCCGCGAACCTCATGGGACGCGCCGGACAGGGTGTCTTTCAGAGTTACCCCATCCACCATATTGCCCGAATGGGCCAGACCGGTGACCTGCATGTAGTTGAGGGGAACCCCTCCGGTATCGGCAATGGACTGGGCCAGATTGACCGCCAGACGGGCATCGTCAAACTGGCCGTCATGGTAGATCACACCACCGTGCAGCCGGTTCGGCTCCAATGTGGGGATCCGCGCCAGGGTCTCGGTTTTGGAAAGCCACTTGGACGGCCCCAGGCCCAACCGGCCGGCCAGAAGGTCGTAGACCTTGAGACCGACACCGTAAAACGGCCCGTTCCACCACTCATAGTTGGGAACGATAAACGACTGGTTCTGCACCAGGTGCGGGGCGTTTTGCATAAGCAGTCCCCGTTCGTGAAGTGCTTCGAGCACCAGTGACACATTGCCCTGCTGCAGGTAGCGCACGCCACCATGAATCAGCTTGGTGCTGCGGCTGGATGTGCCCTTGGCAAAGTCGTGCTGTTCCACCAGAAGGGTCTTGTACCCCCGTGAAACGGCATCCAAGGCACACCCCAGGCCGGTGGCCCCACCGCCAATCACGATCATGTCCCAATACCCCTCATACGTCTTCAAGGTATCAAGCGACTGGTTTCGGTCCATGGGTGCCTCCAGGTTAGGCATTTAGCGGTTTAGCCATTTAGGGGGTAGGGATTGATTCAGAAGGGTCCCTTTCATCCGATCCCCCCCATTTTTCACGAACACTCCTCGTTTTTCAACGAACAGGCCGAGAGGATCTGATCCGGATGCGACTGGTCCCGGTAGACGGTAACCCCCTTGAGGTCCATCCCGGCCGCATCCATGAACAGGTCACGAATCTTTTCCGCCGTGATGGTTTCGGGCAGGTTGACCGTTTTGGAAACGGCGTTGTCGGTATATTTCTGAAACGCGGCCTGAATTTTCAGGTGCCAGTGGGGCGAAACGTCCCAGGCGGTCTGAAAAATCGTTTTGTCGATGGGCCGCCCCTCGCGCCGGTAGCGGGCATAGATGGGATGCAGGTCGGTGTATCGTTCACCGGCGATGCGGCGTTGCCCGTCAAAGGCAAATACGGGTTCGACACTGCTGCTCACACCGGCCAGGATACTGATGGTACCGGTCGGTGCCACGGTAGTCAGGGTGGCATTGCGGCGTCGTTTGACTCCGCGCGCCGGAAAAACGCTCCGGTGAAAAGCCGGGAAGTTTCCCCTTCTGGCCGCCAGTTCGGCCGACGCATCCTCGGCGGCCCGCTGAATACACGACATGATCGATTCGGCCAACTCCACGGCCTGCCGGCTCTGGTAAGGGATGCCCATGAGGATCAGCATGTCGGCAAAGCCCATCACCCCCAGACCGATCTTGCGGTTCATTCGGCTCCACTCCTCGGTCTGGGCCGTCGGATGGCGGTTGACCTCCACCACGTTGTCCAGAAAATGGACGGCCAGGTGGGCCGTCGATTCCAGTTTGCCGGTGTCGAGGGTCGTGCCATTGAGCATGCGGGTCAGGTTGATCGACCCCAGGGTACACGATTCATGGGGCAGCAGCGGTTGCTCGCCGCAAGGGTTGGTGGCTTCCAGAAGCCCCTGTTCCGGCGTGGGATTGGCCCGGTTGATGCGGTCGATGAACAGGATGCCCGGATCGCCGGTCGCCCAGGCGCTTTCGGCCATCAGCTGCAGCAGGGCCACGCCGGACCGGTGCTTGACGATGGCACCGGTGCGCGGATGGACCAACGGGTAGTCCCGGTCAGCCCTCACGCAGTCGATGAAATGATCATCCAATGACACGGAAAGGTTGAAATTGCGCAGCAGGCCATGATCGCGCTTGGCCGTGATGAAGGTCTCGATGTCCGGATGGCTGACATGCAGAACGCCCATGTTGGCGCCAGGCCGGATCCGGTTGCGGTCGATCAGATGGGTGGCCGAGTCGAAAAGCCGGATAAAGGAAACCGGCCCGCCGGTTACGCCGGAAGCAGGGAAAATGGTGTCACCGGTCGGGCGCAGACGACCAAAGGAAAATCCGGTACCGCCGCCGGTGCGATGAATCAGGGCGGCATCCTTGAGGCTCTGGAAAATCGATTCCAGATTATCCTCCACCGGGAGTACAAAACAGGCCGCCAACTGGCCCAGGGGCCTTCCGGCGTTCATCAGGCAGGGGGAATTGGGCAGAAACTCCAGGGAGGTCATGGCCGACTCGAAGCGGGCGGCCGTCTCCCCCACCGCAGCGCCGGCATCGAAAAGCCGGTCCGCCTCGGCCACGGTCCAGGCCACCCGGTCAAAAAGATCGGCCGGGGTTTCAATGGTCTCGCCCCGATAGTTCCGCGCCAGGTATCGTTTCTGCAGCACCTCCCGGGCAAGAGGGGTGAGATTGAGGGTCCGCATGACACCACCTTTCCCGCTAAAAAAATAACGGATAGACCAGATACCCAGTGTATAGCACATACAGGAAAAGCGCCAGTCCTCCTTCCCGGCGGCCCATAACCCGCACCTGGCCGGCAAACAGAAAGACAACCAGCAGCACACTGGTGGCCGTCAGCATGGCCAAATCCATATTGGCCGCGGGATTCACCGGCAGCGGCCTGATCACGGCGCTGATCCCCAACACGAAAAGGATGTTGAAGATGTTGGACCCCACCACATTGCCCACGGCTATCTCCGCAGCCCCGCGTCGGGCAGCCGCTACCGATGTGGCCAGCTCGGGCAGGGAGGTCCCCAACGCCACCACCGTCAGTCCGACCACGACCCGGGGCGCCCCCAGGCGATCGGCCAGGGCCACGGCGCTGTCAACGATCCAGCGCGACCCGAATAGCAGGCCGCAAAAGCCAAAGGCCATTTTCAGGGCCACCGCGGCGGCTTTTTCCGGGGGAACCGGATCCACGGGCGGCAACCCGTCAACCGGGGCGATAACTGCCGCCGAATAGGCCATGAAAACGGTAAAAAAACCCAGCAGGACCCATCCGTCCGAGCGACTGAGGATCGAAAAAAAACTGCCGTCGACGAAGACATCATTGGCCAGAACCCACAACATAATCGCAGCCAGCAGGCTGAAAGGGATCGCCTGCCAGACCGTTTTCCGGAAGATCTGCAGGGGGCGGATCAGGGCCGAGATCCCCAGGACGAGCAGCCCGTTGGCGATGTTGCTGCCCATCACGTTGCCCAGGGCAATATCCGTGTCACCACCGACGCTGGCGGCGATGTTGACAAACAGTTCCGGGACCGAGGTGCCGAAAGCCACCACGGTCAACCCGATGATCATGGGCGAGACATCAAGCGTCCGGGCCAGGTGGGCGGCCCCGTCGACAAAGATGTCGGCCCCCTTGATCAGAACCACGAAACCGGCCATGAGCAGGAAAAGGATGACGATCATGCGTCCGTGTCACCAGTCCGGTGAGCGTGTCCGGATCCGCCATGGCCATGGGCGAACTCCCAGCGTTTGTCCAGAAAATAGAGAATCGGCACCGTCATGCGCGAGAAGAGCAGGGATGCCACCTCACCGGCCATCAACGAGATGGCCAGCCCCTGAAAAATGGGATCAAACAGAATCACCGAGGCCCCCACCACCACGGCGGCGGCAGTAAGCATCATGGGCCGGAAGCGCACGGCCCCGGCATCGATCACGGCTTGATCCAGCGGCGCCCCCTGTTCCAGGCGCAGTTCGATAAAATCCACCAGGATGATGGAGTTGCGCACCACGATACCGGCTCCGGCAATAAACCCGATCATTGAGGTGGCCGAGAAAAAGGCGCCCATGGCCCAGTGGGCCGGCAGGATGCCGATCAGCGAAAAGGGAATCGCCATCATAATGGTCACCGGCGTGGAGAAGGACTGGAACCAGCCCACCACCAGAACGAAGATCAGCACCATCACCACGGCGAAAGCGATTCCCAGATCACGAAAAACCTCGTAGGTGATGTGCCACTCACCATCCCATTTCATGGCAAAACGCTGGTCGCTGTCGGGCAACGACGCCGTGTGCTGGTCGATGCGGTATCCTTCGGGCAGGGTAATGGCGTCGATTTTCTTGCGCAGTTCCAAGATGGCGTATACCGGGCTCTCCTTGGCCCCGGCCACATCGCCGACCACATAAACCACGGGCATGAGGTTCTTGTGGTAAATGCTGCGGTCCATGGGTGTCTTGCGCACGGAGACCAGATCGGAGAGCGCCACCTGGTGACCGTCGGCAGCACTCACGTTGATGGCCTTGAGCAGATCCAGTCCGGCCCGCATGGCCAGGGGCGGTTGCAGCACGATGGGCACGTTCTCTTTTTCGAGTGGCTGATGCAGCAGGCCGGCCTGGGAACCGGAGAGAGCCGCCTGCAGGGTTTTGGTGATGTGGGCCACACTAATGCCGTGCAGGGCGGCCTTCTCCTGGTCGGCTTTGATCTGGTAGCGGGTCTGGTCCTCTTCCATATACCAGTCCACATCCACGACACCGTCGGTTGCTTCGAACAGGTCTCGGATTTTCAGGGCCAGTTCCCGCTGCCGGTCGTAATCGGGGCCATACACCTCGGCCACCAGGGTCGCCGCCACCGGCGGGCCGGGCGGTACCTCGGCCACGGTGATGCGCGCACCATAACGGTCGGCAATGGCTTTGAGGGGCGGGCGTACCCGCTTGGCAATGGCGTGACTCTGCTCCTTGCGGCGCCCCTTGCCGGCCAGGTTAACCTGGATATCGCCAAGATGGGGGGAATGCCGCAAGTAATAATGGCGGACCAGGCCGTTGAAATTGAAGGGTCCGGCAGTACCCACGTGAATCTGGTAATCCACCACTTCGTTGACCGTGGCCAGGTAATCGCCCATCTCGAAAGCCGCGGCAGCGGTATCCTCCAGGGTAGCGGATTCCGGCATATCCAGCATCACCTGGAATTCGCTTTTGTTGTCAAAAGGCAGCATTTTCACTTTGACCAGCCCCACGGCCACCATGGCACAGGCGCCCAGGAGCAACACCGCCACGCCGATCAGAAAGGACCACCGCCAGCGGGGATTGTGCAGCAGATGGTCCATGACGTTACGGTAAAGCCGGGTGGCCCAGTCTTCCGATCCGTGGCCGTCACCATGCCCGCCCCCCTGTGCATCGCGTTTCAGCAGACGGTAGGCGGCCCAGGGGGTGACGATGAAGGCCACGATCAGGGAGAAAACCATGGCCGCCGAGGCTCCCACGGGAATGGGCCGCATGTAAGGCCCCATCAGTCCGCCCACAAAAGCCATGGGCAAAATGGCGGCGATCACCGTCAGGGTGGCCAGAATGGTCGGGTTGCCAACTTCATCCACGGCCTCGACAGCCACCTGGACACGCGGCCGGTGTTCGTTGCCCGGCAGACGAAAGTGACGCACGATATTCTCCACCACCACGATGGCGTCGTCCACCAGGATCCCGATGGAGAAGATCAGGGCGAACAGGGTGATCCGATTGAGGGTGTACCCATACAAATAGAAGACCGCCATGGTCAGCGCCAGGGTTACCGGAATGGCAAAGGCCACCACGCCCGACTCCCGGTGCCCCAGGGTGAACCAGATCAAAATGGTCACCGACACCACGGCGATGAGCATGTGCCAGAGCAGTTCGTCACTCTTCTCCTTGGCCGTTTCGCCGTAATGGCGCGTGATGGTCACATGCACGTTGTCGGGAATCACCGTGCCTTTGAGGGATTCCACCCGCGCCAGCACTTTCTCGGCCACACTGATGGCATTGGTGCCCTTGCGTTTGGCCAGGGTCAGGGTCACCGCCGGGTAAGGTGCCCGGCCGGCCACCTCGGGGGCGATGCCCTTTTCGTCAGCCGCCGGTCCCGTGCCGAAATAGAGATAATTTTCCGGCAGGGGCGGTCCGTCTTGAATCGTGGCCACATCCCCCAAGTAGACCGGCCGCCCCTGGTGGGCCGCCACCACCACATTGCGGACATCCTCGGCGGTTTTCATGAATCCGCCCGTATGGACGACGATCTGGCCTTCGGTTGACGGATAGCTGCCCGCATCGGTGGCCTGGTTGGCGGCAAAAACAATCCGGGATACGGCCACCGGATCCAGCTTGTACCCGGCCATGCGCACCGGATCCAGCTGAACCTCCACCCGCCGGCCCTCTCCCCCGATCAGGGAGGTGATCGAAACATTGGGTTCCCGTTTGGCCTGATCCTCCACTTCGGCAGCCACGCGACGCAGTAGGTAGGGCTCTACCTGGTCATCACTCCAGAAAGTCAGGGCAAGGATGGGCACGTCATCGATATAACGCGGTTTGATCAACGGCTCCGTGATGCAGCAGGGAATCCGGTCCATGTTGGACATCAGCTTGGATTGCAGCCGCACGATGGATGTTTCCTCATCCTGGCCGACGTAAAAGCGCACGATGGCCATGGCCATGCCCGGCATGCTGGTTGAGTAAATGTACTCCACGCCGGGGATCTCCCAAAGCAATTTCTCCATGGGCCGCGTGACGCGCTGTTCCACCTCGGCGGCACTAGACCCGGGCATCTGCACGAAAACGTCGATCATGGGCACGATGATCTGGGGTTCCTCCTCCCGGGGAAGGGCCACCACGGCGGCCATCCCCAGCAAAATCGAGGCGATGATGATCAGCGGCGTCAGTTTGGAATTAATGAAATAGTGGGCGACTTTTCCGGAAGGCCCGTATGATTGGCTCATTTTGCAAACTCCACGGCAGCTCCGTTGCTCAATTGGGCCGGCGGCTGGGCCACCAGCCGGGTCTCGTCCTCGATACCCGAAATCACTTCCACGGAATCGTCATAGTCGCGGCCGGTGCGAATCAGGCGAAAGCGGGCGATGTTCCCGGCATCGACGATGAATACCCCGGTCAACTGCCCTTCATGGACCACGGCCGAACGGGGAATACGCAGGATCTTCTGCTCGCCGATGGTCAGCGGCACCCGGGCAAACATTCCCGAACGCAGCCCGTCGATGACGGGAATCCCCACCTGGACAACGAAAGTCCGGCTGCCCTGGTCACCCGATGGAACGATCACATCGACCGTTCCGCGGATGGGGATTTCACTCACGGCGGGAATCCGTACGGCCACCGGCAGCCCTGTCTTCACTGCGCGAATATGGGTCTCGGGAACCACCAGGTCGACCCGGTAGCCACCCTCGCGCTCCAGGGTTAACAGCGGCATACCCGGAGAGGCCAAAGCACCCGCATCGGCCTGTTTGGCGGTCACCTGGCCGTCAAACGGAGCCAACACGTGGGCATCCTTCCGGGCGACAGTGGCAGCTTCCACGGCTGCCTGGGCCTGTTTGACCCGGAAACGCGCCGCCTCCACCATGGCCTTGGCCTGGGCCAGGGAAGCCCGGGCCTGCTTGTGCTGGGCGTCAACCGTTTCGAACATTTCCTGGGTGATGGCGCCGCCTTCGAGCATGGTGCGATTGCGCTCAAAGGAAAGCCGGGCACGCTGGGCACCCGCTTCGGCGGCAATCCGCGCTGAAACCGCCCCGGCTTCCGCCCTTTTCGCCTCTGCCAGGGCCGCCCGGGCCTGATCCAGCTGGGCGGCGACCTGACGATCGTCAATACGAACCAGCAGATCGCCTTTTTTTACGTCGTCGCCCTCCTTGACATTGAACGCCTGGATGGTTCCCATCAATTTACTGGAAACCGTTGCCGAGAGCCTGGCCCTGACCGTTCCGACGGCTTCATAAAGGATCGGCTGAACGGCGCTGCGGACGTCAACCACCCGTACGGATACCGCCGGGCCACTGTCGACCGGAGTGGTTCCCGGTTCGATCTTCTCTGAGCATTGAACGGAGAAAATCAGCAACGCAAAAGCCAATAGTGCCGGTAAAACAAGTTTTCTCATGATTTGTTTCCTCAGCCGGTTTGTCTGCTTGTAATGATTGTTGAACGAACAACGCTTATCGGTTCTTTAAGCATGCCGGGGAGATGAGATCAAGAACAACCCGAGCAGCGGCGTTCGCGTTGGCCTACGATCTGTTGCGATCAGTCCGCGAAAATTGAGGCGTTAGCGGAGACCGCAGAGATCTCCGGATGACGCCAATTGTGCTTTGCCTGAGTCTTTGGAACCGGTTTGACGGTAAATGGTTACATCGTCATCAGCGCCGCCTGCGGCCGGGGTGGTGGAAGTGATGGTGATGGGGGTGCAGCGGCCGATACCAGTACCCATGATTCCAGAACCAGCGGTCGCCCAGCCACAACCAGGCACCACCCACCCAGAAGTAGTCGGGGCCCGGGCTGACCACAATGGTCTCGGCGGGTGGCGGGGGCGGCAGCGTCCCGATCACGCCGGAAACCTGGGCCGACGGAATCTGGGCCGGTGTATTGATCATAAAATCGATCACCCGTTCGCTGACCCCCGAATTCTTCAATGCGATGATGTCCGCGCTGGTGAGGTGGTAGACCGTACGGGAGTTGCGAATTTGGCTGATGATCAGGTCATCGCCCACACCCGCCCGGCTCAGAGCCTGCACGTCCGCCGCCGTCAGGGGCAGCCCGGTTTCCACCCGCTGCAGGGTCTGCGGCGCCTGGGCGCGCAGTTGGGCCGCCTGGGCCTGATCCATCCCGTGCCCGATGAGCCCGCCAACCAGAGCCCCCACGGCCCCACCGACGACGGCACCGTGGCCCGGATGGTGGGTAAGGCTACCGGCAATCGCACCCGTGGCGGCGCCGGCCAGTGCCCCGGAAGCCGTGTAGTCCGGCCGCCCCTGAGGGGTATAACACCCGGTGAAACAGATTCCCAAAACGGCAGCAATCAGCAGATAAATAGAGCGTTGCATCGGCATTGTCTCCGTTTGTGTTCACAAAAAGATTGTATTCGTAGAATACCGCTGTCTTGGATGGGGGTCAACAACAGGAGGGCGGAAAAATTCCGCCGGTCAGTTCAGATGGGCGGTTGCCTGAGGGCCGGTAACCAGCATGCTGGTGGTCAGGGTGGTTTGGGCGATCTCCATCTTGCTTCCGAAAAGCAGATTTCTGATCCGGCCGTGTCCGTATGCACCGGATAAAACCAGCGCATCGTGGGGTAAGTTGTAGAGGTTGTGATCAAACGCGCCATCGGCAAATTCGTACCGCCGACGGCAACAGCGAGCCAGCGCCTTTTCGAGACCGGCCGCATGGACCCGCTGTATGTAATAGTCCGGTTCCTGCTCCTGTTGAATAAACAGGTCCAGCGGGAAGCCGGATCGCTCGGCGAAAACGATACCGGTGCGCAGGGCATTGAGCGCGCTGTCCGATCCGCCGAAAAGGACGGCGATGCTGGTCCAGGGTTTGAAAACCGGCGGGGTCAGGAGCACGGGAAATGTTGCCGAACGGATAATATGACGAACTTTCGGCCCGATGTACCCCAGGCCGATTTTGGAAGCCTGATCGCTGACGGAGCGTGGGCAGCACATGAAGCTGAAGTGGGTCGGCAGGTCGGGAAGGTTGCTGGCCGTTCGGTTGATGGGGTCGATAAAGCGGGTCTCCACCCCGGAATTGGCAGCCAGGGCCCGCACCCGCTCTACCGCCGATGCTGGATCACTGAGATAGGAATGATCCAGTTTGACCTGCACGGCGTCGTGGTCGAAGTACATCATGAACTGGGTATCCTCCGGAACATAAACGCTCAGGGTGATATCCAGCGTCCGGCAAAAATAGATCGACTGCATGAAGGTTTCCCGCCCCAGGGGAGTGCTTCTGAATACATGGAACAAATCAGTACGCATTGTCAATTTCTGTTAAGTTTCATTTAACGGAAGAAATAGTTGAAAGGACAGCTATTTCACCCCATCGTCGAGCCGGGCCAGTTCCTTGAGCAATCCCAGCGGAGACTGGTGCATAGAAAGCTTTTGAATCGCCTCCATACGCTGCTGGTTGTGCTCAAACTTCTTTTTCATTCTGGCCTCATAGGCTTCTTTGAGAGCATCGACCAACCGTTCGAAATCGTATGGTTTTTCAAGGTATTTAAAGGCACCCAGGCGGGTGCATTCCACGGCTGAATCCACCGTGGCATGTCCGGTCAGCATGATGATTTCAATGAATTTGTGGTTTTGTTTGAGAATTTTCAAGACCGCCGCACCATCGGTTCCGGGCATCTGCAGGTCGACCACCGCCACATCGAAACCGCCTTTTTCGGCTTCCTTGATGGCGTCGTCGCCATTATCTGCCGTTGTTACCACAAATCCTTTAAGGGAAAGTCGATCCGCGATCGCAGTTAAAAATTTGACCTCATCATCGACCAGAAGGATTCTAATTTTATTTTCTGTTTCCATGGCACCCTCCAGTTGTGTGGGTTAAGAAAAGATGGCCCCCCAAATCAGGCGTGTGTTTACGAGGTGTTGTCCGACAATTCATGTTGCATCTTTTTAAACATAGATGCAAAGAAAATTCAATGGTATGCCATCCGCCTGGCATCCGTGCCCGGTCGTGGCAAAAGCACGATGCGGGGAAACGATCCGTTTGGGCCGGCTACTGCCTGGCACGCGCTTGACTGATTTTCTCATGGGCAGCGTTGATGGTTTTGCTCAATTCCTCAATATCAACCGATTTTGATAAAAATGCAAACGCACCCAACTCCATGCACGTTTTTTTATCCGCTTCCGACCCCTGGCTGGTTAAAACGATCACCTCAATGGCCGGGTGGGTCTTTTTCACGC
The DNA here is from genome assembly GCF_009689005.1 of Desulfosarcina ovata subsp. ovata. Taxonomy (NCBI): domain Bacteria; kingdom Pseudomonadati; phylum Thermodesulfobacteriota; class Desulfobacteria; order Desulfobacterales; family Desulfosarcinaceae; genus Desulfosarcina; species Desulfosarcina ovata. The sequence continues at coordinate 7,354,876 of NZ_AP021879.1, read as the reverse complement.
GGCGTAACACTTCGATACCGTCAATACCGGGCATTCTGAGGTCCAGAATCATCACATCGGGTTCATCCTCGCGGGCCAGTTCAAGGGCCGATTCACCATCATAGACCACTGCCGAATCCAGCTCGCGCATCATCAACCGTTTGGACAGGGTCTGAACATATTTTTTCTCATCGTCGACCAGCAGGATCTTCGACGGGGCTTCGAAATCCTGACGGCGATAAACATCGGTCTGGTAGTACCCGGGGCCCACCTTGGTCTCAACAGCCGTTACGCCCGCCACCTGGATGGCAATCTCCTTGAGTTCCTCTTCAAGGCGGCTGAGCATGAGAACATGTTTGTTGATGGTCAGGGTAGCAACGCTCTCCTTGACCTCAACCCCGACAGTATGGCCTTTTTTGACCAGCGCGATTTCCAAATTGGCGGCGGTGTTGAAATCATCGACCGCCTGTTTGGATCCGCTGGCGAGTTTGATGACCGACTGGTCAATACTCTTTTCAATCAACCCGGCAATTTCGTCCGGCGAGGTCTTATCGGTCGGCAGGCAAATATCGTAGAGTGAGGCACTCCACGGGTCAAGCGTTTCGTATAGCCGATGCATCCATGCGGCACACTTCTCATCCTCACGGTGGATGATTTTCAGGGCCTCGGCGTCGCTGATCTGGCGTTCTTGGACAGCGGCGGCAACCCGCGAGCTCATGTCAGCGATCAGACAGACCCGCAGCACATGGCTGATTTCACGCGGGATCAGTTGTGCGGCAAACCCGCTGATCATCAGCGCGTCTTCGGAAAGGCGTTCGGCCAGGACCGACCGAAGGTAGGCCAGCGAACGCTCACGCTCGCGGGTCAAGCGGTTGAATACCGATGTTTTATTCGAGAACACCCGCTCGATCCGGTTTTCGGGGATGCCGGCACGCTGGCTGGCTTCGGCGACAATTTCCTTGTCTGAAATCAGCGGATAACCCGTCCGCAGCCCAATCTCCTGGACAACTTCTTTCTCGTTGCAGTAACTGCCGCTGAACAAGGTAATGACTGGCATGGATAACTCCTCCTTTTAGGCTTCAACAAGTTGACAAGCGTTCAACAACGGGCAGTTCGCATCCGGGTTGTTTTCGTGGGCGGATTGATGGACGGCAACGATGCCTTTTTCCAGGGTCGGGTAAATATGGTCTTCACCGATTTTGGCCAAAAAGTGGGTACGGTTGAATACTTCCATGACCGTCTCGTTAACCCCGCACATGGAAATGTCGATGCCACTGCTTCTCACCCGATCCACGATCAGCGACAAGGTTTCCTCTCCCGATGAATCAATGTCGTTGATGCCGTGGGCAGCGACGAGAATATGATTGAGCCCGTCTTTGGTGCTGATCATCTCGGTGATCGTATCCTCAAGATAGCTGGCATTGGCGAAAAACAGGGGCCCTTCGAAGCGGACCAGGGTCACGTAGGGACACTCCTCAAGACTGTGGGTGCTCACGCAGCGCAACTCCTCATCCTCCGAGCGGGACAGAAAAACCACTCTCGGACGCATGCTTTTGTACAGGAAAACCATCAAGGACAGCACCACACCGATCATGATCCCTTTGTCCAGATGAGGAGCGAAAACCAAGGTACTGACAAAGGCGATAATGGAGATCGCGCCGTCATACCATTTGGCCTTCCAGGCATGGATGAAACCGGAAACGTTGAGCAGACCAATCACGGCCATCATGATGACCGCGGCCAGTACGGCCTGGGGAAGATGATAGAGCAATGGCGTAAAAAATAAAAGCACAATCACCACCGCCGCGCTGGTAAAAACGCTGGACAGACCGCTGACCGCACCAGCTTGAAGGTTGACCGCCGAACGGGAAAACGACCCGGAGGTGGGATAACTCTTGCCGATGGCACCGCAGATATTGCCCAGTCCCTGACCGATCAACTCCTGGTTGGGATCGAGCCGATGTCCGGTTTTACTGGCCATGGACTTGGCAATCGCAATCGCTTCCATGAACCCCAAAAGAGAAATGATCGCCGCAAACGGCAGCAGGTGCAGCATGACGCCGATGTTGATCGGCGGGACACTCATGGATGGCAGCCCCTTGGGAATGGTGCCGACCACAGCGCCGCCGCCCATCATTTTGAGTTTGGCCGTATCCAGCGATTCGTTACCGACTTTGACGCGCCACGTGCGCCCGTCGCTGTTCAGACCGGCAGGGATTTTGTCTTTGGCATAGAAGGTAATCGAGTCATCGTCTTGAACCACGCCGGCAAACAGGATGGCGCGCAGTTGTTCGCGGTTGCTGTGGACCTCCTCCTTCAAATGCGAGATTTTCAGATTGGTCACCTCCAGCATATGCTCGGCATCCAAAACGCCGACTTCATCGTGGCTTTGTTTGGCTTTGTTGGCGGCCTCACCGAATCGGGTCCGCTCTTCGGCAAGTGCGGGAATCGCCAAGGACGCTCTGTTGAATTCCTCGATCAAATGACGCGCTTCAGGGGATTCGATCGCATCGACACTGACGATTCGGTCATGTTGGAATCCGGTGGCCCAGGAAATGGCCGTGGTGATAACAACGGCCACGAGAACATTGGGGATTCGGGGTGACAGCCATTTAAGGCCGTACATGATGCCAAAGGCAAACACGCCGATCAACAAGGTGGGCCAGTGGGTGTAATTGATCGCCGCCTTAATGACATGGATAATGGTTTCGTAATGGTGCGGCGCATTGTCGACATAAACGCCGAACATTTTCGAAAGCTGGGAGGAAGCGATAATCAGAGCGGCGGCGTTGGTGAAGCCGTTGACCACGGGGTGGGACAGGAAATTCACCACCAGCCCCAGGCGCAAAACGCCCAGGCTCAGCTGGAAAATACCGACCATCAGGGCCAATAAAACCGCATAGGCGATATATCCAGGGCTCCCGGTGGTGGCCAGCGGCGCCAGGGAGGCCGCTGTCATCAGTGACACGATGGCCACGGGACCGGTTGCCAGCTGACGACTGGATCCGAACAGGGCGGCGATCATGGGGGGCAGAAATGAGGCGTACAAGCCGAAATAGGCGGGCAGTCCGGCCAGCTGGGCATATGCCATCGATTGAGGAATCAGAACCAGGGCCACGGTCAAACCCGAAAGCGCGTCAAGTTGCAGTGATGCCTTGTCGTAGTTTTTAAACCACGCCAAAAAGGGAAATACCTTCACCAACATGTGCCACTCCTATCCTTTTAAGTTGATCGTTCGTATAAATCGGGTTGATCGATCGGGTTGCCATCCGTTTTCGCCGTCGGTTCCCCCTGCGCCCTGATTTCACGGTGAAACCTGCAACTCGGCAAGCCCTTGGGCAGAGACCGGGACAGATATCTCCAACCGGTCCGCGGCACGCTCCCAATGGATGAAAACGCCGATCGATTCCGCCATTTGCTGAATGCGATCATCGGGAAACACCTCGAACTCCTTGACAGTGAACCCGTTGAAGAGAATCCGCCAGCTTGAATCGTCCCGGGGCTGAACGGAGATATCCAGTTGGGCACCCGGTCCGGCATTCTGAAAATTCAGGACCACCGCCTGATAGACGATGGTCTGGAGAATGAACGGACTGGTCAGAACAATGGGTGACGCGCCCTGGCCGGTATGCAGGTTTATCTTTCCGGCAAAAGAGAGGTATCCGGCCAGGTTGCGGACCAGGTCCAGAATTTCCATCAGGTCGATGGACGCAACGGGAATGTCGACACTATGGGCAAACCGGTTCATCTGCCGGATGGTGGTGAATCCGCGCTGGATTTCCTCGATGATGCTCTCGGTACTGCTGGTGAGCATATCCGCGCCGATGGGGGTACCCGCCTGTGCCATCTCCGATAAATCACTAAGCAGCCCGGCGGTTTCCGAAATGATCGCCATGACATTCTTCAACTCATGGGAGATCGAGGCGTTCACCTTTCCAAAAAAAGCCAGGCTGTCGTATCCAAACAGATCGTTTAATTTTTCCATGTTGCCCCCAGTATCGCCCCCATGATGAAGGCCGCCGTTGAACGACCGCCGCGCCCCTATCCCGGCGGATTGACAATTTTCGTCAATCGGCTTCGGTCAATTGGTTCAGTATTTCGATCAGGTCTTCAATTTTAAGCGGTTTGGGCAGGTAGCCGTCGGCTTCGCTGGCCCCCACCTGGTAATCCACATCCGACCCGTGGCCGGTCAGAAAAACGATTTTCATTTCCGGGTCCAGGGTTTTCAGCTGTCGCCCCAGTTCGATTCCGCCGATCCCCGGCATTTTTACATCCAAAAGCCCCACCGCGTAACTCTGGCCGTCTTCGACGCGTCGCAGGGCTTCTTCGCCGGAAAAGAAAACATCCGTATGAATGCCTCGCAGCCCCAACCGTTTGGCCAGCATCAGGGCAAATTTTTGTTCGTCATCAACCAGTAATACGTTCATGATTGGACTTCCTTCTCCATATGGACGGGCAGCGTAACCACAAAAGTGGTGCCCTCACCCGTCTGGCTCTGAACCGTTATGTTGCCATGAAGTTTTTGAACCAGACCGTATGTGATGGACAGGCCAAGGCCGGTGCCTTTGCCCTCTTTTTTGGTGGTGAAAAAGGGTTCGAATATCTTGTTGAGGTGGTCTTTTGAAATTCCACAGCCATTGTCACGGATGAAGATGCGCACCTGTTCAGCCTCGTCCGTCTCTGCCCACACTTTCAGAAAGCAGCCATTGTCAATGGCCTGAAAGGCGTTGTTGACCAGGTTGAGGATAATCTGCTGAAGTTTGCCCCGATCCGTTTCGATGAGCGGAATGGAATTGGGGATGTCCACGTGAAAGGCGATATTGCGGTACTCGGCCTCTTTTTTGTGGAAACTGAGCACATCGTCGACCATCCGCTTCAAGTTGACCGGCTGAACCTGAACATCAAAATGGCGGGCGAATCCGAGCAACTGCCGCGTAATCGTACCGCAACGCTCCACGGCGTCGATAATCGAATCGATGTGTTCCACCATTTCCGTGTCGTCTTTGTACCGCTCTTCGATCAGGAACAGGTCTTTGACGTAACCGGCGGTTTCATTGATCAGGGCCAGGGGGTTGTTGATCTCATGGGCCACCCCGGCGGCCAATTGGCCGATAGAAGCCAGCCGGCAATTCTGCTCGGCCATCAGCATGGTTCTGGCCTTCTCGTGATCGGCGTGAAAAATCTTTTTGACCATGTAGGTCGATGTCAGAGTCATGACCACGGCAATGATAATGGCACTGACCGCCAGGAACCAGTTGATCTGGTGCCGCAATTCCAGCCAGACCTTCATCATTGCGGCGCGTTCCTTGACAACCATGAGAATAAAGGTGGTGGAGGCAATCTTGGTATCGATATACGCATAACCGATCACCACCGAGCGTCCACCGGCGTCCAGGGCCATCATGGCGTGTGTCCGTTCGGCATAGGACGGCAAGGAAAGGGTCACCCGGTTGGACGCGCCGGTGTAGTAACGGGAGGGGGTCTGAAGCACACCCGCATGGTTGACCAGAAAAATATCGGCATGTTCGCCGGTCCGGTAGGAAGCCAGCATCTGGATCAGCCGCTCGGTTTCCAGGGTTGCCCGGAGGATGAAAAAGCGGCCGTCGGAATATGGGGATTCATCGGGATATAGGGATTTGACGGCCACGACCATATGGGGAACGTCACGGTAGCCGGAAAAGATCTCACTGACACAGGCGCCATGCTGTTTGCACGTTTGAAACCATGGTTGGTCGCTGTAGTTTTTTCCCTCCAGATTGAACGGCCCCGCATAGGCCACCTGGGTACCGTCATCGGCGATCACGGAAAGATCGGTCAACCCCCCGAAGCCCAATTTCAGATTGCTCAACACATCGCGCAGATGCTCCGGGTTGGTCAAGCGGTCGTAGCTCATCTCATTGACCGTGAACGTCAGGGCGGCCAGACGCTCCTCCAGAAAATAGGTGACTGCCCGGCGGGCGTTCGAGGTCACCCGTTCCGTACGCAGAAGGGATTCGCTGTTAATCGACTGCTCGAGCAACTGGTAGTAGATGAAGGTCATCACGACAAGCGGCAGGAGAGCTGTCGCCATCAGCACAAAAATCCCCATCCCCCAGAGCTGCCGGTAATCATGGAAGGTGTAGTAGGTGTTGAGGTGCTCGTCATCCTTGTGACGAAACGATGGCCAAATGGCCGCCCACATTTCTTTCAGGGATATCATCATACCAAACGTGTTTTCAGTCGGTCCATGATGGTCAGCAACCGATCGATATCCAACGGTTTGTTCATAAAGGCATGCGCCCCTGAGGCCATGCACGCCTGTTTGTCCTTTTCCGTTCCGTGACCGGTCAGAATAATGACGACGTTGTCGGGCCGGCGCGCCTTGATGCGTTCCAGGACCTCCGTGCCGTACAGATCGGGCAGTTGCAAATCAAGGATGATGACAGAAAAGGCAGCTTCCCCGACAAGGTCGATGGCACTTCGACCATCGTAACAGATCCTGCAATTCAGGCCACGCAGCCCCAACCGCTTGGCCAACATATCCGCATAACGCTGCTCGTCATCGACAATCAAAAGATCATAATGTTTCATTTTGCGACATCTTTTTCGTTAATCTGTCCGAAATCGTAAAATATATAGAAGCTATAAAATAAAAAGTTTAATTTGTAAACACTTTCTTGTCGTCTATTGTTAATTTATGATATGGTCATCCCAAATCAAAGAAAGTCTGCTCGTCCATCCGGCAAGCGACGCTTTCTGGTTTTTAGCGTGTAATTGAAATTTCGTGACATTGAGGAAAAAAGAGATACCATGACCGTACAGCCAAAACGCGTTCTTCTGGTTGATGATGAAGAAAAACTGCTCGAATCGATTGCCCGGCGAATGAAAGTGCTGGGACTGGAGCCGTTAACGGCGACCAATGGCATCAGCGCCATCGAGATTGCCATGCGCAACTCGATCGACATGGCCATCGTCGATCTTCAGATGCCGGATATGAACGGGCTGGTAACGATCACCAAGCTCAAGGAAATCAAACCCGATTTAAAAACCGTGCTGCTCACCGGGCATGGCAACGACAAGGTCAAACAGGCCACCGAATCGCTCAACACCCTCTATTTCGAAAAGGAGGAGATGGGCGATTTCTGGCGATTCATTAAAGGCCTGGATACAAACGGCAAAGTGGTCGTGATCCGCCCTTCCGCATCGAACGGTGGAACCAGTGGCGCGTCGGGCGGTGGGTCGGCCAGTTCCATCGAAATTCATTCCCAGCGGGATTTTGCAGGCGCCCCCTACCCCCAGACCTCACCGACAACGCCCGTTGACCGGGCCGGTATCGATACACCACTTAGAATTTTCGGTGAGACGGCAGTCATGCGTGAGTTGCGCAAAGGCATCGAACGCGTCACTCCACTGGACTGCCCGGTCATGCTGCAGGGCGAGAACGGCACCGGTAAAGAACGGATCGCCCGGCACATTCACAGCCGCAGCCGGCATCACGGTCAACGCTTCCTGACGGTCGACTGCGAGAATCTGGGCAGCGACCAATTCGTCCGCCAACTGATCGGTTACGGGCAGAACGATCTTTACGAAGCCATTCGAAGCCAAAGCGGAATGTTCAGTGCCGGTCAGGTCGGCTCGCTCTTTTTCGATCGGGTGGAAGCGATGCCATTGGCCATGCAGGCGCAGTTGGTCGGCATCATCGATGCCATCGACCGATCGAAGGCCGATGGCGGACAGAATACAGCCACCGATATCCGCATTCTTGCGGCGACCGAAATCGATCTCAACGAACGGGTCATTGCCGGGAAGTTCGATCCGGCGCTTTACGACCGACTGACATTTTTCAAATTCATCATCCCGCCCCTGCGTCAGAGAAAAGACGACATTCCCCTGCTTTGCAGTTTTTATCTGCGGCAATTTAATGATGAATTCAAAAAACCGGTCGAATCCATCGACCCGAACGTGATCGAAATTCTCTCGGCCTATCCATTTCCCGGTAATGTCAGTGAACTGGCCGACATCATCGAACGGGCCGTGATCCTCGCCGACGGCACAACCATCGAAAAGCGGCATCTGCCGGAACGTTTTCTCAAAACAGGCATAGACGCGATCGCCCTGCCCGAAGACCTATCCACCCTCGCCCAGTTGGAGAACCAGTACATTCTGAAAGTACTGGACATCACCGGAGGGAACAAATCAAAAAGCGCCGAGATCCTCGGTATCAGCCGCGCGGCCCTGTGGCGCAAGCTGAAAAACATCAAAGCCGATGCGGCCCCGTCTCCCGAATCCATCCCGCAGCCATAACCATTGCAATACGCAACAGCTGGTTCATTTATCTGCAACGAAATTTATATATCTGATATATTTAATTATTTTAGTATATCAAAACAGGTTATCGTTGCACATTGTAACGGTCACCACGGATGCATGCCTACACCCTGTTCTAAAATAAAGATTTATATTTCAATGAGTTAAATCATTTTGAAAAATAATGGCGTAAACCTTGCTTAAAGGTGGTTCCGAAAAATACTTGACTACCACTAGCAAAGGAGCAGCCATGACGACCCACCTATGCATCAATGGGGAAGCATTTGCCAGAACGCAGAAAATTGTCGACTGGATCGCCTCGCGTACCGGTTGGCCGATCGTATCCGACCACGATCTGATCGAGGCGGCAGGCCAACGGTTCAATATTCCGGCGGACCGGCTGGAACGCTGTATGAGAGCATCCGGTGGCGTGTTGAATCGCTTGACCCATGGCGCTGAACGGTCCGTGGCATACCTGAAATCGGTGTTGGCGGACAAGCTCGCCCAGGAGCCGGCCGTCTTCCATGGCTTCATGGGGCTTTTGCTCCCTAGGCAAAATTCACCGGTCATGACTGTTCTGGTCACGGCTGATACTGATTTCAGGTTGCAGCGGGCGCTTCATGCCGCGCCCATGGATAAACGCCAGGCGAAAAAAATGATCGCTCGTCGCGACCGCACGGAATTCTCGTCTTACCGGCACGTGGTCGACGGCCAGCGGTTTGATGCCCACACCTATGATACGGTCGTTCCCTCGGACCGGATGAATGCCGAGTCAGCGGGCCGGCTGATTTTGGAGCAATTGGTGCAATTTGAAATGAGGGCCCAAACCAACACGGCCGGTGTACTCGATGATCTCAAGCTGGCCAGCCAGGTTGAGGTGTCTCTTTGCGAACGCGGATATCATGTGTCCGCGACAGCCGAAAAGGGTCGCGTCAGGCTGACGGTCAACCAGCCGGTGCTTTTCCTGAATCGTCTGGCCAGGAAACTGGAACGTCAGGTTCGCCGGATCGAGGGGGTCCGGCAGGTGGAAACCAAGCCCGGACCCAATTTTTTTCAGGCCGATGTGTATCGCCGCTGCCGATTTGAAGTTCCGGCCGAATTGGCATTCCGCAGCTTCGCCCGTTGTCGCCAGCGCCTTCACGATCAGGCTGCGGAGCAGTTCCCGGAATTGTCACCGCGCCAGGTGCGAAGTGAGCAACGCCCCGCCATCCAACTCCTATAGCTCATGGCATTGCCATGATGAAAGCGGACCCGGAAGGAAGTCACCCGAAAATCGGATGACTTCCTTGGCGTGAATATTTCCCCGCAAGCCGGGGAAAGCCGCTTTTTGCGAATCCGCCAATCGTAAACTTCAGGCATCATCGTTCCATCCGTGCGACCGCATTTTGGCATTGATTGAATCGGGGCGGTGGGTTTCCGATCACACCACCAGCAAAGATACATCCGCGGTTACCCTGTTTTGTATCCGTGTTGACATGCCGCTTGATCCGATTATACAACGCTCATGCTGACAACTCATCTTCAGGAATAAAAATCCATGACGATCAGCATCCGGAAAAAAATCATCGCCAGCTTTGCGCTTTTCATCATGATCAGTACGCTGATCTGGTTTCTCAACTACTACAAATACCAGCTGATTACCCAAAAGCTGCAGATCATCGAAAAAAAGGATCATGTGTTCAACATGATCCTCGAGGCCCGGCGTTTCGAAAAAAACTTTTTCCTTTTCCACAGTTCCGAGGATCTTAGTCACTCCATTGATTACGTCAAGCAGGCCGAAGCCCGCCTCACAGAAGTCATCAACGTCCATGGCCGCTATACGGCAGAGCGCGATCTAAAGAAGAAAAACCAGGCGCTTCTGGGTTATCTCGAGGCCCTGCAGTCCGTCACCGTACCTCCCGGTGCCGATGCCTTTTCCTCCACGTCGGCGGCCGCCTATAACGACGCCGCCCTTAAGGGACGCCAGGACCGCATCCGGGACCTGGGCCGCCATTTGACCGATGATTTTGAGTCCATGCTCAATCAGGAACGACGGCAGGTGATCCAGATCGTGCATGAATCCGGGTACTATCTCTATTTTGCCCTGGCGGCGATTTTCGTACTGACGTTCGGCATTGCGATCTTTATGTTTTTCAACATCAACCAGCCGCTGGAATCCATTGAAACCGCCATTCGAAAAATCGCCTCGGGCGCCTATGCCGGCATTCCGGCCATCTCCAGCGGTGATGTCTTCAATTCCCTGGTCACCAGCCTGAACCACATGATCCAGGAGTTGAACCGGCGCAATGAACAGCTGGTCCAAAGTGAAAAGCTGGCCTCTTTGGGAACCCTGACATCCGGTGTTGCGCACGAGTTGAACAATCCGCTGAACAACATCTCCACCTCGGTTCAGATCGTCATCGAGGAGTTGGAGGAAGACAACCTGGAATTTAAACGCGAACTGCTTGAAGAGACCGAAAAGCAGGTTGACCGGGCCCGGGATATCGTCAAGGCGCTGCTGGAGTTCTCCCGCAAGGGCGCCTTCAATCCGAAACCCACGCAGTTCAGGGAACTGGTCACCCGAACGATCAAGATGATCAAGGGCGATCTTCCGGCCAACGTCGACATAGAGATTGATATCCCCAAAACCATCCGGGCTGAACTGGACGCCCAGCGGATTCAGCAAGTACTGATCAACCTGATTCAAAATGGCTTGCAGGCCATGGCGGATGGCGGTAGCCTGAAAATCAGCGCCGAGCAATCCGTGGGCGAAAAACAATTCTGCTTTCAAATTTCAGACAGCGGAACAGGCATTGACAAAGAGACCATGGGCAAAATTTTCGATCCGTTTTTTACCACCAAAACCGAGGGACGCGGATCGGGCCTGGGGCTCTCCATCACTCATGGTATCATCGAACAACACGAGGGCCGCATTTCCGTAGAAAGCCGGCCCGGAGAGGGGACGACGTTCACCGTATGTCTACCCAACCGACTGACTTCGGAAACCCGATGACGACGAGAAAAGAGCGGCTGCTGGTTGTTGAGGACGAAGACCTGGCGCGCAAGAACCTGATGCACATCCTGGATCGCGAAGGGTACGATGTCACCGGTGTGGAAAGCGGTGAAAAAGCCGTCGCCCTGATCAAAGAGCATCCCTTCGACCTGGTGATCACCGATTTTAAGATGGGACGTGTAGACGGGCTGCAGGTCCTGGAAAAAAGCAAGACGTTTCAGCCGGGTGTCGAAGTGATCATCATCACCGGCTACGCCACGGTCGATCTGGCGGTCAAATCCATGAAGGACGGCGCGTTTTACTATATTGCCAAACCCTACAAGATCGACCAGGTGCGCAAGGTCGTCAGCGAGGCGTTGATCAAGCGCCGGCTTCAACTGGAGAACCAGCAGCTCCGCGATGAATTGCAGCGCATCCGGCCCATACCGGCACTGATCGGCAAGAGCCCGGCAATGGAAAAAATCAGGGAGACCATTCGCCAGGTCGCCCCCTCGGACACGAATGTGCTCATCCTGGGAGAAAGCGGCACGGGAAAGGAAATTGTGGCCAAGGCCATTCACCTGCTCAGCAACCGCCAGTCCAAACGGTTCGTGGCCTTTAACTGTGGCTCCTTTACCGAGGAGTTGATGGCCAACGAGCTCTTCGGGCACGAAAAAGGGGCCTTCACCGGTGCCGATCGCGAGCATGTCGGCCTGCTGGAGGTCGCCGATGGTGGGACCGTATTTCTGGATGAAATCGGCGATATGCCCCTGACCATGCAGATCAAACTGCTGCGGGTCATGCAGGAGCGGGAACTGATGCGCGTCGGCGGCGTCACCCCCCGTCAGGTAAATGTGCGCTTTTTGGCGGCGACCCACCGCGATCTGCACGAAGACGCCCGCACCGGCCAGTTCCGTCAGGATCTCTATTACCGGCTCAATGTCATCACCATCCACATTCCTCCGCTCGCTGAGCGTCGCGAGGACATTCCCCTCCTGGCCCAGCGCTTTCTGGCCCGCATTGCCGGTGAGATGCAAAAGGAGGTCAGCGGTATCGATTCGGAGGTCATGGAACTGCTGGGCCAGTACAGCTGGCCGGGCAATGTGCGCGAACTGGAAAACATCGTCGAGCGCGCGGTGGCCCTGGCCACCAAGCCTACCATCGGGGCGGATCAGCTCCCGGATCACATCCGCAATCTCACCATCGAAACCTATCGCACGGCCGGGGATGCCATACCGACGCTGGAAGAGCAGGAAAAACGCTACATCGAATGGGTACTGCAGAAAACCGAGGGAAACAAAACCCATGCCGCAAAGATCATGGGCATCGACCGGGTCTCTCTCTGGCGCAAGCTAAAGCGTTTTGGCTGGGATGATTCCTGAACCGGTAAAATCGCCGCTCAGACATAATAGGGCGTATCGATGGCGCAATCGATATCCTTCACGCCGGGAATGGCCGACACCAGGGCGATAATTTTCTCGTAAACATCATCGCCTCCTTGTCAAACACCGTAAAAGAAATAGAGCATGACCAACTCCACGACCAGAAAGAGCAGGGTCATGACAAACCCGGCCTTGGCATAATCGACGGTCCGGTACCCGCCGGGGCGCATGATCAGCGCATTGACCTGGTGGGTCGGCAGCACGAAAGTGTTGGATGCCGACAGTCCGACCACCAGTGCGGCCATGCGCGGATCGGCGCCGGCCATCATCGCCATGTTCATGCACAGCGGCACGAGAAGAACGGTGGCCCCCACATTGGAGATGAACAGCGTGAAGCAGGAGGTCATGATGCCGACGGCGGTGAGCAGTACGATGGGCGAGGGCTGCCCCAGAAGTCCCAGCACCTTGGTTGCGATAAAGGCCGCCGTGCCGGTTTTCTCGAAGGCCATGCCCAAAGGGATTAGTCCGGCCAGCAGAAAGACCGTCATCCAGTCCACGGCCCGGTAGGCTTCGTCGATACTCAGCACACCGGTGATGATCATCCCCAATGCGCCGGACATCAGGGCCACGGAGAGTTGGATCTTGAAAACGACGATCTGCAACAGGGCCAGCGCCAGCCAAATTACGGCCAGCTTGGCTTTCTGAGGTCTGAGGATCTCCCCTTCCAGAGGGGTAGCAAAGGTCAGGGCCCGCGGCTGGGGCTGATTCTTGACCAGATGAAACCGCTCCCAGGGTCCCTGCAGCAGGAGGGTGTCGCCCATGGAGAGGGCGATCTGGGTCAGGCCGGTGTAGTAGATCCGGTTGCCCTTGAACAGGGCGATGGGGTTGAGGTTATACAGGTCCTTGAAGTTGGCCTCGTTCATGGTTTTGCCGATCAGCTCCGAGCGCGGCGACACCACGGTCTCGGCCATGCCGGCACTGGTGCGCGCCAGGCTCTCGGCGAAGGTATCCAGCCCGTCCTTCAATTCCCAGCCCAATTCCTCGGCCAGGCGGTTGACGTTTTTCTCTTTGCCGACAATGGCGATGGTATCTCCGGCCTCGATCTCGTTGTGGCTGCGGGGGGTCAGGTTCATCCGCTTTTCACCGGCATGATGAATGGCCACCACGGTAAGCAAAAATTTGGATCGGATGTGCAGTTCCTGCAGGGTCCGGGGGCCGGCAAAGTCAGCCGGCACGGCCAGCTCGTAGGTGTTGCCCAGCGCCTTGTACTCCTCCATCAGCGCCGCGGTCACCCCGCGATCGGCCTCTCCCGTGGCGGCCGGCAGGACGAATTTACCGAAGATCAGAAAGTAGATGATGGCCGTGGCCAGCAAAGCGATACCGATGGGTGTCTGGGTGAACAGGCCGAAGGGCGCCAGCTTTTCTCCACCCAGGGTCATCAGGTCGTTGAGCAGAATGGTCGGGCTGGCCCCCACCAGGGTCAGCGTGCCCCCGATAATGGCGCAAAACCCCATGGGCATGAGAATTCGCGATACCGGGATTTCCATGCGTTTGGCGATCCGCTGAGTGGCCGGCATGAACAGGGCCGCCGCGCCGATGTTCTGCATCATGCTTGAGATAACGCCCACGGCGCTCGAAATCAGGGCAATGACACGACTCTCGCTGTTACCGGCGAGTCGGATGATCGGCCCGGCCACCTGGTTCATTACCCCGGTTTTGTCCAGGCCGGCACCGATGATAATCACGGCGATGATGGAGCACACCGCGTTGCTGCTCAGCCCCACGAACGCCTCTTTCGGGGAAATCAGGCCGGTCAGGGGCAACATCACCATCATGATAATCCCCACCACATCCACCCGCACCCATTCAAAAATAAACAGTACCACCGCAAACGACAGCATAATGATGGTCAAAATCATCTCGGGGGTCATTCAACGAACTCCTCTCCATTCTTCGATACATGCCACCGAACCCGCCCGGTGACGGTGTGCTCACGGCACCTATTTCTCGTTGCGGAACCAGTAACACAGACTGAATGCAATCAGGATCAGTCCGATGGACAGAATAAAATGACTGCTCATTTCAGTTCCTCTCCCAAAATGGGTTGTTTCAATCAGATCATCGAATAAACCAGTACTTCATTGCGCGGCCGGTGGTCTGCAGCGGGACGGTTCTCGGCGGCCGTGGTGGGGGCATCGGAGATAACGAATTCGATGCTCCCATACTCATGCTGGACGCTGGCCAGGGCCTGTTCCGGTTCATCGAATTTGACCACCTGGACAAATTGGATCCCCGCTGCTTCGGCGGCCTGTCGAAAACGCAGACCATTTTTTTCGGAAATGGACTGGAATTCCTGGCAGAGCTTGCTGCGCGATGTGGAAAAAAGACCGAAAGAATCACAGGAAAGCGGGGCGCTGTTCAACGCCAGAATTTCATAGGACATCCGGCGGGCCATATCGATGGCATAATCGACAACTTCATCGGAAAACGCGCTTTCATTGCCCATGACCACCAACCGGCCTTCAACCCCGCCGGCGCCACCATCGTCACCGGCCACTTCAGTATCCACCACTGCCGCTGTCAGCTGTTTCGAGTCCGAGAGGGTATCGGCGGGTAAATTTTTCTTTGTCCTTTTGAATGGATTTCTCATGTCGCAACGCCTCCTGGTTAAATTTGGATGTTACTGCGCCTTTTTTACGAGCACCAGCGGGATGGATAATTTGGGCATGGCCCTTTTTCCCGCCGGATAGCTTTGTTTTTTATGGATATCGGATGGATCCGGACAGGGCCGGGGATCAAAAACCGTCAAAACGATATTACGGTGCCTGCGCACATAGCGTTCGATGATCCGTCCGGCGGCCTCAGCGCTGACCTCGCAGCGATAGCTGATGGGCGTATCCGATGGGTCCGACAGCAACTGTTTGAGCGGATCGGAATCCGCGGCCTTCGGCGTCTGGACGATGTGCAGGATATCCAGCCGGGCCGCCACCCGCCGGCACAATACCAGGGCGTAGTCCAACGCCTTGGGGTTCGGTGGAATATGATCGGTTGCAAAGAGAACGGTTTTCATCAGTCGATCCCATCGGTTTGACGATTTGACGAATTTAGTTATCAATTCATGTGCCATGTGGTTCAATGTTCAATAACGACTCAGGATCAAAGGGAAATCGTCCCTTATGGACACGCAAGAGGAAAAAGAACCAGCCGTTGCCATATGCAACAGCTAATCGCCGCTTTTATAAATAGCCATTATTTTCATGATGTTATGCAATGTTACAAATCAAGCCGACATGCGTTGCATATCGCAACGGATTAAGCCCGATAGGTGACGTCGCATCCGGCCAACACCTTCCGAATCGATGCTGGCCGGGCGTTTTTCAAATATGCCGATACCGACTTCATTCGGGCACGATTGTTCAATGCCCCCGGTATTTTCCTGTGGTCCGACATCGGCTGCAGGCAACCGATC
This sequence comes from Desulfosarcina ovata subsp. ovata, assembly GCF_009689005.1. Lineage (NCBI taxonomy): Bacteria > Pseudomonadati > Thermodesulfobacteriota > Desulfobacteria > Desulfobacterales > Desulfosarcinaceae > Desulfosarcina > Desulfosarcina ovata. Next base: position 7,338,789 of record NZ_AP021879.1, on the reverse strand, counting down.
CAATCCGTCCGTCCCATTAAAATGAGCCGATGAGAACGTTTTTTGCAGGGCACTTCGGGCAATTGAGTGGCTGGGCCCCAAAAAAATCAATGGATGTTGTTGCCGGCGTTCGGGTATCCGGCAAGAAGACCAGGCAAGGAGAACAGCAATGCGGTTTTTCAAAAAGGAATCCCCACTCCCCGAACAAGCCCCCCCGTCAACGGAGATGGACCAGCTTCGCCAGTTGGTACGCAAGGCCGGCATGCCCCCCGAGGCCGCCGATGCCACCTTCATGGAGATCGACCGGATTGCCAAGATGCCCCCGGGCAGCACCGAGCATACCATCGGCGTCAGCTACATCGACTACCTGACCCACCTGCCCTGGAACCGCACCACCGACGACCGGCTTGATCTCAAAGCCGCCAAACAGGTACTCGACGACCAGCATGAAGGGCTTCTGGAAATCAAGAATCGCGTACTGGAACACCTGGCGGTGCGCATCCTGCGGTCCGAGCGCCGGCATACCATGCTGGTGGTGGACGATGAGAAGACCACGCGCATGAATCTGATGCATGTGCTCACCAAGGAGGGCTACGCGGTGGAAACGGCCGCCGACGGCCTGGAAGCCATCCGGCTGCTGGAAAAGCAGGCCTTCGATATCGTCATCACCGATCTGAAAATGGAACAGGCCGACGGCATGCAGGTCTTAGAGACGGCCAAGCAGAAAAATCCCGACACCGAGGTGATCATCATCACCGGCTATGCCACGGTGGCGACGGCGGTCTCGGCCATGCAAAAAGGGTCCTATCACTTCCTGGCCAAACCGCTGAAGCTGGACGAAATCCGCACAACGGTCGCCAAGGCCCTGCGGCCCAAACAGACCCGCCTGGACCACCGCGGGCCGGTGCTCTGCTTTGTGGGCCCGCCGGGAACCGGGAAAACCTCCCTGGGCCTTGCCATCGCCAAAAGCATGCAACGCCGTTTCGTGCGGATTTCACTGGCCGGAATGAAGGACGAGGCCCAGCTTCGCGGACACCGGCGCAGCTATGTGGGCGCACTGCCCGGCCGCATCATTCAGGAGATCCGTCGCGTGGAAACCATCAACCCGGTCTTCATGCTGGACGAGCTGGACAAAATCAGCCAGGAGTTCAAGGGAGATCCGGCAGCCGTCCTGCTGGAAGTGCTCGACCCGCAACAGAACACCCACTTCATGGATAACTATCTGGACCTGCCCTTTGATCTCTCCAAGGTGATGTTCATTGCCACGGCCAACACCGTGGACACGATTCCCGAAGCCCTCTTGGACCGCCTGGAGGTCATCGAGCTATCCGGCTATACGGAGCAGGAGAAAGTCCGCATTGCATTCAACCATCTGATTCCAAGGGAAATCGAAACGAGCGGACTGGAAGGCCGATCAATCGACATCAGCCAGGCGGCTGTCGTCCGCATCATCCGGGAATACACCCGCGAGGCCGGCCTGCGCGGCCTTCAGCGGCAGATTGCCGGCCTTTGCCGCAAAATCGCCCTGGATCAGGTCGACCAGGGAAATGACGCGGCCCCCCTGGCCATCACCGAGGAGGCGGTGGAGAGACTTCTCGGGCCTCGTCGCCATACCTTGGAGGTGACCCAGGCTCGGGACCGTGTCGGCGTGGCGACCGGCCTGGCATGGACCCGCACCGGCGGTGAAATCGTCTTTGTGGAGGCGACCCAGATGCGCGGCGCGGGCCAGCTCACCCTCACCGGTTCCCTGGGCACCGTAATGAGGGAGTCGGCCCAGGCGGCCATGAGTTACATCCGCAGCCACGTGGAGGCCTTTGGCATACCGGCGGATTTTTTCGAACGGCACGACATTCACATCCATATCCCGGCCGGGGCGATTCCCAAAGACGGCACCTCGGCAGGCGTGCCCATTGCCGCGGCGCTGCTCTCCATGATCACCGGGCGTGCCTGCCGGCGGGACACGGCCATGACCGGCGAGCTGACCCTGACCGGCCGCATTCTGCCGGTAGGCGGAATCCGTGAAAAGCTGCTCGCCGCCCATCGGGCCGGTGTGCGCACGGTGGTGCTGCCGGCCAAAAACGGGGTTGACCTGCAGAGCATTCCGGACGAGATCAAACAGGTACTTTGCATTATCCCCATTGAAGAGTTACCGGGCGCCATTGAACAGGTGCTGATCGGAAGGGATTCCTTAAATTGAACGTTGAACGATCCTCGGCCTTTGCGCTATAACTGTCGGTAACATCACCAAACCCCGATGCCGGGGCGGGCGTTGCCCGAATCCGGCATCACGGTGGCCAGGCCATGCGGCCCGTCTGAACACACAAAGCCAACCCAGGAAACGTCCATTTCATGACCGTATCGCATGCATAACCCCCGACTGCACAAGAGTTTCGCCTTTCACCTCCTGAACTCGCCGACACGACTGTCGATCCTGGGGTTCGCCCTTTTGATCGCCACGGGCACGGCGCTGCTGATGCTGCCGGCATCGAGCGTCAACGCCCCCCTGGGATTCATCGATGCACTGTTCATGTCCACCTCGGCCAGTTGCGTCACGGGACTGTCGATAATGGATATCGGCACCGGGCTGAGCCATTTCGGCCAACTGGTGCTCCTATCCCTGATTCAGGTGGGCGGGCTGGGTATCCTGACCATTTCGACCCTCCTTTTGATGATGATGAAGGGACGCCCGACCCTCTCCGGGCAGGCCATCATCAAGGATACGTTCACCTATGGCGAGGGCAAACAGACGGTATCATCGGTCCTGAAGGCCATTTTTATCACCGCTTTTTCCATCGAGGCGGTGGGCGCCCTGGTGCTCTACCTGCGCACGGCGCCCCAGGCAGGCTGGCACCAGGCGGGCTACCCGGCCGTCTTCCACGCCATCAGCGCCTTCTGCAATGCCGGTTTCTCACTCTATGCGGACAGTTTTGCCGGCTTTCGCGAAGACTGGGTGGTCAACGGGGTGTTGAGCCTGCTGATCATCATCGGCGGCATCGGTTTCGTGGTCATTGCCGATGTCAAGAGCCGCTTTTTGAGCCGCAACAGAAAGATCGCCCGCCTGAGCCTGCACAGCCGCCTGGCCCTCACCGCCAGTGGGATCTTGATCCTTCTGGGAACCCTGGCGATCCTCTTTATGGAGTGGGACAACACTCTGGCGCCGCTGAGCATACCGGGGCGGGTCCTGGCGGCCCTGTTCCAGTCAGTCAGCGCCCGCACGGCCGGGTTCAACACCCTGAACATGGGCCACATGGCCAATGAAACGCTTTTCATGCTTTGCATCTTCATGTTCATCGGCGCCTGCCCGGGGTCCTGCGGCGGCGGGGTCAAGACCACCACGGTGGCCGGTCTGATGATTCAGGGCCTATCGCGCATGCGCGGGCTCAGCCACCCGCGGATCTTCAAACGCACCCTGACCGAAGCCAGCATCTCCAAGGCCACCAGCGTGGTGATGGTCAGCATGGCGGTAATCACCGTAGCTATCATGGCGCTGATGATGAGTGAACTGGGCGGGCTCTCCCACGCCCAGACCCGGGGACGATTCCTGGAACTTTTTTTCGAAGTCATCAGCGCCTTCGGCACTGTCGGTCTCTCCACCGGCGTCACCGGCACCCTTTCGCCGATGGGGCGCATCACCATCGTCATCCTCATGTTCATCGGCCGGTTGGGTCCCATGGTAATCGGTCTGGCCGTCAGCCGGGAGCGCATCAGCCGATTTCACTATGCGGAAGAAAACATCATGATTGGATAGTCCCCATGAAAAAGCAGTTTGCCGTTATCGGACTCGGAAATTTCGGTTTTTTCCTGGCCACCGCCCTGTTCCAAAAAGGCCATGAGGTGCTGGGCATCGACATCAACCCCAAACTGGTCCAGGAAATCCGCGACCGGATCAGCCGGGCGGTGATTGCCGACGCCACCGATGCCCAGGCCATGAAGGAGCTGGAACTGGCCAAGATGGACGCCGTGGTGGTGAGCATCGGTTCTGTCCTCAACAGCAGTATCCTGGCCACCCTCAATGTCAAAGACCTGGGGGCAAAGAAAGTGGTCGCCAAGGCGGTGAGCGAAGCCCATGGCCGCATCCTGAGAAAAATAGGCGCTGACGAGATCTACTTTCCGGAAAAGGACTTGGCCCTGACCGCGGCACAGCGTCTGGACAACCCCAACGTGCTGGACTACCTGCCCTTTATGGAGGGCTACAGCATCGTGCAGCTGGCCCCCCCGTCCTCGTTCATCGGCAAGACCCTCATCGAGTTGGATTTGATCAACCGTTTCGGCATCCAGGTAATCGCCATCAAAGAGCTGATACCGGAAAACGTGGTCATGATCCCCACCGGCCGGTTCGTGGTCAAAGACAGCGATATCCTCGTTCTCCTGGGTCCCGAGGATGCCCTGGTCGGACTGCAGGAAAAAACGGCGAAGTAAAGATAAAGGAAACCCGTATGCCCGTAAAGCCCCCTTCGCTCTGGAGACGGTTCGCCACCATCGCCCAACCCTATTTTTTCCCGCATGTCCGAATGGGTGGCTGGATCACCCTGATGCTCATGGCGCTGCTGATGGCCTTTCTGTTCGGTGTGCTCTGTGTGGCCGTGGCCGGTATGGTCGCTGCCGGCAACGCCTTTTTCCCGGAGTTGACGGGAAGGATTGCCGGCGGGCTGGTTGCGCTGGTGCAGAACCTGTTTCACTCGGGCGGCTGGCTGCTGATCGCATCGGCCCTGGCCGTTCCCCTGCTGATCTTCTCAGGATTCCGCCGGCACCTGGCCGCTCGTCGACGGGCCTGGACGCTGCTGGCCATCGTCCTCCTGCTCTCCCTCTCGGTCACCGGCATCAACGTCGCCTTCAGCTACATCGGCAACTATTTCACCAATTCTCTGGTCAAAAAAAACCAGGAGATGGCCTACCTCTATGTGGCCGTCTACTTCGGCGGCTTCTTGATCGGCATCCCCATTGTCGCCTTCTACGGGTACATGCGCGACTACCTGGGCATGCACTGGCGGGAGTGGATGACCGGCGAATTCGTGGGTAATTACTTCAAAAACCGAAACTACTATGAAATCGAGGCCGACGGCAGCATCGACAACCCCGATCAGCGGATCATGGAGGATATCCGCTCCTTCACCCGCACCTCTCTCGCTTTTCTGCTCATCCTTCTCGGGTCGCTGATGGACCTTATCTCCTTCACCGGCATTCTCTGGTCCAAGTCACGGCTGCTGGTGGGGGTCGTGCTGGTCTATTCGATTGCCGGAACCCTGCTCACCGCCCTGATCGGCCGTCGCCTGGTGCGCCTGAACTTCAATCAGCTGCGCTACGAGGCCGACTTCCGCTACGCCCTCGTGCATGTGCGCGACAATGCCGAATCGATTGCCTTCTACCAGGGCGAGGGACCCGAGGCACAGCAGATCGGCAGCCGGTTCCACAACGTATTGAGAAATTTCAGTCTGCTCATCGGCTGGCAGAGGAACCTCTCCTTTTTTACCACGGCCTACAGCTACCTGCCGGCGGTCCTGCCATTCCTGATTCTCTTCGGCCCCTACTTTAGCGGCAAAATCGAATACGGCGACATGGTGCAGGCCAATTTCGCCTTTACTCAAGTCTACGGCGCCATGTCGCTGATCGTCTCTCAGATCGAATCGATCACCAGTTTCGCTGCCGGCGTGAAGCGTCTGTCGACCTTTGCCGAAGCGATTCCACCGGACCGCCCGCCCATGGACGGTATCCGCTCCGAAGATGCGGATCACTTCGCCCTTGACCGCATGACCCTGATGACGCCGGACAACCGCCGCAACCTGATCCGCAACTTGTCCCTGGCCCTGGACCGCAAGCTCAATCTGGTGGTGGTGGGACCCAGCGGCGTCGGCAAGAGTTCCCTGCTGCGGGCCATTGCCGGCCTGTGGACCCGCGGCGGCGGGATTGTCCGGCGGCCGCCGCTGGAGCGGATCTTCTTCCTTCCCCAGAAACCGTATATGCTTTTGGGCAGCCTACGGGATCAATTGCGTTACCCCCGTCTCCAGGAGGCAATCCCGGACGACGAACTGCAGCGGGTACTGGAAATGGTCAACCTGAAAGATCTGCCGGCGCGCATGGGAGGGTTCGATGAGGCGCCCGACTGGGCCGATCTGCTCTCCCTGGGAGAACAGCAACGCCTGGCCTTCGGGCGCCTGTTGATCCACCGGCCGGCATTTGCCGTTTTGGATGAAGCCACCAGTGCCCTGGACCGAAGCAATGAAAGCCGCCTCTACGGACTTCTTCGCGAAATGGGCATTCACTACATCAGCGTCGGCCACCGCGAGTCCCTGCTCGACTATCACGATCGGGTGCTGGAACTAAAGGGCGAAGCGCGGTGGCGGATGGTCCCTGTTCCGGAATACCGCGAACCGATCACCGCCACCTGATCGCCGTTGGACTATCGATCAGTTCTTTTACGTTAGCATGGATCAAAAAATTACGGGCACCATCGCCGGTTTCCCATAAAAAAGGGCACCATCAACAACCATGTACTCGATTCTGGCCCACGCACGCTTGATGACCATCCAGTAATATTAGCGTCATGTTCCCGTAAGGTGCGGCTGCTAATGTACCATCAACAAACGGATCCTCTGCTGGCCTGGCCATGGAACCAGAGAGTCCGAGCCTTTAAATGATCTCTTCATTTTGCTCTCCTCCTTCCCCTCATCGGGCCGCCATTTGGTGGCCCGATGTCTTTTAACGGACCGAAAAATCAGTTTAAAAAGGTAGCGTCCAGATAGAAGCGCCAGCAACGATCATTTCAATGCGGTTGACGTTTAGCCGTGAGTTTCTATGATTTCATCAACGATTGAAAGTTAATTGTACCTTCTGGTGGATCAACTAACCATGTTTTGATCATATCCCGTATTTTTCGAACAGCCTCTAACTTTTCGGATTCGTTTCCCTCAGCGACAGAAGGATCCGGAAACGGCCAATGCCAGCGTTTTGTAATTCCGGGAAAAATAGGACAACGTGATTCCGAATCATGACATACGGTGATGACATGATCATAAAGTTTACCGCTTTTGAACAATTCGAAAACGCTTCGGGGATTTTTATCTGTCAAATCAATATCGTCTTCTTTCATCACCTTGACGACCAACGGATTGATTTCTTCAGCAGGTTCGAAACCGGCACTTTCGATTTCAAAATGATCGCCGTACAATTTTCGGAGATAGGCTTCGGCTATTTGGCTGCGGCCACTGTTGTGCTGGCAAATGAAAAGAACTTTGGCTTTGGCTGTCATATTTGCTCCATTATGGGTATTTATTGCATTCTTATAGATGTCGTTTATTAAAATATTGTTAGGAACCAAAGAGTCCGACCCTTTAAATGATCTCTTCATTTTCCTCCCCATCTTCGTCGGGCTGCCTTCGGGTGGCCCGGTGTCATTTTGGGCTCAGAAAAAAATAGGCAGAGTCCCGTTAGAGGCCCTGCCTTTTTCACCGCCATGTCAGCGGATTTGATTTGGTGCTTGGATCATAATTCATCCGTGTTCTGAAAAACCTGCATGTAAAAGTATTCGCCCACCTTGACTGTCTTTGTAGGCACCATAGGAATCTTTTTTATCAGTTCTTCAGGCGAGTACCGATTTTCCATCGCCGGACCGAAAGGTGTCTCTTTCTTTTCGATCTCGACAATTGCCAACTGAGCATCGAATTTTAATAACCGCTTGGCCTCTTGGATAAAATCCGCAAGTTTATTTCTCGGCAAGGAATGTATCACGGTGGAAACGTACAGATGATCGGTAAAATGATCTGGGAGCTGGTCAAGTTTGGTTATATCTCCCTTAATGGCATCGATATTGGTGCCTTTGATTTCATTGGCAAGTTTCGTTATAAAATAGCTGTCGCGATCAACGGCATAGACCTTACCTGATGCGGAGACCGCTTGGGAGAATATCTTTGCCATATACCCGGTGCCACATCCTGCATCAATGACTGTCTGTCCTTGTTTAATGTTCAGTGAGCTGACAATGAGTTGGGGGTCAACCAAGCCTTCTGTAAATTTTCGCATCGAGAATCGCTTTTTATTTTCCTTGAAGTCGGCCCTTTATGGTTGCATCGATTTTTAATCGAGCCGCCTCAATAACATATCAACGAAGGGAACATCTGCTGAAGTAAATTCATATTCGGTGAGTTGGTCAACGGTGACCCAACGGTAGGCCTTATGATCATTCATGGATATGGTGCCACTCACCCATGATGCCCTGTATGCCATCAGTTCGATAGAAATGTGATCGTAGTGATGGACATTGGAACCGAGGAAATCACCGATGGTCACCTCGATATTGAATTCCTCATTAAGTTCTCGGGCAAGGCAAGCCTCAGGGCTCTCCCCAGGCTCGATTTTACCACCAGGGAACTCCCATAATCCGGACAAATGATCGCCACTTTTTCGTTGTGCGATGATAATCTGACCATTTTTTTCCAATATGGCCGCTGTGACTTTGATGATATCCCGCATGTCGTTCTCTATTGGAGAGTTTATTTTGTGTCATAACCTCGGCTTAATTGATTGTCAACCAACACCAACCCTTTGACACTAAATGAAATCTTTGCCAATTTGGATTCAGCCCACCGATTATTTCCACCACCAAAACGGAGCACGGCCCCATGGCATTGACCAAACAGGATCCGGAAAAGATCTTATGCTGAGACCAAGGCGGGTGGTGGCGTTCAAATGTACAGGGCAACTGCGGGACAAGGTTAATGACAGAAGGTAGGAGGCTGAAATGGCAATTCACCGGATAATGGATGAACAACCCATCCCTATTGAAGAAACCGCATTTGCTGATGAAGGTATGCGTGAGAGACAAGACTTGCAACAATCACCGACCACCCGCTTAGCGGGTGGTCGGTGATTTGAATACATTCTTTTTTTCAACCAATTCATCGAACCACGCTTGTTCTACCCATCGATAATTTCCGGCAATCTGCTATCTCCGAGAGCCTGCTCATGTGATGATAATGCTTCCACCCGACCGACCGTGAGAGTGACCGCGCCCCAGTTTTGTTCCACAACGCCCTCCAGCAGATAAGGCCGGTTGTGGTCGATCAAATGACAGAATCGATCGTAGGCATTCGGGAAAAACGTGGTCTCCACAATACCGGTTTCATCTTCAAAAGTTAAAAACTCCATGGGGTCGCCTTTTTTGGTACGCACCACCTTGCCGGTGATCAGCCAGCCGGCAAAGCGCACCCTGCGGCCCAGATAATGGGGCAGCTGCGCGGCCTTGACTGTACGGGCGTTGTCGATGGCTGATGCAAAAAGAACCATGGGATGGCACTCGCACAAAAAAACGAGCACCTTAAATTCCCGGCGCAGGCGCACCAGCTCGTCATCTGGCGGCAGCTCGGGCGGCGCCAAGGTATCCGGCCGGGAGTCGAACAATGTCGGCAAATCCGAATGGGTTTTGCTGTCGGTCTGCCGGCAGGCCAGCTGCCAAAGGAGTTGGCCTCGGGACAGGCCGGGTGCAAGGCTGTCCAGGGCGCCACAATGAATCAGGGCACGGACTTCGTCCACGGTCGGCCGAACCCGGTCGAGAAAGGTGTTCAGGTTGCCAAAGGGTCCCTTCTCCCGTTGGACAACGATGCGGTCCATGGTATCGGCCGTAAGCCCCCTGACGGCCATCAGGCCCACGCGGATCCGGCTGTCCTGGCCGCGCCATCGGATGGGGCTACGCTGGACATCCGGGGGCATGATCGTCACCCCCAATCGGCGTGCTTCGGAGACGTAGGCGAAGGTGCTGTAAAAGCCCCCCTGATTACTGATCACCGCAGCCATGAACTCGGCCGGGAAATGAGCCTTGAGGTATACGGCCTGGAACGAAACCCGGGCATAGGATGCGCTGTGGGGCTTGCAAAACGAGTATCCCGAAAAACTCATCATCATGGACCAGACCGCCTCGATCCTGTCATCGGCAACGCCATTTGCCCGGGCACCCGCGACAAAGCGCTCCCGGTAATCCGCCAGCCGATGCAGGCGGTCCTTCTTGGACATCACCTTGCGCAGGCCGTCGGCTTCGGCATCGCTGAACCCGGCCAGGGCCATGGCGGTCCTGGAGACATCCTCCTGATAAACCATGATCCCGAAAGTTTCTTCCAGCACATCGTTCAGCAAGGGATGGATGGGGGACCAGGGGTCACCGTGAAGGCGGCGCAGATACTCCTGGATGCATTCGTTGGCCGCCGGCCGGATGATGCTGGAGTGGATCACCAGGTGCTCGAAATCGCCCACGGCCGCCTTTTGCTGAAGCAGCCGCATGGCCGGGCTTTCGATATAAAAACAGCCCATGGTATGCCCCTGGGCCAGGGTCTCCTGGGTATCCGCGTCATCCTCGGGTTCCCAGCGGTCTTCTTCCAGGATTCTGCCGTTCGCATGGACATTGTGGATCGCATCGCGGATAACCCCCAGGCTTCGGTTTCCCAGAAGATCGATTTTTACCAGGCCGGCATCCTCCACGGCATCCTTCTCCCACTGCACGATGGGCACCCCTTTGGCTGCCCGCTGCACCGGCACGTAATGGTCGATGGGATCTGGCGTGATGACGATTCCGCCTGGATGAACCGACAAATAGCGCGGTATGCCGATCAGCCGTTGCGCCAGGGATAAGATCCGCGACCAGGGGTGGACGAAATCCAGGGCCTTGGCTTCGGGCCGCTGTTTCAGATCGGCCAGCAGGTCGGCTTTGGCCGAAGTCAGCCGCCAGAACCCGGGCAGCCGCTTGGTGACCTTGCCGATTTCCGAGTCGGTCAGCCCGAAGACCTTGGCCGTCTCGCGCACCGCCATGCGGGGCTGGAACAGAATATGGCTGGAGACCATGGCGGCCCGCGGACCGAAGCGGTCCAGCACCCCCTGGATGAGGGCATCGCGTTCGTCCCAGGCAAAATCCACATCGATATCCGGCGGGTCCTGGCGCCCTGGATTGAGAAAACGGCCGAAGTAAAGGTTGTGCTTCACGGGACAGACATTGGTGATGCCCAGGCAGTAGGCCACCAGGGAGGCGGCCCCGGACCCCCGCCCGCAGGTGCGCGGGCTGTGCTTGACGATATCGCGTACCAGCAGAAAATAGCTGCAAAAGTTCATTGCCTGGATAATGCCCAGTTCATGTTCCAGGCGCTCCACCACCGGTTCTGAAAGATCCCTGCCGTAACGCCGCCGGGCACCCGCGTAAGCCACTTCCCGCAAGGCGACTTCCGGGGAACGGCCCCGGCGATCCGACCATGGCGGCATCACAGTGCCGAAAGCAGGGCCGGAAAAGGTGATCTGTTCGGCCACGACGAAGGTATTGGCAATGGCTTCCGGGCAAATGGCGAAGCGCCGGACATAGTCTTCCGGGCCGGCCAGCCAGGCGTCAGCCGGGGCCATGTCCCGTGAGTTCAGCCGTTCCAGGCTGGTGTTGTTGTCGATGGCGCGCAACAGGCGATGCAGGGCATGGTCCTGGGGATGCAGGAAGAACGCGCCCGGCGTGGCCACCAGGGGGCATCCCAGGGCCTGGGCCGTTTGACGCAGGGGATGGCCGGCCGGCAGGGGCGATCGCGGCATGGCCGCCACCACCCGCACACCAGCGGCGTGCCAGTGTTTCAAAAGATCCACATTGGAAGTCAGAACCATCATCCCTGCCGCCAATGCAGGAAGACCGGTTGCCAGGTCGAAATCCGGTTGCAGGTGCCGCTGGGTGAGCAGTTGGCACAAATGCCGGTAGCCGGTTGCATCGGCCACCAGGCAGACTGCCCGCCGGCCGCTTTTGGGGTCGGTGATCTCGGCACCCACAATGGGCGTGATTCCTTCCCGTCGGCATGCGGTGAGAAAGGGCCACAGACCGTACAGATTGTCCGTATCGGTCAACGCCAGGCGATCATAGCCCAATCGGTGAGCGTGCCGGCAGAGCTGTTGGACCGATGCCGTGCCCCACATCAGTGAGTAATTGGAGCGGAGGGTCAAGGGAATCATTGTGTCAGGCGCAAAGGCGGGCCATCCGTACGGCCTGATCGCCGAACCGGCCCCGGATCCTGTCCATGACGGCGACAATCTTTTCCCGGCGGTCATCCAGGCGGCGCACGTCCTCAAACAGGGACATCTGGGCTGGCGGATAGGCCAGGCGGTCGCAGACCAGGCGCAGGTGCCGGATACGCACCCGGCGCTGCCAGCCCGTTCGCAGAGCACGGCAGGCAACGGGAAACAGGGCCAGATCATTGGCCGTGGGTGGTTTGACAGCCGCTTGACGGATGCATCGCTTGCCGTCGCTGTAGTCCACGAAAACGCTGATTCGTCGGGCCACCCGGCCTTGCCGGCGCAGGTTGCGGCCGGCCTGCTCCACCAGGGCGTAGAGCACGCCATGGACCTGTTCGGGTAAATAGCTGTCCGTGCCGAAGGTGTGGTCCTGAATCACTGTCGGCGGCCGGCTGCCCACCGGGTGAACTTCAGTGGTATCGATGCCATGCAAAATTTTGTACAAAGAGTCGGCCTGGTTGCCAAGACTTCGTTGCAGATGGGGTAGACCCAGCGCCGTGACCTGGCCGACACGGGTCAGGTTGAACTCCTGCAGCCGGATCACATCACGGCTGTCGATGCCCGGAATCAGCCAAAGGGGCAGCGGCGCCAACAAGGCTTCCTCGTCTCCCGAGGCAACGATGTACTCGCCCAGGGGTTTGACCAGACGCGAGGCCACCTTGGCCACCAGTTTGTTGGTCGCCAGAGACCAGATGGGGTTCAAGCCAAGGGACTTTCGGGCTTGGCGCCATATCCGCCAGGCCACATCCACGGGCGGTCCGAAAATGCGGCTGGTGCCGGAAACATCCACAAACAGGTGGCCGTCATCCTCGCCGGGCTCGATCAGGGGAGAATACGGCATGGCCTGACGCAAGAGGTCGGCCATGGCTTGTTCGTAACGTGCCGTATGGGGCGGCAGGATGCAGGCATCCCGGCACAAGCGGGAGGCCCGCTCCAGGGGCATTGCCTTGCGCACCCCGGCTTGAAAGGCCTCTTCGCTCATGTCGTACACCGTGGCCCGGGCGGCCCTTTCGGGAGCGATGATCACCGGTCGGTCCCGCAGGCTTAAGTCCGCCAGCCGTTCCACGGCCACCGCAAAGTCGGCCACGTTGATGTGGATGATGGATCGTTCCATGATCGCTCATTGGCCTGATGGCTTCATCGAAAAGCCCCGGTTTTCCAGTTGCGCCACCAGGATCTGCGCATTGCGGGGTGCCTGGACACGGACATGGTTATTGAAGAAAATAGCACCGGTACGGGCCGTTGCAGCCATCTTGGGGATGGTGGACGAACTCCAGTGCTCAAGCTCGGCCGGGCTGTAGTCGTAGTCGAACTGCTTTTGCATGTTGCCCGACCGCCATCCCCGGGTATTGCGGCCATGAAAGCGGATATAGATCAGATCGGGGTTGGTGACGACATCCAGGCTCGGAAACAGATAGCCCAGATCCGGCACATCCACGGTCACCAAGGTCACCCGTCGGTCTTTGAATCCTTTGAAAACCCGTTCGTCGGCCCAGGACCGATGGCGGAACTCCACGGCCACCGGCAGTCCCACCAGGGCATCCAGCAGGTGGCTCAAATAGAGCCGGTGATCGGGAACCCAGTCAAAAGCGGGCGGCAGTTGAATCAATATCGCCAGCAACCGATCAATGTTTTCCAGGAGCTGTTCGCTTGGCGCTTGTTCCGGGATGGGGTTCCCACAAGGCGCTGTTAGAGCCTCGTTGCAGCCCCACCACCTTGCCCTGTATCAATACTTCGTCGAAACCATAGCGCAGCACTGGATAGGCCGGGTTCTCAGGATGGAGTTCGATATGGTCGGCGTGCAGGAAAAAGCGCTTTACCGTGGCTTCTTCGTTGTGCACCAGGGCCACCACGATTTCACCGTTTTCAGCATACTGCCGGGGTTGGCAGATGGTCAGATCCCCGTCTAAAATACCTACATCGCGCATGGAATCACCGCGCACCCGCAATACGAAGAGATTGTCGCCGGTGAATACGGCACCGTCCACCACCACGGTACCATCCCATGCCTGTTGGGCGTACATGGGCAGGCCGGCAGTGATTTGGCCGATGATGGGAAGCTCTCGCCATCGGTGAACACCGGCGGTTTCCTGGTCGCGATTGAGCAAATAGACTGTGCGGCTGTAACGACCTTCCCGTTTGATGTACCCCTTGTTCTCCAGGGATTTAAGCCTTTGGACAACAGCCGTATGACTGATCCCCAGGTCGGTAGCCGCCTGGCGCAGGCTGGGAATCTGACCCTGGGTATCGATGGTGCGCCTCAGATAATCCAGGAGCGTCTGTTGCTTGGGTGTCGGTGGTGTTTGCACAGTGCGGGCCTCCAATATCGCAAGGTGACTTTGTCCTTTGTGTCATTATTGTTCAGGATAATGTTAATGTCAATGTAAATGTTGTGCGAAACATATACAACGTCTTGGTGCGCCACTTTGGATGATGAATCGGCACGTCATTAAAGTACCGTCCATCCTAACTCACTGGATGCAAGGATAATAATTGAGCGTGGACGATCTGGACGATGGTTTGACGACTTTTAGATCACACGCATAAAAGTCAGCGTTTGCATTATCATCGCCACGAAAGCTGGCGCTTCAAGCAAGCCCTTGACGGTATCACGCCACAGCAGGTATCTTTATCGACAATCCCCCCCCCCTTTTGAATTTCCAGAATACAATCACCAGGAGCGCCAAACACATGAACAAGCTTGAACTGATCCAAGCATTAAGGCGATTGGCGGAAAAGAATATACCAGAATGCGCAGGATTTTCATTCGTATTCAAGGCGGGAAAGGAACTAAAAGAGCGGGTGGATCGGTGAGGGGGTGAAATTGAAATTCGGAAATTGGTCCCCAGATATCGACATAAGCGCATACAGGTTTGCTGCGGAAGCCCACTGGAATAGTAAAAAACAGCAGCTCGTGCCCGGAACGGACATACCATACCTGATGCATTTCACTTGGGTCGCCATGGAGGTTATGGCGGCGCTGGAGAAAGAATCGAATTTGGATGGCAACCTCGCAAGGATCAGACAACAGCCGAGAGAAATTTGGATGGTCAAAATGGCAGACCGGATTACCAATCTTCAACGGCCTCCCAAGAATTGGAAGCCAGATAAGATAAACCGTTACCGTGAAGAAGCCATTATCATCCATGATCGTCTCAAAGAGGGTAGCGAATACCTTGCGGGCAGGTTACTGAAAAAGGTCAATGATTATCCTGAAAGATATCAGGAGGAAAATTGATTTGAGATACCCTGTTCACCAATTTATTCACACTCACAGCGAGGTAGACCATGGACAATAAACACACGGATGACTCGATCCTGAAAACGGTTCGTGGCTTCATGGCCAGCCGCGTAATCATCAGCGCGGCCGAGATAGACCTTTTTACCCTTCTTGCGCGCCAATCCCACACGGCGGACGAAGTTGCCTACACGACCGGCGCCGACTTGCGCGGAATCACGATTTTGCTCGATGCTCTGTGTGCCCTGGGATTCATGGTGAAAACCAATGGCACCTACCGAACCGAGTCGTCCGCCGCCACGCTGCTGTCCGCAGACGCACCGCCGTCGGTTCGGCCCATGGTGCTTCATATGGGCTCCGTCTGGCGCAACTGGTCTAAACTCAATAATATCGTGTTGGGAAAAGCTGTTCCCGATTTGGAAAAAGGTATCCTGGATAAGGAAAATTTCGAGGCTTTCATTGGGGCTATGCACGTGGTCGCGTCGAGGGCCGCACCGGATGTCGTGGCGGTCGTGAACCCTGGCGGAGCCAGCCGGCTGTTGGATGTCGGCGGCGGTTCCGGATCCTATATACTAGCTTTCCTCGATGCACAGCCGGCCATGCGGGCGACCCTGTTCGATAAGCCGGAGGTAATCAAGATGGCTAGAGCTCGGGTGGAGGCCGCCGGGATGACGGACCGTGTCACCTTGGTGGTCGGCGATTTCTACAAAGATGAACTTCCAACAGGACACGATCTGGCTCTGTTGTCGGCTATTATTCACCAGAACAGTCCCGCAGAGAACGAGGAATTGTATTGTAAGATCCATCGTGCCTTGGATGGTGGTGGCCGCATCGTAATCCGAGATCACGTCATGTCACCGGATCATACGCAACCCTTAGAAGGCGCCCTGTTTGCGGTAAACATGCTGGCCGGCACCAAAGGCGGCGGCACCTATACATTCCAAGAAATCGAGGCCGGACTCGCGGCAGCCGGATTTACAAAAATCAAACAGCTTCAGGATAAGCGCATGTTTTCTCTGGTGGAAGGCTATAAAGCCTAACTTTTTCAAAGGATAGAAGGAAAAGCGGACTGACAGACAGTTTTAGATGGTTGGTATCCTGGATAATGAAAACGGCCTCTTTAATATTGGCAACCCTGGGGATTACCGAACATGATTGCCTGTGCTTTTTTATTGTATCTGTAATCGGGCCAATGCTTTGACAAGGTATTGCTATCTGCCGTTTTTGGCCGGCCGAAATTCTACAGGATTGATTCGATAATCTGTCGCTTTCAAGGCGATCATTTCCTTGGGATAAACTTTTCAAATCTTTACGGTTGGCCATTCCGTCCAAAATAAGTGGGCAGGGTTTATCACAATTTTTCGGATTTTACCTGTCGATGCCATTTACGGTGAATTTGAAGCACAGCTATAGTGTAGCTTTGGTCGATCAATCTGTATGAAATCATCGCTTTATAAATTGCAGATTATTAAAAATTTGCTCAGGTAAAAAGCCATTACAGATAAATCAAATTCCCTTCACTCAATTTGTCGTTCAGCTATGCAGAATAGGAAGTTGTATCTTCAATTTGTCGGATGGCAGATACTGGTATTTTCTCTGTGTTTTTAACTTACATTTGTACGTCTTTAGAATAGTTCTCAAATTAACTTTATGTCTCTATTTTAAGTCTATAAGCTTTGCATTTTGAATTAATTTAGAACCTTCTTCTTCCTGCAACAACTCCATATTTACAGCCAAACCTGGCCATAAATAGATATAGACTTCATTAGATGAAATACACTCAAATTCTAATGAGCTTTGTGCGGTACCTAAAAATAATTGTCGTGGATATTTTACCGACGCAATATGTGTTCCAGAATCAACTTTAAAAGTTACATAATTACCACTAGCGAGTGCAACAATATCTTGATGATCAATACCAAAGGTATAAATCAATGCGCCCCCATAAATTGTCGACTTTCTAATGACAAAAACATCACATGCAGTTGTTTGGCTTTTAACTTTAGGTAGAGTGCTCAATTGTCCTTGTGTAGCACATCCAATTGTAGCAATTATGAACAAAAAAATTATTAGTATTTTTTTCATTTTAATATCCATTTATTGTTAACAGTTTTTAGTCTATAAACTGATTACATCAAAGTCCAGCTATCCAAAATAAACAGGAATTCAGAATCGATCTTTGATAATTCAACTGCTTAGTAGTCCAAACTGATGCTTTTAAAACAGGTTCCCATTTTCAATTAGTGCTGTCAAAGGCCTTTTGAGGTTTTGAAAACGTGCATAAAAATTTATTTTCGATCTCGGGAAATCCTCTACAATAGTAAATTCTGTCATGGCGATCTCCTTCCTGCTGGGTATGGGGCAAGATAACATGGGGGTATGACAGATACGGTTACAGCAAATATCAATGGAGTTTTATAAATAAACAATATTTGTTTATTAAAAGCTTAATAATAATTCAACTATTTGATTGGCAGATTTATTGATAAGTTTTTCCAAATCATTCTCGATAAGTCCATTTTGTGTTTTGTAATCATTTAAAGTGTGATTGGTATCGTATGTTACTGTTTGATTTTCATTCCAGATCAACTTGTTTTTACGCAAGTCTGTCATAGCTATATGAAAATCAATAAAAGGAATAATGATATATGATTCCGATTGCTTTCTTCGAGATCCCCAATTCATTATTTCAATATATAAAATAGCATCATAATCGTTTCTATTATAGGCAGCATCAACATAGTTTACAATATCAAAAAATTGAGCTTTCTGTAGTGTCTCGGATAGCTGAATGGCAAAATTTTTACGTGCTGATGACAAGATTTCTTCTGATTTTATTTCATCTACAACATCATCATCAATTTTATTTCGATATGCCGTGTCGACAATTGCACCTATAGGACCGGTAACAAGAATTATTATTGACGACTCAGATTCAATTGCATCAATATGGGAGAAATCAGGATTTCCTTCAACTCTCACAACAAGAGATTCTATCGTTTTTAAATTATGATGATTTGGTTTCACATAGGATGTTGTCATGCTACTGCAACTGGTTAAATTAACAATTATAATAATAAAGACAATATAAAATCGTCTATCACACATATTCGATCCCCTTATTTGTTTTTTATTCTTCCTATTGATCGCAGGAAAGCAGGAAATATGGGGTTCGGAAACAAATTGACCTGTCTTTCTTGAACGCTCGTAGTTGATGAGTTAGAATGGTTAGACCCATTTCATTGTCTACCGTGGACGTCTATTGGTATATTTGAACTATTAAAGAAAGTTAAATTGAGGATAATTTCAAATCGTTTTTCACGCTTTTTCGCTTTATGTCAATGTGTTGGATTGATCACACCCTTGATTAAGTTTATAGATGTTGATGTCGGTTTTTCCATGCCATTCTTTTCATTGTTTTTATCAGAAAGATCATGATTCTGGACTCATAATTGTGCGCATTTGATTGCCTCTTTGGTAAAACGTTTAGTTCATTGTACCATTCAGGAACGTTTTGAACCCATTGTATTGATGAATGATCAATGTTTTTCGTGAATAGTGTTAAGATAAAATAATGGACATGCAAAAAACATGCTATCCATCCACCTATCAAAAATTACGATTTAAAAAAGAGTTATTACTTATGATTATCGGAAAGGCTTCCAATATGTAAGGTATCAAGGTGTAACAACATGATACGCATATAAGATTATATTTATGATTTGGTTGTAAGGGTTTTACACATGGCGCACTAATTTCGAATCAAAAACCTGAAGAATGGAATATGGTATACAAATCTTTATGAAATCATCGCTTTGGGTATAGTTTTACAGTTGGGGGTATTGAAATTATGCGATTAGATAAACAAAACCCAATGCTTTCGGTTATTGAAAATCGTCGCCAAAGAGGCCCATACCAGTACAGATACATCAAATTCCCTTTGACCTGTTTCTCGTTCCGCTTTGTAGATTATACAATCGTATCTGTAATTGGGCCGGACGCCAGATACCGGAGAATAATCAAACGCTTACTAGGAGTTGTGCTTAGTACAGGGTATATCAATAAAATAAAGTCCTTAGAAACTGGAGATATCTCCATGTAATCTGCAAACCGTTTTCCAATTGCCCCACCCTATCCTTCTATCCATCTCGCTCTGATTCCACAACAATTGGCTTCTATACCTGAGTTCTCGACGGATACATCTATCGATACCATGGGAACATCGATCGAATCGCTTGAACGTGATGGTGTCGAGGGGCTGATTGATGAAGACGATCCTGAAAGGATTTTACTCGGCAAGGAATTGTTGGAGGCGGCGGTCAATCATTTCGGCAAAAGCGACCTGGCCGTGATACTCGGATTGAAAGAAACGCGGGCGGAGGCAAAACGATTGGGGATCAGATATGATACCTACCGAAAGCGGTTGCAACGGAAAATAGATATATATCGTCCTGAAAAACCACTTTTGGGACAAATTATTTTCAACAAATTGAAAAAGTTGCATTTTTTTCGTTTTTCTTGAAAAAAGCTGTATTGGCCGGCCAGAAATGGAGCCAAAACCGACCGGATCGGATCAACTTTCTGCCACAACTGGCAATCAATCCAACGCCCTTTTCAGGAATGCCGAGATGTCATTCCAGTAGACATCCCAGTCCGGCGGACCATCGCTATGCCCGAAATCGTAGAGAAGAAGTTCAGCCCGGGGAATACGCTTCTTCATCTCCAAGGCATGGCTGACCGGAACGACGTCGTCCCGCGTGCCATGAATAATCAGGATCGGCCCCGGGTAATCCATAAGCGCACTGAGCGTGTCGTACCTGTCCACCAACAGTAAATCCGGTGCCCCATGGGCCATCGCCTTGATTGAGATGAAGGTCGATTCTACGATGATACCTGCCGGTTGCCGTCTCCGGGATAGCTCGCTCAATACGCTCCCACCCAACGAGCGACCATGGAATACGACCTTTTGGGGATCCACAAAAGGCAGCGATACCAGGAGATCGTAAAAGGCCTGAAAATCGGAAGCGACACGTTCTTGGCTGGGTGAGCCCGCACTGCGACCGTATCCCCGGTACTCGCCCAACAAGACCGTATACCCCAACCGTTGATATCCGTTGGCACGTTCTCGGCAAAAGTCGATCAGCTCGCGGTTACCATGTGCCATCAACACCGCTGGCCCCGGTTTGGTAGCCTCGACGCCATCGGCCCTGAAAAGCCAGCCTTCAACATCGCCTTGGTCGGTTTGCAGCCATAATCTTTCGAATTCCACGGTGCCATCAGGAAAAGTGGGTATTGATTGGATCTTATGCTGCCGAAATACCAATCGGCGGACCGGGTGTGCGCAGGAAACGAAATGACAAAGACAGATGACCATCGTGGAAAATACCCAAATTGCGATGAGGCGGTGCGTCTTCATGTAGATTATTTTCCTGAAAATGATCGTGTGCCATCTCCTTAACAGACGGGCAAACAGCGTCAAGAGTGGATGCTATCAGATCACAGCACCCAATGTAACGAAAAAAATTCCATTCCTGCCCCCTGTGAAAATGTAATCTCGATGAACCCATACTGGGGCATGGATATTGTCCAGAACGCCGTAAAATCGTCTCTCAGGGCGATTTCGATTTCGGCAGCGCATACAAACCCGCAAATGAAAACCGTAAGGGAGGTGAAAGAAAAGTACGGTGCACGGGTTTAGCAACAACCACCCAATGGATTGTGAATCCAATGACCCAGAAAATAAGAAGACAAATCAAATGGCTATAGTGTTTAAGATAATGTTTTTGGCAAGGCCAGAGGGAGGAAGCTGTATAAGTCATACCGCGACGACCGATAACGCAGCCCAAAAACATTATCTTGAATACTATACAAACGGATGTGACCAAACAGCACTTTCGCAGATCCAAAACGAAGGTGCCTTTCTTTTTGAAAAGATGCAGACTTGAAAGCGGCTGCCAAACAACAGGAAAAATACCTTCAAAAATTTACGGGCACAATCGCCGATTTTCCACAAAAAAAGGGAGTCAGCTGATGTTAGCTAACTCCCTGATTGGTTCATGGTGCCGGAGCTCGGAATCGAACCGAGACGACCTCGCGGTCGGTGGATTTTGAGTCCACTGCGTCTACCAATTTCACCACTCCGGCGTGGGTGTGGTTATATAAGAGAAACCCGGAAGATTGTCAATCCATTTACGCTAAAGTTGCTTGAGAATATCGTTGACCACGCGCCAGGGCACCGCCCCCTCACGGACCACCCGGACCGGCCAGCAGGTCACATCCACGATTGTGGAGCCCGGCCCACCGGAAAGTTTACCGGCATCCAGGATCAGGTCTGCCGCCCGGCGGATGCCCGGATCAAGGGCCGCTACGCTGGACGCTGGCGGTCGCCCCGAAATATTGGCACTGGTACCGGTGATGGGTCCTCCAAAGCCTTTGGCCAGCGCCCGGGCCACCGGGTGAAGCGGCAACCGGAGGCCGATCTTTCCCGTTCCGCCGGTCAGCGCTACGGGCACCGCTCCGGCAGCGGAGAAAACAAAGGTAATTCCACCTGGCCACAGGGTCAGCAGTGGCCGGGCGTAATCAGGAACCTCACGCACCAGCCAATTCATATCGTGAATGTGGGAAAGAAGCACCAGCACCGGTTTATCCGCCGGCCGCCGCTTCATCGCAAACACCCGCTGCACCGATTGCTCAGACAGGGCATCGGCACCCAGTCCGTAGAGTCCGGAGGTGGGAAAGACGATTACGCCGCCTCGCTTCAGCCGTTCAACGGCCAATTGGATGCAACCGGAATCGGAATGCGCCGGATCGATCCGATACCGGTTACCGGTAGGCTTTGAGTCTGTCGGCCTTTTTCTCAACCTCTACCGCCATCTCCTTCTTGAATGCGGCCAGCTCCGCAGCCAGGTCATCATTGGATACCGCCATGATCTGAACGGCCAGAATGGCCGCATTCTTGGCGCCCGGTTTCCCGATCGACACTGTGGCCACAGGGATTCCCGGGGGCATCTGCACGGTGGAGAGCAGCGCGTCGAAGCCCTGCAGGCAGGAAGAGTCGATGGGCACACCGATGACCGGCAGAGTCGTATGCGCCGCCAGAACACCGGCCAGATGGGCCGCATGGCCGGCACCGGCGATGATCACCTGGAGGCCGCGCGCCTTGGCCGAGGCCGCGTATTCGGCCGCGCGTGCCGGGCTGCGATGGGCCGACGCAACCGTCATCTCGATGGGGATACCGAATTTCTTGAAGATGCCCAGTGCACCCTCCATGACCGCAAGGTCGGAATCGCTGCCCATGACGATCCCCACACAGGGTTTGGTCTGCATGCGCAAAAGGGCCTTCTTGCCGATATCGCTGCGGTAATGGACGTTGCTCCAACTGATCTTGGCCACGGCCTGGTAAGCTTTCTTAATGGCCAGTTCCACCGTATTACCAAGGGCCGTCACGCCCAGAACCCGGCCTCCGCTGGAAAGGATCTTCTTGCCGTCCAGTTGGGTACCGGCATGAAAAACCACCACATCGCGCATGCGGTTGGCATTGTCGATCCCGCTGATCTCCAGGCCCTTCTTGTATTTTTCCGGATACCCACCGGCAGCCATGACCACGCAGACCGATGCCCGCGGATCGATCTCAAGCCGGCAGGTGTCGAGCCGCTCGTCGATGATGGCCTCCATCACCGGAATGATGTCATTTTGCATGCGCACCAGCAGCGGCTGGGCTTCCGGGTCTCCGAAACGGCCATTGAACTCCAGAACCTTGATCGTGTCCCGTTGAATCATCAAGCCCGCGTAAAGCACCCCTTTGTAAGGGCACCCCTCGGCAGCCATGCCGTTGACCATGGGAATCATCACTTCGTTCATGATCCGCTGGTGAAGGTACTGGTCCACCACGGGCGCCGGTGAATAGGCCCCCATGCCGCCGGTGTTGAGGCCTTTGTCGTCATCGAACACCGGTTTGTGATCCTGGGAGGAGGGCAATGGCAAAACGGTCTTGCCATCGGTAAAGGCCAGGAATGACGACTCTTCCCCGACCAGGCACTCTTCCACCACCACCTGGGTGCCGGCATCACCGAACTGGCGGTCGACCATGATCTGTCTGAGGGCATCCAGGGCCATTTTCTCGGTGCTGCAGACGATCACCCCTTTCCCGGCAGCCAGGCCGTCGGCCTTGACCACCAGCGGGGCGCCGATCTTTTTGACATACGCCTGGGCCTGGGCGAAACGGGTAAAGGTCTGCCCCTTGGCGGTGGGGATGCCGTATTTCTGCATGATCGCCTTGGCAAAAGACTTGCTGGATTCAATGCGTGCCGCGCGCTGGCTGGCACCAAAAATGCGCAGCCCCGCTGCTTCAAACTGATCAACAATCCCTCCCGCCAGCGGATCCTCGGGTCCGACAACGGTAAGGTCAATCCCTTTATCACGGGCAAAGTCCAGCAGTTTGTCGATTTCGGCGGCACCGATCGGAACACAGTCGGCCAGACGGGCAATACCGGCATTTCCCGGGGCGCAGAAGATCTTTTTCACGCGGGGGCTCTGGGCAATTTTCCAAACTAAGGCGTGCTCTCTTCCTCCGCCGCCGACAACCAACACGTTCATAGGCTTCCTCCCTCCTTGTAAGGCCAGCGGACGGACCGCGGGCGTTCGAATATAAGGATCGGGGATGAAATGAATTGGACGTAATTGCGCCGGGCTTGTGTTCATCTTCAAG
Source organism: Desulfosarcina ovata subsp. ovata (assembly GCF_009689005.1). NCBI lineage: Bacteria > Pseudomonadati > Thermodesulfobacteriota > Desulfobacteria > Desulfobacterales > Desulfosarcinaceae > Desulfosarcina > Desulfosarcina ovata. The sequence continues at coordinate 7,314,850 of NZ_AP021879.1, read as the reverse complement.
GCGCATCAACGGTTGCATACCAGGAGTATGTGGCCGTTGATGCAACACGGAAGACGGGCGCAAGAACAAGCAATTTTGTTCAATTAATAAAATTCCCGATCCTAAGCTATCCCCGGGTGGTCTTGCGACGCCGCGCACGGATTCCCAGTTCGATGAGCCGATCCAGCAATTGCCCGAAGGTCATGCCGGCGGCGCTGGCCGATTGCGGGAAAAGGCTGGTAGCGGTCATTCCGGGAATCGTATTTGTTTCCAGTACATGGTATTCTCCGTCCCTGAGAATCATGTCCGTCCGGCTGTACCCCTGGCAGTGAAGGGCCTTGTGAGCGGTAATGGCGCATGACTGGGCCTTGCGGGTCAATTTTTCATCCAGGTGTGCCGGGCAGATTTCCTGGCTGGCGCCGGCCTCGTATTTCGCCGCGTAATCGAAAAACTCATGATCCTTACCGGGAATGATTTCGATGAGTGGCAGCGCTTCCACAGCCTCGTTTCCCAGCACCCCGCAGGTGATCTCGCGTCCCTCGATGTATGCCTCCAGCATGGCGGTGGATCCGAATTCCAGCGCCTTGTCCACAGCCTCAGGCAAATCGGCGGCACGTCTCACAATGGTCATCCCCACACTCGACCCGGTTTCCACCGGTTTGACCACCAGGGGCAATCCAAGGCGATCGATAAGGGTGTCGCCATCGACCGATTCGCCACGTCGCACCACAGCGTATGGCGCCACCGTCAACCCGGCAATCTCGTATAATTGCTTGGAGAGCAGCTTGTTCATGGCCACCGCACTGCCCAGCACACCGGCTCCCTGGTAGGGGATATCCAGAAGATCCAGCAGACCTTGCACGGTTCCATCTTCGCCGTAAGGGCCATGGAGGATAATCAGCGCACAGTCGATCCGCTCGGCATCGGCAACCAGCCGAGGAATGTCCGACCGGGGATCATAGGTCAAGACGGTATATTTTTCTTTATCCAGTGCTTCGTAAACCTGCTTGCCGCTGTTCAGCGAAACCTCCCGTTCGGATGAAATCCCACCGAAAATCAAGGCGATATTTTTTTTCTGCATCTCTTCGATCCTTTCGCCAAGGTTGGCCGCCGTTGAGCCAAACGCAGGCCAACTGACCGGTTTGGCGGATTCTTCGAATCCCCAAGCACCATCCAGACCATGCAGCCGCCTACGCTGCCCGAACGGACACTGAAGTACCGGCGCATCTGAAAGCAGTGACAGGCCTGCGGTTGCCATCATGAAAACAGGTTCATACGCACGTCGGACAAAGAAACCGGCAACCGTAGCTTATTGATTCAACAGGCGCCGCTTGGCCTGATCAAACTCTTCAACGGTAATAAGGTCTTTTTCCAGCAGTCGGGCCAGTTCCGCCAGCTGCGAGACCTCCCGACTGCGGGAAGTTTCCGGATCTTCAAGGCGGGGAATGTCTATTGCCGTGTCATGGCCAATGGCCGGGGGTTGAGACGGTTGGCCCAACTTGACGGTGGCCATTCCACCCAGCAGACTCACCTCCACGGATCGCCCGCTGAACATGGGATTTTTCAACATCTCACGAAGGGATTTGCCTTCCGCCCGCATGCGCCGAACCAGAAAAAAAGCCGATATGCCGACGATAGCAATTCCGCCGAGAACAATCCAAAGCATGTAATTGACCATGCCCCGGAAAAACAGAACCAGAATCGCCATTCCGGCAATCAACAGCACATGCAGTGCAAGAATAAAGTAGGCGAGCATGACGCTTTTCACCAGCCCGTCGCCTTCTTTTTTTTTTCCAAACATGCTTACACCCGATTAAGCGTTGTCACTCTCGATGCGTTCGACGACGTCCACATAGTAGCGTTGCGGAATATCAAACTCCGCGCTGGCGCCTCGCGTGGCATTGAGTTTCATGATCAGGTAATTGAGTTTTTTGATGGTACGGTGTTTTTTCACCGTGTCGGTCATACCGGACAGAAGCTCTTCGGTTGTCCGGATCTCCTTGCGCAACTGAACCTCCGGAGGCAGACAATCGGCATTTTTGAGGACCTTATGGGCCAGGCGCAAGTCTTCAGGAATATGCGGGTCATTTTCCAGTTGCAACGGCTGGCCGCTGCCGGGCAGATCCTCGAACGCGCCTTCGTCTTGTGCCTTTTTAATTCTAGATTCGATGATTTTTTCAAAACCGGGAAACATCGCGTCGCCCTCGCTTGGTATGTGCAATCCGTGTTGGCCATCCAGCCCCTGACAATAACTGGCGACGACTATATTATACCGGCCAGACGGATTTCAAGGGCTAATGTGCCGGCCAGGACGCAAGCTTGACGGATTCGTAAAAAGACCGATATCGTCGTTACGCGTATCCTTCGTCACTGCGGAGTACGCTCAGTACGCTGCCTACGGCACCCGCGATAGCGGTATTCTCAGGATTCGCAAGCCTTGATCTCGGGCTTTTTACGAAACCATCAAGATTAGGGGGCGAACAGGCGCCCTTTCAGGCCGTCCATGTACTGAAGCGCTTTTTCCACTGAGTGTTGCAGGGTATCCGGGTCCAGGGAAACCATGGACCGGCTGCGCGGATCCAGCTCCGGCGGCGCATACCCGCCACTCCCGGCAAGTCCGGCCTGGATGACCAGGATGTCCGCGTAATGGATAATGTGGGCCAGCTGGTGGTCGCCTGCGGATGCAGGCTGATGGTGGTGTCGAATGGCAAAAGAGATGGCCCGGGGAAGGGACCAGTTGTCACAAAGAATCGAGGCGATGACCGCGTGGTCAAACCCGAGCAGGTCACGTTCGGCGTCCTGAATGCACTTTCCGGGGTGCGTCTCAAGATAATGATCGAACAGAACCTTACGCTCGCGGACATATGGATCCAGAATGATTTTGCCCACATCATGCAGCAGGCCGGCCATATATGCAGTTTCGACGGCCTCGGAGGACATGGCGCCAGCGATCTCACTGGCCGTTACCGCCACGGCAATAGAGTGCCGCCACATGTCACCGGATTTGAGATTATACCCTCTCATGGCACTGCCCAGAACGCTTCCGGCACTGATGGCGGTAATCAATTCGGCCAGTCGCCGGGTGCCAAGCAGGGAGGATGCATGCTGGACGGTCGAAACTTTTCCGCGAAAGCCGAAGAATGCAGAATTGGCCAGCTTGAGGATGTCGGTTACCATGGCCGCGTCGGTCTCGATCACCTTGGCCAGCTGAGCAGGGCTGGTTGCCGGCGACCGGAGCATCTGCTGCACCTTAAGCATCACCGCCGGCATGGCCGGCAGCGAGGTCGTATTGGAGACGATCTTGCGGATCAGATCCCGACCGGTCGCAAGCTCTGATTCGGCTGCCCCTGCGGCGGGCACTCTGAACGGTCCCGGTGTTTCCGCAGGCGACCCACCGTTGCCGGTGCCTCGGTAGCGGGTCAATTCCCGGTTGGCCATATCCAATCGGGTGACCAGTTTCATGATAATCTGATCTTTGAATTTTTCCCGAATCGGCGCGGGAAATTTCTCAAACATCAGTCGATCCAGCTTTAGCGCGATCACCGGTTCCCTGGCAATGACCTGGGCCGTACGTCGGGTTTCGGTTAAAAAGGCCATCTCGCCCAGAACCTCACCGGCTTTCAGGATGGCAAGGACGGCGTCCCCGGTTCCCTCAGCAACTGCAACGCTGCCGCTGAGAATAATCAGAAGGCTCTGGTCACTGCTTCCTTTACGAATCACCACGGTTCCGGGATCGTAAACCTGGAAGTGTGAATCCTCGGAGGCAACTTGTCGTTTTTCGTCCGCGGTAAAGGAGTTAAAAAAACCGAGTCGGTTAATGATCGACAGTTTCTCTACAAGTGAGCTCCCCATTCGTTCCTAACCCTTGACAACCTGCTGGACATCTCATTCCGTTCAGGCTTTATGGCACTGTTGCTGGCAAGACCAAAGGAAAATTCGGGCATGCACGTGGAAAAATCCATACCGCTGCTGCAAATACGATCCGGTCCATCGTCATGTCAACGGCAATCACCTTTTATAGACTTCAAGAAAATGTTTTTGGGCTGCGTTATCGGTCGTCGCAGTATTATTATACAGCTTCCTCCCTCAGGCCTTGCCAAAAACATTTTCTTAAACCCTATAGACAGAGGGTGTTTTTGCCCATGTGATCGTATTATCGACCGGTTATCTCATCTCATGAACACCGGACCGGAGCAATAGGAAAAAACAGCCACCATCCATCAATGGCAATTCTATCCCTCGACAAGAAACGGTTCCTGATATAGAATATCTCCCAACCCGGCAAAAGGAAACGACTGATCTCCATATACCACATTGTGCTAAAGGAAACCACCATTGAGCCGATATCGCCCTTAATGTACGAAACCCGATTTCCGGACAACATTGCAATGCAAACGGTCCGGAACCAAAAAGGAGGTGGAGATGGATCAGAAACTGGGGAATCGAAGATGGCGCCGTTTTCAAGCGCAGAATCTGACCATTTCCATCAATGGAAAATCTTACCGGATTTTTAACATCAATGAGTATGGTGTGGGGTTTCTGATTGATACCCCGGAAGAGATCGAACTGAACACCGAAATCCAACCCATGACGGTCAACGGCACCACCCCCATCCAAGTGGCCGGAATCCCCCGACACGTCTCCCAGCTTGTCTCAGAGGACCAACGTCTCTTTTTCCAACCGGGATGGGTCTGCGGCACAGAATTTACCACCCAGCACGACCGTGACGGCGGAAAACTGATCGCAGAGTTCATCGCCGAAAACATCGAGCGCGAGGCTGAAGAGAACGAATCGTAACCGCTCCACCGGGTCGGAAAAAGAGTAGCCGCCCATCACATCACCGACGAACACCCATGCGACGGGTCCATAGGGTCCCTTTTGAATCAGGCACCATCAGGTTCGGGTCACCGAAAAGGCGGCCTGGATGTGGGAAACAATCTGATCGATCCACACACACTCCCGATCGTTGAACCCTTTGCCGTTTAAGCGACCGGTAAAACACAGACCGATCGCTTGCTTGTTCACCACAATCGGTACCATATAGGCAGCCTGGAAAGGCATCCGACCGAAAAGGGCATACGGCAGACCCAGCCCGACGCCTCCCTTCTGCCATTCGGTCGGGGATTGTACCTTCATGCACCGGACAATGGCGGCGTCGGTGTTGGTCATGGCCACGGAAAATTCCTGTGCATTCAAGTGTAATGAACTGCCCACATAAAACCGTCCCAGCAGTTGCTGTTTGTCCTGACTCAAGAACGCCATAAAAATCTCACTGCCCGGCAGGCAGCGAAACAAGGCTTCCTGGGAAAGCATCAATAACGGGTTGAGTTCTCCGCCCCGTTTGCGGCATAACGCCAATTCGGTAAGGAAATGACCGATCAACGCCTCCGGGGTATCGGCTGGCGATTCAGCATCCAACGTCGTGCCGAAATCCAGGTGGGTGACCACCGCCATGGGGTTGGCCTTGCCCCACTCCAGAAGGTTGACCATGATCTCCACATCTTCGGCACCAAGACTGAAAAAGTGCTTGATGTTGCGATCATTTTCAAACGTTTGCCGAATCGTTTCGGAAACGGAGAATTTCGGACGGTCAAGAAGCTTACGGATCCTTTTCTCGGTCTTTCTCAGGACATCTTTGCCAGCCGGCCGGTCTCCGAACAGCATGGCCGCCAACCCAGCCGCTTCTCCCACCAGCATGGTCAACGGTTCATCCGACACCTTGCCCTGATTGATCACCCGTTCCACATCCTCAGGAAGATGGTAGATCGCCAGCACGGCGTCACAGATGTCGTCGTAGCGAACCTGGAAAACGTCCAAGCAGGCCTGGTTAAGCGTCATTCCACGCTCATTGATCCGCGATTGCATGTCGAGGAAATGCTGGGGAAAGGTGTTGGCCAGACTCAAGCCGGGCAGCCGGTAAAGCAGGCCGGCAATGAAAATCTCTTCGGGGCTGGCGTGTCCGTATACCTCGGCCAACGACATGGCCAGGGTGCCTGAAAAATAGGATGTGGCATACAGCTTCAACAGGTTCCGCGCCTGCAGGGTTTCCATGGTATGCCGGAAAAGACCGAGCCCCAGGGAAAGCAGATAGACTTTTTCGAAACCAATGTAGGTCACTGCCGATGAGATGGTTTTAATGGGAAATCGTGGTGCGTAATAACTGGAATTGACCGCGGCCAGGAGATTGCTGGCCAGTCCGCAGTCACGCATGATGACTGCCGCCAGGTCGGGGGCGCTGGATTCGCTGTTTTTGGCAAGCCTCGATATTTCAAGTACCGTATCATTCAATGCGGGCAGGTTTCCCTTACTGCGCATCTCTTCTATCAGGTTATCCAAAGCGGTCTCTGATTTCATTATTGACAGGTCCTCCATGGCATGTTTCAGGATATTCCATTGCAGCCGCCGACTGGCGGTTTGACCTGCCGGCATGGGAACGATTGTATGAGTTCTCTGTATGATGCATATTGAATATCGGCAGTAACGGGTGAAATTAAACCCAATGTTGCATATTATTTAAAGTTCAAGGCCAGCCATGAATCCCTGATAAACCGCCGCGGGCATATCGCCGGGCTGCCGGCAGTCGCCGATGGTGTGAACTGGAATGCCGTGACCATTGAGTGCGGTCTCCAATTCCGGATCGGCCACATCCCCGGTGCAAAGCACCACAAAATCGGCATGGATCCACGTCTCCTCGCCCTTGATATCGACCCTGACCCCATTGGTTCTGATCTCACGCGCCCGGGCCTCGGCAAGCATCCGTGCGCCTTTGGCACCGAGCTGCAGCAACAGCGGCATGCGTGTAATCATCGGCATGTCCTGACCGAGCGCCTCGCCCATTTCCACGACGGTAACCCGTTTTCTCATCTCCAGCAGATAGTGGGCTGTCTCCAGACCGACCAGCCCGCCGCCGACAATCACCGCAGAATCGCCTTCGGGCACGCCGGTGTTGAGAATTTCCGCCACCGTTTTCACAAATCCGTTACCTGTCACCGCAAATTCGGGAATATGCGGCCGGGCGCCGGTGGCCACCACCACCACATCCGGATGTTCCTCCAGTACCGCATCCACATCGGCGGCGCGGTTCAAGACAATCCGTACCCCTTGATTCGCCGCCTGGCGATGGAGAAACGCCTTGAATTCATCCAGCTCGGTTTTTCCCGGAGGCGTAGCGGCAATCCTCAGGCGCCCTCCCAGATCCGCGTGCCGTTCCCAGAGCTCCACCTGATGGCCCCGCTGGGAAGCCACAATAGATGCCTCCAGACCGGCCGGACCGCCTCCCAGGACCAGAACCCGTTTTGCCCGCTTTGCACCCACCGGGCGGATACGGGCCGTTTTCTCCCGGCCGAGCATGGGATTGACCAGGCAACTGATCGGCTGCCCCTTCTCGATATTGCCCACACAGCCCTGGCAACAAGAAACACAGGGACGGATGTCGTCCCAGCGCCCCTGCCGGGCCTTGTTGGGCCATTGGGGGTCTGCCAGCAGGGCACGGCCCAAAGCGATCATGTCGGCACGGTCCTCCTGAAGCACCCTTTCGGCAAAATCCACATGCCGAATCTTGTTGACCGTGATCACGGGAATGGAGACGGCCTGTTTGATATTTTCGGCCAGATGGACGATGCACCCTTCCGGCATCCCCATGGTGGCCTCTGCCGGAATGAAGTCCTTGTCCCAAAGGATGCTGCCAAACCCCACGGACACATGCAGGGCGGCAACACCGTTTGATTCAAGTGCCTTGGCGATGAAGCAAAGCTCATCGACCGTATTGCCCTCTTCCGGCTCCTGGCCGTTTATGCGGCAGACGATGGGGTAGCCGGTGCCGACTTCGCTTCTGATCCGCCGAATAATCTTCAGAACGATTTTCAGTCGGCCCTCCAAATTCCCGCCATAGGCATCTTTGCGTTTGTTGGCCCAGGGCGAAAGGAATTGTCCGAGCAGATACATGTGGGCGCAATGCAGCCCGATCATATCGAAGCCCGCCTCAACCGCCCTCCGGGCCGCCTGACCGAAGGCCTCGATGATGTCATCGATCTCACCGGTACTGAGCGGCCGGGGGACCACATGCCCCGGCGAAGGATGGGCCAGGGGCGACGGGGCCACCGGCATCCGGCCACCGGTACGGTCCAGGCGCATGGTGCGTGGCGACAGATGGCCCGCCCGGCGTCCGGCATGGGAGAGCTGGAGCATCGCCCTGGCACCCTCTTTTTTAATGGCCTTGCTCAGCTGCGTGAGCCCCGGGATGCACCGATCATGATCCACGGCCAGCGGGTTATCGGTGTTGTTTCCCAGCGGATAGTCCACAATCCCGTCTTCAATCGTTATCAGCCCGACGCCGCCCTTTGCCCGGGCCGTGTAAAAATGAACCATGCGCTCGGTCACGATCCCTTTCCGGGCGTAATGGCTGGTCATCGGGGCCATAACGATTCGGTTCTTAACCGGCATGCCGCCAATCTCGATGGGTTCAAACAGCTTCACATTCGCCTCCCCCCGTAATCAATTAGGATGGGTTTTGTTTTTGCCGTTGTGCAATCGGATGTCTTATAAGATTTTATATCTTATCATATATCATATATAACTGCCAACAGCATATTGACGTTTTCTGTTTTGCGGGTCAGGAACGAATAACTGATGGCAATGCCGACATTTTTTCCGCTTTATCCTGGGCAGAAAATGTCTATTGGTGCCATCGAAGCGTTTGCCAATTTTGGTTGTATCGCAACCGGCATCCTGCAAATCATCGCCTTGAACTTTCATGAAACGATCTGGAAAAAATATGCGAGGTGGCTGCGGACCGTTACCGCTACCGTTCCTTCCGAAGAGGTTGTCAAGTCGGTCATCCAGCAAGCAGCAATTGTAATTATGCGGTTCAGGTTTGTATCAGTTAAGCAAGACGCTACACAATACATAATATCTTCTAAAAACCTCTCACGGTAGGAACGTCGGTTACCCAGCGCCAGCGTAGACCCGGTCAGTGTCCAGCGCCATGTTGGGCGCTGGACTTATTCGTATCAAGGTGGTTCAAAGGCAGTGGTTTTATATTATTCAATGCATCAGATTCAGATTTCATTGCGAAATAAAGATCCCACCTGAGTTGAATATTCATCCAAAAATCAGCCGAAACCCCAAAAACCTTAGCAAGCCTTAAAGCCGTGCTGGGCGTAATACCACGCCTGCCATTGATTATTTCATTAATCCGTTGATAAGGAACGTTGATGGCGTTAGCTAAATTACGCTGGGTTATGCCCATTGGCTTTAAAAATTCTTCCAGCAGCATTTCCCCAGGGTGGGTCGGTGTCCTATGTGTAGGTATTCGTATCATTGTACCCTCATATAATTTTAGACAATATGGTTGAACGTTAACCAAGACGGCAATAAAAAGGCCTGCCAAACCTTGAAAACGTGGGTTATAGTGAGCGGTCCGTAAAAAACCTAACTACAGAGCCAAAATCAAGGAGGCAGGCCATGAACAAGATAGTAAAGTATGTTGGTTTAGATGTCCACAAAGATTCGATTACCATTGCTATCGCCGATGAAGGACGTGACGGAAACGTTCGAGTGTATGGAAAAATCAGCAACGACCTGGGGCAGATTGATAACGTCATGCGAAAACTGATTTCACAAAACGCCGAATTGCATTGTGTTTACGAAGCAGGTCCGTGCGGATATCCGATCTATAGGCATTTAACAAGCAAGGGGATCGATTGCGTTGTCGTTGCTCCAGCGTTGATCCCCAAAAAAACAGGTGATCGGGTTAAGAATGATCGCCGTGATGCAACCCACCTGGCGACGCTCCACCGTTCCGGAGAACTGACGCCGGTGTATGTCCCCGATCAGGCCGATGAAGCGCTTCGTGACCTGGTACGTGCACGAAAAGACATCCAAATATCGCTCCGCAAAGTCAAACAACAGATCAATGCCTTTTTATTGCGACAAGGAATCAGTTATCCAGGTAAAAGCAAATGGGGTAAAGCTCATTTAAATTGGCTGGCGGAGCTGAAAATGCAGCATCCTGCCCAGCATATTGCCCTTACCGAATACCTGGACGCCATGGAAGACCATGAGGCCCGCGTTAAGCGCATCGAAAAAGCGATTGAGCAATGTTGCCAAACCAGTCGACTGCTTCCGGTTATCGAGGCTCTGCAAGCGCTCAGGGGGATTTCTTTGCTCAGCGCGGTGACCGTCGTCGCTGAACTGGGGGATCTGAGCCGTTTCGATACGCCGGCACAGCTGATGGCCTATTTGGGTCTGATCCCATCGGAGCATTCAAGCGGTGGCACCATCAAAAAAGGCCCCATTACCAAAACCGGCAATACCCATGCCCGCAGGACGTTGATCGAATCGGCTCAGGCCTATCGTATGCCGGCCCGGAAAAGTAAGGCGATCCGTAAACGCCAGGAAGGCTTGCCGGACGATGTTTTGGATATTGCCTGGAATGCACAGCTACGACTATGCCACCGCTACCGCAGGTTGATTGCAAAGGGCAAAAACCATAACGTGGTCATCACCGCGATTGCACGCGAGTTGGCCGGTTTCATCTGGGCCATTGCCCGGGCTGTTCCAATCGTGGCCGCTGAAAGATGATTTGTTATAGCGTGGAAACCCAGGCCTATCAAGGCCAAGCCCTAAAGGGTGCTCCCTAAGGTCGCAGCCTTGACAGCCCTGACTTTCCACGCTGGGTGGGAATTAGCGACGGCGAGAGAAGCGCGACTGTTGCTCCGGCTCAAGAAGCTGGATAAGTACTTCTCTATAATCGATGATGCAAATAGAAAAAGAACTTATTGATTTTAAAAATGCTCAAGAAAGGATCGGCTTTATCAAAGAACAAATATAGCCATCGAGCTTTTGGATAGGGGCGCGGTCGCGGTTTGGAGAACCCTCGAAAAAGCTATCGGAATAGGCCTTCAGGCCGAAACTCCCGTCTTTAGACCGAGGCAGCTCCACGACGAAGCCTAGTCATGCGGTATCCAATCCGCGAATATCAGAGTGCTCTACCGTCGTTATTGCAGACCCCGCCTCTATCCAAACGCTCGATGAAAATTATTGGCCCAAGTTTTTTGGGTATGGATAGGTTTTTCTCTTGACAAGTGTTCAACCATATCAGTTTAATGATAATCTGTAACTTCAACATCTTTCGGGCCATTCTCAGCCCATATGAAACAAATGCGGTATTGATTGTTTACGATTTCATCAAAATTACTCCAGAGCCTTTTTCATCAGTGCGTTCTCAATTCGCTTTATTACCTTACCGTCACAGGGAAGGTCCTGCATGGCCTTTCTGAGTCCGTGCAAGTTGGCACTTAATTTTGACATAGAAGCGCGAATCCCCCCTTGTTTAACGCCAAACTGGCCAAGCAAGCCGTTGATGAAATCGAGGCTTTCGGCGCTGGCCGGATCGCCAAGTCGGTAAAAGGCATTTCGGTGGCGCCGGGCAACTGTGTAATGGTAGGTCTGAGAATGGTGTGTCCGGTAGAGTTCCGCTCCCAAACCATTATAAACCACATTATCCCATTTTTCTGTGCGTTCAATATGAACCGGATTTTCCCCCAAACACGTTGGTGATATATGTTCTAATGCAAGGATGAAAAAGCCGGCCATACTGGTGCTCATGGAGGCCTTTTCCATTTTGGTTTGCATGTATTGTTTTATATCGCTGCCCTGCGCTTTACCTCCGCTTAAAAGCGCCATCATGTCATAGATGCCGCTGTTGTGCATGGGTTGCATCATTTTGCACAAGGGTATGGCAAATGCACGATCTTCTCGGGCAATGGTTTTCCAGTCTTGGTGGTAAAGGGCGTTCAGGTAGACGGCTCCGGGGTGGTCGGGTTTGAACGGCTCGGGACCGGGAGGAACAGGGGCTGAAGCCGTGTAACGCTTTGTTTCCAGGGCTGCGATCTGTTTTGTTTTGGCTGCAGTGATATCCTTAAAAGCACCAGACCGCTGGCTATCCATGGGCAGACTTAAATCCGAAGCGATGTTTTGGATCTCGGATTTTTGTTTAAGTTCTACAATCTCTTTTTTCAGCTCAGGGGATAACTTTCTGAACAGCTCATCGCGTCGAACCCAAAATGTTTGATCAAAGTGCCGGGCGGCATTGGTGTCCGGAAACAGGGACAATATCGTTCCATTTTGTTCATACCATTGTTTGCCTGCAATCAGTGCATTCCTGGGATTTCCCATGTCACGAGCAGCCCCAGGGAATGTTTGGTCAATATGCCGGGAAAGCGCCATTGAGGTTTTTTCTTGATAGTACATCATCACCTTCTGCCCTGCAGGATATTTCATCTTTTTCCAATTTTTCTGCTGGGGCAGGTGGCTGAGCTTGGTAAACGCATCGATGCCGTCAATATTGTCTGCAAGTAAGTCGATCTGAGCGATCTGTTCTTTTTCGATGGTCACATTATATGCAGATGCAATGGCATCATTTGCGTTCTTCGTTTCCATTGGCCAAAGCGCTTTAAACAATATATCCCCCCTGTCTCCAAGAACCTCTATGTCCTCTGAATGGCTATATCCATTCAGGGTGGTAAGCGTCCTTTGAGACCACAGACCGACGATATCCAAGGCCTCTCCTGCCATGGCTGCACTCACATAGTTGATTTGAGACCCTTCGTCGGCCAAGGCTGTTGCAACGGTGGGCAGATTTCCGCTACGGGAGAATGCATTGTTGTTCCCGGAACAATGCTGCCGCAGATCAACACCAAGTTGGCGGCGTTCTTTCGCGTCCATGGAAAGCAATGTCGCCTGAAAGTGCTTTTCAAAGACAGACGGACGGAACAGATTGGCCAGTTGTCCCAAGTTCCTGAATTTAGAATTTGGGGCCCCGTTTTTTTCCAGTTCATCAGCCCAGGCCGCAACATGCTCCGGGCACTGACCCGAATCACCGGCAACGGATAGTGGTGCTGCCTGATTCCGACCTAGTGCCATGGCTGATTTCTGCTGACGCTGCAGGCTCTTAAGCTCCTTTGCCAGCATCATCATATTCGTAAAATCCTTGTCATTGGAAGCCTTGACAAGCTGCTTCTGTAATTCCATTATTTTTTGATTCACATCTGCCAGTTCCGGGTTTGTCATCCTGAGCTGATCGAGCTGTTGTTTCCGCAATTTCTGGGCCTGTTCCAGTATGACTGCCTGTTGTGCGCTGTTTTCTTTCCGATAGACATCCCTGAGTTCTTTGATTTTTGCCTTGAGCAATTTTTGCTGTTCCTTGTCCCCAGCGCTACGGGCTTGCCTGAGCTCGCTTTTTACCTGCTGAATCTGAGATCGAATCGCATCGAGCTGGGTTTGTCCTGCAGCGACCTGAATACCGGTCCGCTCCATATCACGGCGTAATCGTTCGGCGTCTTCGCTTGATGTAGCAAACGGTGACAGGGATTCGGGCAGCTCTGTACCCGCGGTCAATAAAACCGGCAGGACGAGGTTGCCTGATCTTCCGCTGGAAAAAACCAGGGCCATTCTGTTCTTATCCTGGCTTAAAACGCCGTAAACGATGGGGCGGTTGCGGCGTAAAATATATTGGAGTTTTACCATATTGCCGGCAGGATAAAATTCTCCTGTGACAGGGACGGTCTGGGGCTCAGGAGCTCTTCTCATCGTGACCATGGCAGGCTCAACCCTGACAGAACCGGACAGAGACCAGCCGGTCATAGACGGTTCGGATAAAGCCGTCTTTCCATCAGGCCAGGCAATCGTCTCAATATTCAGCGTGATACGGTTAAACTGCTGCCCCTCCTGCTGAAGCCCTGTCCACGTTCCAATAAAATCGGTTTTAGGCGGCATGGCAAAAGAAGAAGCCGTAAACACCATCACGAAACTCAATACTATGGAAACCAACAATTTTTTAATCATATTGAAGTCCTTTAACGATAATCTGGTGAACCGAGGGGCAAAACAGTTAACGATAACAAAACAGTTTGAGCGGTCTTTTTCATCGGTATGTGCTCAATGCTAAAAAAGTGGTTATAACCCCAGCTTCACCGGCCGGGCGGGGTTGATAAGACAAAAATTAATAAAATTCCCGATCCTAAGACTTCCGAATGTCCAACCCGGGTTTGTTCGCTTTTGGCTATCCGCCCCCGGTACCTTGTCTGTTGCCTCACTTTTCTTATACAGGCGATAAGGCTGAAACTACCTTACCGCCACAGGTGTTTTACCCCAACGGACGGTATCCACCTAACCGTTTTCACAAGGAAACATCCGGACCTCCCCAGTTCCCGAGCTACCCCTTTGAGAACATGCCCTGGCCGCAGACCCCGGTGGTGACTCGCACGCTCGCCGTATCGCTTGCGAGTCTGCTGCCTTCCCTCGGCTTTCATCGGGTCGGCTTTCATCCCGCTGACGGGATTTATCCTCACGGACCACAACGATACATTTTTCGGGGCTCAATACAGAGCCTGCAATCTCGCTCCATCCAGCTTCAGACTTCCGTTACCGGTTTTGCCTGTGGATTTCGCTAATGAGCTGTTGGCTAAACTTTACTCATGTGGGACTTGCACCCACTGGGTAACAATATCGAATTTCATCCTCCTTTGTGGTGGAATCCCAACGATTCGAATTTATCTGGGCACGAGCAAGCGGTGGTTGGGGCAACCTCATTAATTATGCAGCTTCAACCTTTGACAACTGTCACGTGATTGTTTACAATTTGTTTATGATAAAAACATTTGCCGATAAGGAAACCCAAAAATTATTCACTACTGGCAAATCAAAACGTGTTCCTTCGGATTTATTACGAAGGGCAATACGGCGTTTAGAATTTATCCATTTTGCAAATGACATAAATGACCTTTTGGTGCCCCCCAGCAACAGGCTCCATGCGCTAAAAGGAGATAGAAAAGGGCAATATTCCATATCGATAAATGACCAGTGGCGAATATGTTTCGGTTTCATTGAAGGCGATGCCTACGATGTTGAGATAACCGATTACCATTAAGGACTGAAATGATGGCTATTCCTAATACAACAAAGCGAGAAATCAGGCCGACTCATCCCGGTGAAATGCTCAGAGAGGATTTCATGCCGGACTATAATCTTAACACGACCTCAGTGGCAAAGGCTTTAGGCGTATCACGCCAAACAATAAATGAAATTCTAAGAGAACGACGAGCTATCAGTCCTGCTATGGCGCTCAGATTATCGCGTCTTTTTGGCAATTCACCCGAATTCTGGCTGAATGTTCAGCATTCATGGGATCTTTGGGATTCAGCACAGCGGTATAGTAAAGAACTTTCACAAATCAAACCGTTGAATGCCGCATGACATTATTACTGGCTGTAGCTTGCCTGATTTCATTAGCCCTCTCACGGTAGGAACGTCGGTTACCCAGCGTCCCCCGCACAGACGTCGGGTAGAAATACGGCGCGCGCAGTCTTAGGCAGAGAGTTTCCGACATGCACCCTTTCGGTTGCGCAGCGGGTTCCTATTTCCACCATAACCCACGTTTCCGTAAGCCCCCCTCTCATCCCGGACGGTCGGTTTCCCGGTTCTTCGGTTGGACTCGCTTCCGCGCGGATCTTCACAGTTACCCGTTACAAGATCCAATTGCTATTCCCCGCAGTGAGGTTGGCTCGTGTTATCCAGCCCTACATGTCCGGCACGAGTTTCCTTTGCGGGTTGCATCCTTCCGTCAGGTCCTTTCCCTTGCATGTATCACTGACACATGCGTGTGGCTGGCTTTCCCAACCTCTGAGTACTATGCCTGATAAGACACCCCAATGGCATATAGCCGCCTTGCGACGACCCACCTGGAGCGTAATTACGCCAGGAGCGCAATGGGGCTTCCCGAGTTCTACGATGCATCTCTTCCTGCATGCCACGCCGGCGGACCTCCACATCCTCGCCAAAACGGATGCTTCTGTGTTGCCTTCGGCGCACGTTAAAACCCCCCGGCGTCCGCAATTTGCATTTCGAAGCTGTACCAGCACTTCAGGGAGCGCGGTCTCCCCGCAGCCTGCCCTGGACCCGATCCGGGGGCCTACAGGATTCTCTGCCTACGCTTAGCCCATCTTGTTCGATACCCTACTCCATTGATCGTTCAGTGGGGTGAGACCATCCGCGAATGGCTCCGGTTCCCCGGGTCGCGGCTCGTTTCCAGCCAATATATCGGCGTCCAGCACTTACAATGAGTAGAAAGTATCTCCGCCATGGACCCAAGGCTCGATACGGGTGGGTGGCTAACCCTTACAGAAAGCCATTACTGACCTTCCTCCCGACAGGGACTTTCACCCTGCAAGATGCACCGAGCTTTCCTCGGCGCGATAACGCCTGTTTAACCCGCGTTTTTCAGAACGTATAGAGCGAAGCGAACGGAGCGGCGAAAAACGTCGGGTTGAAACATTTGTTAGCCTAATTTTTATCTAAGAAACCAGATAGTTATTTACAAATCTTTGCTTTTAATTACCGATAATAATCTATCTTTAGTTTCTCTCTCTAACGATACGGAAGATAAATTCTCGATTATTCCTTTTGGAACATCACTAAATTCATCAATGAAATAATTATGACTTTTTGAAATTTTTTGGAGAGCTCTTAATGTCGAATTGGAAACAGAAAACGTATAATAGGTAGTCGTGACCTCTCCATTGTGAGTAATATACTCAACAAGATAGTACTCTCCTTTTACAAACCATTTGAGGCGTAATTCTATATATTTTTGAATATCTTGCGAAAGCTGATCGCTAAATTTCATAGGATGAGCGCTTTCATAATCTATAATAGCATCGTCATCCATATTTTTTTCATGACGCAAGTTCCATTCCCATTTATTTCTTTCTGACAATGCTTTTTCAGCTATATTTCGATATTGTTCTTGATTCGTATGATTAAACTCATTGAAGAATACTGTAGTTTCGTCCCATGATGAATTTGGATTTAAAAAAAATTCCGATATATTAATTTTTGCTCTATTCATCATGAAGCTGTCTATTTCTTTTTTTAAATAATATTTTGCAGGAAATAGTACTCCGTTTTCTATTTTATTTTTTAAACACACAAAAATTCGTATTTTTTCAATCTCTCCAGATTTGTCACCCATATTTTTTATTGTTATTTGTTTCGTTATGCCGATATTGCCATAGGAATGGCCGATATGTATTTGGGGATTACGCCCAATCTCAATTTTAGCTTTTTCAAAATATGTATATATTGGTGGAAATTGTGACAAGACAACAGCAGAAGCAGCTATTGCTATTGATATTACAGATAAATAAAATTCTTTATTTTTATTAGTCATCTCATGCTTCCTGTACAAAGGCAACGGGGAGCTCAGCCGACCGGGGCATACAGCCGAGCAGGTTGTAAAAGCTGATATGGTTGAACACTTGTCAAGAGAAAAACCTATCCATACCCAAAAAACTTGGGCCAATAATTTTCATCG